>VXYV01000079.1 GCA_009845835.1 Gammaproteobacteria bacterium | reverse complement strand
TTATAGACATTACTTGTTAAACTAATCGTTTCAACGCGTCGGGAAATGATATGATTATGAAATTTTTTGCAAAATTTGACTAAACAACACATAAACTGCTTCTGTTTCATTCTGTGAGGAAACCACACATTCTATCCTACAACGAATAACACTATGACGGCATGTAACGTACAGAATCGTACGATATTTTTTAATGACAACTTAGAAATCCTTCGAGGAATAAACTCAAAGAGCATTGACTTAATCTACCTCGATCCTCCATTCAACAAAAATAAAAAATTTACTGCACCAATCAGTTCTCCTGCCGCTGGTACGAGCTTTAAAGACATCTTTCGAGAAGACGACCTCAAAAACGAATACCTAAAGACAATCAAAGAAGACAACTCAGAGCTTTATCAGTATTTAGTAGGTATAAGAGGCATCGGTAAACCATACAACTTTGCGTATTTAGTCTATATAGCTATCAGACTCCTTGAATGCTATAGAGTACTGAAGTTGCCTGGATCGATTTATCTTCATTGCGATCCGACGATGAGCCATTATTTGAAAACAACAATGGATTGTATATTCCGTGAAAAGAACTTTCGAAACGAAATTGCCTGGTGTTACAGAACAGGAGGTCAAACTAAACGACATTACGGCAAAAAGCACGACATTATTCTTTATTACAGTAGAGATCACAGAGAAACAATTTTCAATACATCCAAGGAAAAGTCATATCTCACGGGAGAACTTCAACATTCGCCGAAGAAACCAACCTACTCGGATGAATGGGGAACCTATCAAGAGGTGTTGTTTTCAAAAACCAAGATCAAACTATATCGGGATAGTGCAGGTTATTTCACACTAGTAAATCTAAGAGATTATTGGACAAACATTGACGCGGTCGGTCGGACGAGCAGAGAACGAACAGGTTATCCGACACAAAAACCACTAGCACTATTGGAACGGATCATTCAAACAAGTACGAATAAAGATGATGTAGTACTAGATCCTTTTTGTGGCTCTGCAACTGCTTGTATAGTTGCCGAACGACTTAAAAGAAAGTGGATTGGAGTCGACATGGTAACAGAGGTACAGACTCAAATACGAAACCGATTCGAAAAGGAAAAGGTACTACAGTCAACAACCGACAATCAACAAAAACTTGATAGCAGCAAAATAATCTTTATTTCCGACCCGCCACATCGTACCGACCAGGAAGAACAGTGCCGAGACCAAAAATACGTCTATGTAATTTCTAATTCAAATTATCCCGGTGAATTCAAAGTAGGTGTCGCAAAAGATGTGAAAATGCAACTAAATTCGTTTCAGACCTCTGACCCAAAACGACAATTTCAATTGAGACACAGTCTCAAAACCCCATGGTATCAAGAAATAGAAACTCATATTCACAAAAAATTCCCAAACAAACACGAGTGGGTTTCTGGTAAATTAGAAAACATCGTTTCTGAGATCGAGAACTTCCAACCCTCCCATCACTGCGGCGGCAATCTTTTTCCTGATCTAAGACCAGTTTAGTGGTCCGAGTTCGATACAAATCAGTGCAAGTTATTCACTGACCTGGTCAGCATCCGTCTCTATCTTAAGCGTGTACTCGGACTTTTCCGTTATTTCACCGGAAACATATAGGTAATAAGTGCCTTCATCAACGGTATAAGTTAGCGAAAAGTTTAAATTTTCTTCGCAGTCTTCGTCATTTTCGTCGCAAATATCATCATCTTCCACGATGTCGACATCGTTCAAGTTTGTTAACCGACCAACTGTATCAGTTTCACCTTCAGTATAAATCGTTATCTTCGTTTTGCGTGAAAAAACTAACTCAAAGACGTCCTGATCGAAAGCATTGTTAATGTAAGCCACGGTCGAGAACTTCCAATTACGCGCACTTGAAGATATAGTGGTAGCTGATTCTTTGGTATCGCCATGGTCGTCGTGAGCCTCAAACTCTGTGTGTAGTGTGTAGGTTCCAGTCGATGTAGAATGGCCTTCGACTTTAATGTAATAGGTTCCAACGGCAGCATCAAACGTAATCGAAAAGTTAAGATCTTCTCCGCTGTCGTCATCAAAAATGTCCACAGTACCATCCTCATTGGTGACGGTACCGGTCGTATCAAGATCACCAGTTGTAAAAATTTTTAATGTACCTGCACGATCGATTACGATTTCAAAATAGTCTATGTCTTCTTCGTCGTCAATCTCCCCCACGGTTGTAGAATCTAGTTCAAGCGGTGTTGCGGTATCCTCAGTATCGCCATGGTCGTCCAAGTCGTCGTTCTGTTCATTGTGTACCTCAAACTCAACGACGAGTATATAGCTGCCAGTTGACGATTGGTTACCCTCGACCTTAATGCTATAGGTTCCAGGATCAGCGGCGAAATTAATTAAAAAATTCAGGTCGTTACCGCTGTCCTCGTCAGTTAAATCGACTGAGCCATCTTCGTTTGTTACGGTACCTGTGGTATCGATCGAACCAGTCGTGTATATCACTAGTGTACCCACTTGCTCGACTGTGACCTCAAAGTAATCAATATCGTTTTCGTCGTTAATAAGTCCTTCCGTTCCAGACTGTAATTCGACAACAGTTGCAGTATCTTCCGTATCGCCATGAACGTCGTCAGGTTCCGGTTCTGTTTCAGCACCTAACCACTGCGCCACGTCGGGATAAAAATGTCGAAACTCACCAAAATAACCGACACCACCTTCACACGGTGGGTGATCTGTGGATTTTGCGGATAACACACCAACAAAGTAATCCTCGTTGTCCTCTGGATGGTTTATTCTCAGGGCAGATCCACTAGCACCACCTTCAATCGCACCATTCTCTAGCTCAAGTTCAATAAGATCGACGAGCAATTCGCAATCGTTACCGTCTTCGTCAGCACAAACATTTACATCGAAATTTCCCGTGGTCGTTCCTGAGAAAAACTTTTTGATCCCAGGGGTAGGATGGCCAGAACAGATACCAGTTTCACCTGATTCAACATCGGAAACCCACCACCCCGAGAAAAAGGTTCCAGCTGGGGCGTCATTTCGCAGGCGAATTAGTGTTTGGTCGCCTTCTGGATAAGTAGCTAAGAGGTCAGCACCTCCCGGGGTTGAAGTGTAGTCACTACTCAAAGATGTGCCGCCACATTGCTCATACTGGTAGTTCCAGTAAGCGACCACTGAATCGGCTTCGGCCGAAGTTGAAATACAATGCTCAGCGGTCATAATGTAAGGAATCCAAACATCTTCCCCGTCATTAGGGACATTTAGGATTGTCCCTGAACACGCATAAGTCACACCTTCACTCTCATACCGAAGGCGCATGCTAGTTGAAACCGATTCTTCCGAAATGTCTCCATCGTCAATCGCGCATTGAACGTCGATATGATTGGTGCACTCTTGCACATTTGTAGCGGCTGTAAACGATCGTTCGTAGCCATGCGCGATCTTGAGTAATTTAAGTTCAAAATGTTCTTTTGAGGCTTCATCGGGTAACAATATCTCAACCCCAATGCTTTCACCAGAAGCAATGGGTGACCAGAACTTAGAAGACTCTTCAAGTCCTTGCGCATGCACATCGTAGCTATGTATAACACTAATGTGGGGGGAGGTCGTTATCTCATAAAAATTCAATGAAGCACCAACCGGGAGACTGAGATCTGCCAAAAAACGCACCGATTCGGCATCGGGTGAATGAACTAAGAGGTGTGCCACGATACCATCGTCGCGTTTACGCCACGTGAGTGAATGCTTTAGTTCACCTCGATATCGCTCAGGCAAATCACGATGTATGCCAATCTTTTGCGGTCCAATAGTAGAAATTGAGTGGAATTTGTCGCGTTCGACGCTGGTCGTTCTGGGCAAATAGACTTTGTATTCAAAAATATACGGTCGTGTGAATGCCAGATTGACCTGTGGAGCAACATCGGGTAACGATGGTTTAAATGCTCCGGAAACTCTTAAACCTTCCGCGCTTGTTCCACCGGAACTAACGAAGAAACATAAAACTAGTGCGAATACAACAACAGTATTGAACGTGTTGTATTGAGTATGTTTAACTATATCAACTATTCGATTTGTGTGGACTTGGTGATTTATTAAACACTTAGTTCTTGACTTTACCATGTGTCTTCACCGTTATCTCAATCAACATGATATATTGATATGGCATCCGACAATTTACCCTTCTGAATTGTACTGAGAAATTAGGTTACGTGACTTGTTAATGATTCGACAAGCGTGTAAAGACCCTCGGGGGGATTGAATGCTTAGTCGACCACTTGAAATCTTGACCGAGCGATTTCGTGTTTGTCTAAATCGAACGAAAATGTTGCCGTGTCATTGTCTTCAAAACTAAAGCCTACTGCTTTGTCTTTAGTCTGAACTGCGACAATTGCATTCACCGGTAGTTGTACATGAAATGAATTGCTCTGAAAGCGCGCGTCAAACGCAATTCCGTCCTCGGTCTTGCAATAATTATGAACTGCTCGCCTAGACACATTAAGCACTAGTCTGTTGTTTTGGGCATAGCCCGCAGGTACCTTCACTCCTGGTATGTCTGTTCGCAACACTATATAAGGTACCAAGTTATTATCATCCAACCATCGGATCATGGCATCAATGAAATACGGTTGAAAAGATGTAGTCATGAGAGTCTAGCTAGGGGAGTTTATGCCACTCTTCTTCAATCTCACTTAGACTGCGCTGAAATGAGCCACGTGAAAAGACCAAATTCATATATCGCCTGAGACTCTTTGTCTGTCTCTCAGGCAATCTGATCCCCAAGTGATCGAGCCGCCATAATACTGGCGCGGCACAACAATCAACAACGGTAAAATCATTATCAATAAAGTATTTTTGATCGGACAGCAAATACGCATAAGAAATCACACTTTCACGCAATTGTTTTCGGGCGCGTTCGCGTTGTTGCTGTCGGTATCCTTTACCGACAATAATGTCTACGCGTTCGGCCCAATCACGTTGGATCCGTTGAATTAACAATCGTGCTTTCGCCCGTGCGACCGGGTAAATTGGTAAAAGAGGTGGATGTGGATAACGTTCATCTAGATACTCCATGATCACATTGCTGTGAAACAATACAAAATCTCGATCCACTAGAGTCGGTACTTCGCCAGTGGGATTCTCAGGTAAATCATCTTCAACGTCTACCTGATCTATTTGAATCTCTCGTACGATGATTCGTTTCTCTCGCAAAACCATGCGTACACGGTGGCAATACTGATCGGCGCTATGTGTGTAAAAAAGTATTGGTGTACGACGGCCGGAAATACTCAAAGTTTTTTTCCTTTAATGTTCTGTGGGCATGTGTTCTGCAGGAGAGCGCGCCGGTTTAGGTATGTCTTTCCAATATTCTCGTCGTAGTAGGTAAGCAAAAATTAGTAGAACAATCAAAAATCCAATTACGTATTTACCTAAATCCATACGTGCTTGTCTGGACGGATCACCCATGTAGTGTAAAAAATTGACAATGTCAAAAGTTGCTTGCTCGAATTCCTCTTCGGACATGCTACCTGTACCAGCAATGACCTTGAGTTCAGGACAGTTGAGTTCACGACCAAATCCTTGATCATATTCCTCAGGTTCGTACGTACCTTCTCGAATCGCCGCTTCAATCACTTCGTCGCGTAACAGTACGTCTAGACTTTGATACCCAAAGCATTCCTCTATTGCAACTCCTTGGAGTGGTAGTAACGCATGCGGCATCGCGACATTAGGGAATACCTTGTTGTTAACACCAAAAGGACGTGATTCATCGATGTAAAAAGTTTGCAAGAAGTTGTAAACCCATTTCGGACTGCGTACTCGAGTTACCATGGTTAAATCAGGGGGTGCCGCTCCAAACCATTTCTTAGCATCTTCCATGGACATCGAATTGGACATATAAGAACCGATTGGTTCTCCCGTTACGAGAACATATTCTTCCATCAGATCGTGGGGAATGCCTAGGTCATCTGCAGTTTTTTCATAACGTTGGTATTGCAATGAATGACACCCAAAACAGAAGTCACGGTAAAGCGCTAAACCCCTTTGCAACGAATCTTGATCCTTTAGATCCGGTTTCATCGGTTCAAGTTCCCAATCCGTCTCAGCACCGAAGAGACTAACACCACAAATCAAAGTGATGATTACCATTCCAACGAACGTGCTTTTCATGTTGGCACCTTAATAACTAGTGTCCGCCGGTCACGCGTTCAGGAACTGGTTTAGTTTTTTCTCTTCTTGTATACCAAGGCATCAATAGAAAATATGAAAAGTACAACATTGTGCCAATTTGCGCAATAGCAGTTGCTAATGGTGAGGGGGGAATCGTTCCAAGATACCCTAACACGATGAAACTCACGACCAACAGTCCCAGCATAAACTTTGAAATCCTACCTTTGTAACGGATGGATTTCACAGGACTTCGATCCAACCAAGGTAGCGCGGCGGGAATAAGAATTGCTCCAGCCATTACCACCAATCCCCAAAATTTAGCGTCCAAACCAAACAACGGGAAAGTTGCGGCACGTAACATCGCATAAAAAGGAGTGTAGTACCAGACTGGCGCAATGTGTTCTGGGGTCTTCAGAGAATTGGCTATTTCAAAATTTGGTTTTTCGATGAAATAACCGAACATTTCTGGCGCGTAGAACACAACTGCACAGAATGCGATCAAGAATAGGATAACCGCGACGAAGTCATGTACCGTGTAATAGGGATGAAATGGTATACCGTCGACCGGAACCCCTTTCTCATTCTTGTTTTCTTTAATCTCGATTCCATCAGGATTGTTGGACCCAACATGGTGTAACGCGACAATATGTACAAAGACAAGACCTACAAGCGCCGCCGGTAACGCAAACACGTGCAGTGCGAAAAATCGATTCAAAGTAATACCTGACATGACAAAATCACCACGAACCCATTCCATCAAATCAGGACCAAATATTGGAACAGCACCGACCAATGAAACAATCACCTGTGCTCCCCAAAATGACATGTTACCCCATGGAAGCAAGTACCCAAAAAAACCTTCCGCCATCAGTACTAAGTAAATAGCAATACCAATGAGCCAAATCAACTCGCGTGGTTTACGGTAGGAACCATATGCAAATCCACGAAACATATGTAAGTAAATCACCAGAAAAAAGGCAGAGGCACCAGTAGAGTGCAAATATCGAACCAACCAACCGAAATCCACTTCGCGCATGATGTATTCGACCGACCTAAACGCACCTTCGCTAGTCGGTTCATACGACATCGTCAACCATAAACCTGTAAGTAACTGCAAGCCTAGGATGAAAGAGGCTAGGACACCAAAAACGTACCAAACATTAAAGTTTTTGGGGGCGTAATACTTGGTGGCGTGTTTCTCAAGGGTGTTTGTCCATGGAATTCTTGCATCCACCCAAGCTAGTGAACGTGATAACCAGTTTGGATTTTTAATTGATTCAGACATTAGCTAGCCTGAGTATCATCGCCAATGAGAACAATCGTTTCGGCGATAAATTGATAAGGTGGAACGGGCAGATTTGTCGGAGCTGGTAGGTTCTTTTCGACGCGCCCAGCAAGGTCAAAGCGAGAGCCATGACACGGACAAAAGAAACCACCTTGCCAATTCGTCGCAAATTTCTGTGGTCGAACCTCGCCGTAATACTTCGGAGAACAACCCAAGTGTGTACATAACCCAACATAGACCCCAATCTCAGGTCTAATCGAACGGGTGGAGTTGGCAGCATAGTCAGGTTGTTCACTCTTTTTCGAGTAAGCGTCTGCTAAATTTCGATTTTGTTCGTTTAGACGCGCGATCACTTCTTCAGTTCGATGAAGAACGAAAATCGGCTGACCGCGCCAAGCGGGAACCGGTCCTAGCAACTCGCCTGGTTGGAGTTTTGCAATATCTACCTTTATGGGAGCTCCCAACGCGCGCGCTTTGGCACTAGGATTCCATGATCGCACAAACGGTACTGCAGCTGCCGCTGTGCCTACAGCTGTTACCGTTGAAGTCGCCAACAACAAGTATCGCCGCGATACCGTCAGGTTAGTTGACTCGGTCAAGTCCGTTGTTCTCCTTCTTCAAGACTCTGTCGACTACTGTTATTGGTTGACTCAAACGAGAGGATTGACAAAACTGTTCAACTCCCCTTAGCGTTTCGAGTATTGTGGTCGCTTGCGTGCTTTACGTAAGCCAACTTTTTTCCGTTCGACTTCGCGATCGTCTCTAGTTAAAAACCCGGCTTTCCGTAAGTCCAATTTGAGACCATCGTTATAGTCTACCAAGGCGCGTGCAACTCCGTGTCGTATCGCACCGGCTTGACCAGAACTGCCGCCTCCCCTGACCGTTACTTTTATATCAAGCGAATCTCGCATATTCGTGATCTCAAGCGGCTGACAAATAATCATACGCGCCGTTTCTCGACCGAAATATTCGTCGAGCGGTTGCCGGTTTACTAAGATTCTCCCATTGCCCGGTGAAACATAAACGCGGGCAGTACTAGACTTTCTGCGTCCCGTACCGTATCCAGTATTCAAATCCATCGATTGTTAAACACCTTTCCTAAAACTCTAAGGTTTTTGGTTGTTGAGCACCGTGAGGATGTTCGGTACCACGATATACTTTGAGTTTCTTTGCCATCTTTCGACCAAGTGGATTTTTGGGTAACATACCTTTGACCGCAATTTCCAAAATGCGTTCGGGATACCGTTCTCTCATTTCACGCAACGTGCGTGACCTTATCCCACCTGGATATCCACTATGTCGATAGTATAGTTTCTCGTCTTCTTTACGCCCGGTGGTTTGAATTTTCTCTGCATTGATCACAACAATGTAATCGCCCGTGTCGACATGAGGTGTATATTGTGGTTTGTGTTTGCCACGCAACCTAACAGCAATCAAAGACGCAAGCCGCCCGAGCGTATGGTCTGCGGCGTCAACGACGAACCATTCCGGTACCACATCGTGTGGTCGAGTACTTAGAGTCTTCACGACATTTCCAATTCAGGATAAAAACGAGAATGATAGTGAATCCAAATAGTTATGCAATAAGATTGGATCAAACTATCGAAACAATTTCAAAATCAAGCATGACATGCAAGCTTGTGTGCAATATTTTACTTGTACAACATTAATCAATAAAGTGTACGTCGATAGAGTATGCTAGTACTGCCACATGAACCTGTGTACTTCGTAAAGTCTTTGTGGAATAATACGTAGTTGGTTGTTACCGCTAGAACATGTATAAAACTTTAAACCAACATTTGAACGGGGAATTAAGGACATCAAACACATATGAAAAAGAAAAATAAGCAATCCTCAGCAGATATCGCACGATACGTGATTCTTGGCACTTTAGGACTCATTTTAGGCGCCGTTGTCGTGTACAGTCTGTTGTATATCTTTGGGGTGACAGACGACGCCGAACGTCCTCCTTATCTAACCCTAAGCGGTAATGATTTACAGACCGAGCCGATTGAAGTCATAGAGTTCTTTTCTTATGACTGCCCGCACTGTCGGCGGCTAGAATCGTTTGTCGATGACTGGGTAGAAAATTTACCCGATGGTGTGACTTTTCGCCGAGTACATGTCGCTTTTTCAGGTAGAACTAAAGTTCTGGCTACGATTCATTGGATGTTACAAGAACGCGGCATTCTTGACCAAAACCATGATCGTATCTTTAAGACTGCAGGTGAAGGAAAATTGTACATCTTTGAGACTTTAGAAACGATGGCGGAGTATTTTGATGGCTATGGAATTACTGCCGAGCAATTCAAAGCACTTTTCAATAGTCAAACACTTGCACGCCGAGTCGAAGACAACCAAACACTCACCGACCGCTATCGGGTCACAAGTGTACCACAGATTCTGGTTGCGAACAAGTACAAGGTTTTTGCATCCAAGAAATCTGAAAAAATACTCGAGGTAGTCGATGAATTGATTATCAATATACTTAGCGGCGAGTTACCCGAAACTGAAGCAACTGTCGAAGAAACAAAAAATTAGTTTAGCAAAGAAATTACCTATGACTCATTCCCTCGTACTAAAAAACGCAACGATTGTATCTGACTATTCAACCGTAGAAGGCGACTTAGCATTCGCCGGTGAACGCATTAGCCAAGTGGGTGGAATCGCAGTAGGAGCACTCGAATACGATGTCAGTGGTTGTTGGGTATTACCCGGCATGATCGACGATCAGGTACACTTTCGTGAACCAGGGATGGAACATAAAGCTACCATTGCGACCGAATCTAGAGCCGCTATTGCTGGTGGGGTTACTAGCTACATGGAAATGCCTAATTGTGTTCCACCAACCATCAATCGCGAAAGATTGCTCGCCAAGCACGAACGTGCAAGTCAAACTTCACTTGCAAACTACGGTTTTTATCTTGGTGCGACGAACGACAATATTGAAGATATCAAAAACCTAAATGACAGTCTTGCTTGCGGTATCAAGGTATTCATGGGGGCATCGACCGGTAATATGTTAGTTGATAACCCGCGAACATTAGAAGAGATTTTTTCTCACTCGACGGTTGTTATAGCAACTCACTGCGAAGACACCCCAACGATAATTCGGAATGAAGCAAAGGTGCGTGAACAATATGGTGCTAATCCTCCACCGGAATTGCACGCAACGATTCGTTCGGATGAAGCATGTTTTCGCTCTTCGTCGTTTGCGGTATCGCTAGCGAAAAAGTTTGGTGCTCGTTTGCATGTCTTGCACCTCACGAGTGCGCTCGAACTACCACTATTTGATGCCGGCGATATTCAAAACAAGCAAATCACGTGTGAAGTATGTGTCCATCACCTATTGTTCGATGTTCGGTCTTATGATCAAAAAGGAACTCTTGTTAAGTGCAATCCTTCTGTCAAAACTCAAAATGACCGCGATGCACTCCGGCATGCGCTCATAACTGATCGAATCGACATCATTGCTACCGACCATGCCCCTCATACACTTGCCGAGAAAAAACTCCCGTTTTTAGATGCTCCTGCGGGTATGCCACTAGTAGAGTTCGCATTGTGTGCAGCATTAGAAAACGCGATTACTGGAGATGCAACTATTCATCAAATTGTAGCGAAGACCTCCCATAATCCCGCACTTCGTTTTGACGTTAAGGAACGCGGCTTTATCCGTGAAGGTTATTTCGCCGATGTCGTAGTTGTTGACCCTAACCAGCATACCGAAGTCAATTCCACACCGATACTTTCCAAGTGTGGTTGGACTCCATTTTCAGGGATGTCGTTTTCCTCTAAGGTTACTCATACATTTGTGAACGGTGAACTACTTTATCGCAACGGACAATTTCACTCTGATCAGAAAGGTAAAGCGATAGAATACATAAGAACCTAATCCGGAGAGATATAAGGTTACGTGATGAATCTCCAATATCAAGTCAACGAAAATCCTCCAACGCTACTGTCGATTGGTTTGGCCAGTCAAATGGTTCTGCTAACTATCGCGGGGATTGTTTTAACTCCCGCGATTGTGATTCAAGCTGGAGGTGGTAGCGAAGGATACCTTGAGTATGCGGTATTTGCTGTCTTGATCATAAGTGGTTTAAGTACGATTTTGCAAGCGCGGCCGGTTTGGCGTTTAGGGTCTGGTCACGTCTTAATGATGGGTACATCAGGAGCATTCATTGCCGTCTGCATCAGTGCGATAGAACATGGCGGTCCGTTCTTGCTTGGACTACTCGTACTTACGTCGTCATTAGTTCAGTTTGCGTTTGCGGCAAAACTTTCACTACTGCGAAAAATATTTACGCCAACCGTAGGTGGGATAGTACTGATGCTCATCCCGGTAACTGTGATGCCTATTGCATTTGATATGATGAGCGCGGTAGCAGTTGAGCATCAATCGTTCAATGCTCCTATCGTAACGCTAATCACAGTTCTGGTCGGGGTGGGTCTCGGTATTCGTGCCAAAGGGTTATTGCGTTTATGGACGCCGATCATCGGTATCTTGGCCGGTGTATGTGTGGCGATTCCACTAGGGATGTTCGACGCAACCAAAGTCAATGCAGCTAGTTGGATCGGTTTTCCTTCTTTTAATAATCTCGAATTCAACTTTACCGTGGATAGTACCTTTTGGGTTCTACTACCGTCGTTCGTATTTGTGACAATCATCGGTATGGTCGAGACTATAGGAGACTCCATCGCGATTCAGCGAGTCTCTCAAAGGGAGCTCAAAGCACCAGATTATCGTGTCGTTCAAGGTGCGGTCGCAGCCGACGGTTTTGGTAACTTACTGTCTGGTCTGATGTGTGTTGTACCCAACACTACTTATTCAAGTTCAATCGCAGTTACCGAATTAACTGGTGTAGCCTCGCGCCGAATCGGGATTTTTATCGGAATCGGGTTTTTGATTGCGGCATTTGTACCCAAGTTGCAAACTTTAATCGTTTCGATTCCCACTCCAGTAATGGGTGGATACTTATTCATTATTCTGGGAATGCTATTCGTTGTCGGAATGAAAATGGTTGCACGTGGTGGTCTCGACTACCGAACTGGGCTAATCGTAGGTGTGTCAATCTGGTTGGGGGTAGGATTTCAATTTCAGTACATTTTTCCTAACCTATTCGTTGGCTTTTGGGGTGAATTATTTCAAAATGGTATGACTGTAGGAGGACTTACGGCAATCTTTTTGACGATGTTGTGGCATATCACCTCTTCACGTACGCGGAAAACGCAAACTGTACTGAATGTTGAATCTTTGGCCGTCTTGAGCGAATTTATCGAGAAGTACTCTGCTGCATGGAAGCTCCCCGAAACGGTACAACAAAATCTAAGGTTAGCAAATGAAGAGACGTTGTCGCTACTACGCAATCAGTCAAGTGAAGGAGTACGCAATATTCAACTATCTTTTCGAAAAGAGTTAAATATTATCGCGCTTGAGTACTTGGTATCGGCCAACTTAGAGAATATCGAAGACAAGATCTCGATTTTGCAAGAAGCACCGAATGAAATTAACGAGGACGATTTCTCACTCAAAATTCTACGACACATTTCTACTCAAGTCGAACATCAGAAGTACTTCGATCTCGATATTGTGACCGTTAAGGTTAAAACTTAGCGGTGCGTATCTCGTAGGATATGGCAGTGTCCGCTCCGGCACCAAGAAATCGAACTCTGAGATGCTCGCCAGAGGAATTCGAAAAACTTGCTACTAAACTCCTAAAACCGAATACTAGACAAACACCAGCGCAACTAGAAAACCAACTCATAATAGGAGATATTTTTGAGATAGTCAATTATTTACCTTCTCAATTTGTAGACCTACTGATTCTTGACCCACCTTACAACTTAACAAAAGACTACAACGAAAGCAATTTCAAGCAAAAGTCTCCTGAACGTTACTCGCAGTGGTTTCAAGCTCTCATCGTCACTTTGAAACCTTTGCTGAAACCTAATGCTACCGTGTATGTTTGTTCGGATTGGCAGACGTCTAATATTGTTTTTCCAGTGTTAGAAAGTGTATTCTTCGTGCGGAACAGAATCACCTGGGAAAGAGAAAAAGGTCGAGGTGCGAAAACTAACTGGAAGAACAACACTGAGGATATTTGGTTTTGTACAAACTCAAAGAAGTATTACTTCAATGTTGAAGCGGTAAAGTTAAAACGCAAGGTGATCGCCCCGTACCGTACCAATGGTCAGCCCAAAGATTGGCAGCAAGAGGGTTCTGGGAACTTCCGACTCACCCATCCCTCGAATATTTGGACGGACATTACCGTCCCGTTTTGGTCCATGTCAGAAAACACCTCACATCCGACTCAAAAACCCGAAAAACTGTTTGCGAAGTTGGTTCTCGCTAGCTCGCAGGAAGGCGATCTAGTATTCGATCCGTTCGTGGGGAGTGGAACATCTGCAGTAGTTGCGGAAAAACTGAATCGTCGTTGGTGTGGAATAGATACAGATACCGAGTATTTGTGTTGGGCTTTGAAACGGTTAAATGCGGCAAGGAATGAGCAGCATATACAAGGGTACGATCAAGGTGTGTTTTGGGAACGCAATACCCAACCGACTCAACCGTAAAACCTTAACCTTGACCGACAAATTTCGAGAAAACCACTTGATAATCTGAGACGTTTATTATTTGCCTCTAGCTTAAGTTCGCGTTTTTGTAACTCTTTGGCATGTTTTTTGCATCTTGATTGGTACTATTCGCACAAATTACAGAAAACTTCAAGGAGCAAGACAAATGGTCAGAATATCTAGAGTAATGTATCCAAGACATTCGTTGATTGCCTTAGGTGTTATGATCGGTTTTGTTTTAGCGCTATTGATTGCCGAGTTAGCGCTACATCAGCCATCGGCATTGAGTGATGCGCCAGCAGAAGATCAAGTATCGACCGTACAGCTAGTCTCGGCGCACCCAAAACACTAGCGATTGTCAGTCCTAAGAAAACCGTCGTTCAAGAAAGAAACTAATAATCCCGCCACCAGACTTTCGTCTGTTGTTGAAGTCAGAGATTCCACTACATTCTCGAACTGTTCCCCAAGTTCTTCCTTATGCGACCAACAAAGACTGTTAGCAAACGACTTGGAAAACTCGGGGTGTCCCTGAATCGTCACGATGTACTCGTCAATCATTGTTCCTGCGTTTTCACAGAAATTACTGGTCAGAACGACCTTAGCCAAATCCGGTACTTTTACTACTTGATCTTGATGGCTACACAGTAACTGAATGTTGGCACAATTAAATGAAAGCGGATTAGGATGCACAACCTTATATTCATGCGCACCAAGGCCCCATCCCTTCTCCGACTTTAAGACGATTCCACCTAAGGCATCAGCGATAATTTGATGGCCGAAACAAACACCTATCAGCTTGACCTTGGCTTCATGAATTCTTCTAACGAAGTTTTTTAACTGATGAATCCACGGTTCATCGTCATACACACTAAATCGACTTCCCGTAATTAGGTAAGAATCACATTCATGGACACATTTTGGAAATTTATTGAGCGTTAACTCATAAACTCTAAATTCATGTTCGAATTGTGGGACTTCACTGAAAAGCTCTACAAACATTTCGTCAAAATCACCATTCTCTGTTCGTTCTGGTTCGTCGACAATGTCAGCTTTAAGAATGCCTAAGGTTTGCAATGTTGTCTATTACCGTTTTGGATCCACGAAGTATGGTTTAGTGCTTTAGTATTAGTGCAAATACGTGAACAATTGGCGGCGATAGTCCTTTGCAATAGGAGAATCTATTGGCATTAATGACATCACGCGAATCATCGTCGTCCTACCAATATCGTCGCGGAATTGACGATCCATTCGCAAAATTTGCATTAATCTTTCTAAAGCTGCTTTATACTGTCTGTTTACCGCCTGCCGAACAGCTAGTTCATAAATGGCATCTAAGTTACTCTCATCTTGATTCAGAATCTGTTCTAATTCATCTACCGATCGCATACCCGCCGCTTCCTGTGCAAGTTCCAATCGGTGTTGCGGCCTGATTCGATCGGGTAAGTCAGCTGGTATTTTGTTCAAAACATCAAGTGCTTCATCAAATTCTTCTCGACAAACTAAGATATCAGCTAGTTCAACCAAAAAATTGGTGTTTGTCGGTTCGTCGAGTAAAGATTGACGGACAATTTTCAAAGCTTGATCCCAGTCCTCGCATGCAAGGACTTCTTCCAGTGTAGATTGCAATTTTTCACCCGACGACATCGTGATCTGTTGGATTAAATCACGGAGTTGCTGTTCACTCTGTGGTCCTTCCGCTTGCATTGCAATAGCTCCTTGATACAGAACTCGCAGACTGGGAACTCCTTGGATCTGTAGCTGCCTAGCAATTAATGGTTCTCGCGCCACATCAATCAGCCCTAACGCAAATTTACCATTAAATTGAGTAGCGAGTCGCTCAAGTATCGATTTGGTTTCCACCGAAACCGGAACTTGGTCCGTCCAAAACAATAATACAACCGGTGTTTGTTGCGAGCGCTGAACTACATCCGATTGAAATGTTTGTTGTGCTACTTCGAAAGTGTGAGGTAAAGACTGCATGTAAGGGAATAGATTAGAAAAAAGAAAATTTTAGCAATCAGTTGTTATGGAGATGTTTCGCAAAAATGTTCTGAACACGAATAGGACTGACCCTCCAAGAATCAAGAATAGGTCGATTCAGTTGCATTTCGATCAACAGAAATCAAAAACAAGTTAATACAATAAGGAAGATATTTCATTGCCGGTATTTGACCTCTTACTCACCCCATGTCACTCATGGTACCATTAGTTTTACTCTTTTTTACTTGGGTCTTTTTTGGTCCATGGGCGCTCATTTTTGTTCTACCGCTTATCTTCGGTTATTTAACCTTTGGACCACGAATTTCAACGGCGAGTTATCGTCACGGAAGAAGAACTAACTTTTCTCGTCGTGAACCGGTCAGGATTTCCGAAGTCGGATTTAGCACGTTCTTTCAAGTTGCGGGGTATATTTCAAAGTCGGATGGTCGCGTTAGTTCCGAAGAAATTCAACAAGCCACTCAGTTCATGGATCGTTTGTCGTTGTCTACAAACGAACGACAGGTGGCGATTACTTGCTTTAATGAAGGAAAATCTGGTACTTTTGATATTCAGCGTTGTTTAGACCGTCTACGCGCGTCGGCCGGTATGCGACGACTCGCATGCGAGTTACTTTTTGAAGCGATGCTACACGTCTCTGTACTCGATGGACTGACGAATGCCAAGGCTACGATTTTGATTGCTTATGGTGCCGCGTTAGGTATTGACCAAGTTACTGCGCAGGCATATTTGAATAGCCACCAACAGCGATATCGTAGCGAGTTTCAGCAAGACCGACATCGTTTTCGGGGCTCGGATACCCATAATCGAACAAATGAACTTCGCGATGCCTATGCAGTTCTTGGTGTGTCTGCAGATGAATCTGATGCGCAGATAAAGAAAACCTATAAACGCAAAATCGCAGAAACCCATCCAGATAAATTTGCTGGTAAAGACATACCGAAATTTCTTATGGAAGCCGCGACTGAACGAGCTAGTGAAATTAATCGCGCCTGGGATCTAGTCAAAAAAGAACGCGGAATTAGTTAGTTCTCATCCTAGGTCAATGGCGGAGAGGCAGGGATTCGAACCCTGGGTGCCCAAAGGACACACCTGATTTCGAGTCAGGCCCATTCGACCAACTCTGGCACCTCTCCTAAGAAAATATCTTTCCAATAAATAGTTGAATTGAATTACTCAACATACCATTCGACAACTTTATTCAGACTTCAATCCATTCAGAGCCTAGTTCCTGCGAAGCAAGTTGAATACTAAAAGAAGTACGAAATCGTTCAAACTGTTCGTTCACCACGTTTGGACAATTATTTTCGTCGCTCAGATGGGCTAACACGACCGAATTTAACGAATGTGCGTCTAACCTGTCTAACAGTTCCATGGACTGACAGTTAGACAAGTGGCCATTATCGCCAGCAATGCGCTGTTTCAAACTTTCCGGGTATGACCCATTCCACAGTTGACCTAAGTCATGATTTGCTTCGAGAAGCAGGGCATGACAAGTTTTGTAGTGTGCAACAACATGTTCTGTGATATGACCTAAATCGGTTAGAATACCGAAACGCTTTTCGGCATGTTCAAAAATGTATTGCGATGGCTCACGGGCATCGTGGGGAACGGAAATCGGTAACACATTCAAATCCCCAAATTCAAGATATTCATCTCTAGTCAAGTCGATCGTGTTACAATTCTTAGTGTCGATGGAGTTCAATGTTCCAGCCGTACCATAGATAGGTACGTTGTATCTTCTTCCAAACCTTCCGACACCGTTACCGTGATCACCGTGTTCGTGAGTTACGAAAATTGCATCAATCGCTTCTGGTTCTATACCTTTCGTTAAGAGTCTTTTTTCGGTTTCTTTAACACTGAAGCCACAATCGACAAGTACCTTACATTGTTTCGAGGAAATCAGCGTCGAGTTACCGCGACTACCGCTACCAAGAGAAGTGAATCGTAACATCTAATAATGTTTAACTATACTAAAAAATCTTTTACCCGAGATTAACTGCAAAAATTTTAGCAGTTTGCCGATTGCACCAGTTTTGTATTTGCTAACTGACCACAGGTATTGAGCGCAGTGGGGGATTTATCTTTCCAGATTGATTAAATTTTTAGTCAAATTAGCCGACTATGACACCTAGTTTTCTCGACTTACACTCGAGAATTACACAGCGTACTCACGCAATATCAGCAAAATCTGTTGCACAAACTCAACACTCAAACTATCACCTGCTTCAAGTGAAGATACCTCTACACTATACCCTTCATCCCGTTTGTCTAAGATAACATTGATCACATCAGGACGCGATCCTGTATCACTTTGCCCAATGCTAGTTAATCGATTGATGATGAAAGATCTCTGGCGACCGCGCAGAACTTTCTTGGAAACTTCTACCCGAAAAAATTGTTGAGAAGAATCTTGCTCAGTAACTTCCAGACTGGCATTATCCAACGCTTTTTGAACAGTAGCCCAGGCACGCGCAAAATCTACATTCAATTGGAGATATGGGTATCCGTCGTCGTCGATTAACATCTCTGCCTTGGGTCGTAAGGCTATTTGTTCAGCTATTCTCGAGTGAGTTGGAGCAACATAACCAGATGCGTCATAGTTTGCTAGGTGTTCTAGCACTTTCCGCTCAGTCGGTATGTCGATCGAAGTTTCAGGCCACTCAAAAGCAACTGAGTCAACTGCTGAAGAACTATTGAGGTAGCGCACATGTACTTCAGTTGAAGCAAGACGTATTCCGTTTTCAATACGCAACGCAATCTGGTCGACTCCACCGACAATGCCAGCACTGCTTTTGCTGTTTTGTACAACTTGACCCAAGTTATCTATATCACTAGGATCTAATTGCAACGCGTTGGTAACTAAGAGGCCCTCACCGGCGTTCTCAATAGCAATAGTCGTAACACCATTATCTTGCAACCATTGTTTCACAACTGGCCAAACAGTCTCCGGTGATCGTTGGACGACCATCCAACTACGCTTGCCTAGATTTTGAATTCGAACTAAATCAGGATCAGCATCGCCAACAATAGTTGCCGGACGTGGTGCGCCCTTAGGAAAAACTAAGGGTAATGATCGTTCTACAATTTCCGGTATCGTCCAGAGATCTTCAATCTCAATAGCATCCATGTGTTCTGGAATGACCAAATCAGGTGTGCTACGAATCTCTAAGTACTCTTCGGAACGGGAAAGACCTTCTTCGCCGCCGGAGAAAAATTGACAACTTGGCAACAGCAATAAACTCAAACAAAATAAACCTACTAAGAATAATTTACAGTATTTCACAATTCCTTTACCTTTGTTAGTTGTTCCCATACTCGAGCCTGGTGTTCTGGTGCTAGTTCAATCAATGGCAGCCTAACTCCTCCCTGAATGCGCCCCATATTCTGCAACGCCCACTTCACCGGGATTGGATTCGTATCGATAAATAATACTTGATGAAGCGGTTGGAGGACTTCATCCAATTCTGTCGCCTTAATAGTATTTCCCGTTAGATACTGTTCACAGAACTGTGACATCATATGTGGAAACACATTAGCAGTCACAGAAATCGTACCGACTGCACCGTAATGTAACATTTCTAAAGTTTGAGCATCTTCTCCTGACAAAATCATAAAGTCGTTAGGTACACCTTCCCGAATCTCTAAAACTCTTTTGGGATCACCGCAAGCCTCTTTGATCCCAACTATTCGTTCGATTTCTGCAAGCCGGATCACAGTTTCCGCCGTCATATCACGGGCGGTCCGCGACGGAACGTTATACAACACAATTGGCAGATCTACTGCTTCCGCAATCTCGCAAAAATGCCGATACAGTCCATCTTGTGGTGGTTTATTGTAGTAGGGAGTGACTGACAACGATGCAGTGGCACCTGCCAACTTCGCATTTCGAGTTAACTCTATGGCATGTCTTGTCGAGTTGGTACCACTACCGGCGATCACCGGTATCCGGCCATTTGTATGCTCCACTGTAACTTCGATAACTCGGGCTTGTTCCATCGTAGTAAGCGTCACAGATTCACCCGTTGTACCAACACTGACAATCCCATGAGTACCCGATTGGATGTGCCAATCAATAAGAGCTTCAAGAGCAAACCAATCGACCTCACCGTTTGGTAACATTGGTGTAACTAAGGCAACAATACTCCCTTGAAACATATAAACTTTAACCTCGCCTACTGCTAACCAAACTTTTGCTAAGCATTACGTCGTTAATTCTTCGTCACGGCGTGGCCATGCATTCATTACCGCTTTAATCACGATAGCTATTGGGATTGCAAAAAACAGTCCCCAAATCCCCCACAATCCGCCAAAAATCAGAACAGCTGTGATAATTGCCAATGGGTGTAATTTAACCACCTCAGCAAACAACAAGGGTACCAATAGATTGCCATCAAGAGTCTGAATAACCGTGTAGGCAAGCATTACCCAAAAGAATTCGGCTGTCAAACCAAATTGTAAGAATGCAACCACAATCACTGGTATTGTCACAACCGCAGCGCCGATAAACGGGATAATCACGGATAGTCCCACCAAAAGTGCTAATAACGCGGCATATTGCAATCCAAGCAGCAGAAACGTGAAATAGGTTACAGTACTCACAATCACAATCTCGATAAATTTACCGCGAATGTAGCTGCCGAGTTGAGGGGTAACTTCACGGGCGATTCGATCAAGTATCGGACGTTCCACCGGGAAGAACTGTTCGAAAAACTTTCCTAACTGCTGTCGGTCTTTGAGAAAGAAAAACATTGAAATAGGTACTAAGACTAAGAAAATAAGAAGCGCTATGACATTCGGTGTTTGCCGAACTGACCAACTAACAAAGTTCGTCCTCATGTCACGTAGACTATCAGTGAGTTGTGCCATCACTGCTTCCGCAGTATCTGCGGGTATGAGAGTTGGGTGTTGCTCGCTCAAGTCATTTAGTACATCCGTTAGAGTATTACTTAATTGAGGAAGGGTCGCAACAGTTTGTTGCAACTGCGTCCACGCAACCGGAAGAATGACAATACTCAAAGTAACTAGGGCACCGACAAACAATAACATAGTGACAATTACTGCAAGTAAATGCGGTACCCTCCACTTCGTAAAAAGATCTACCAGTCCTTGCAGAACATATGCAAAAACGAACCCAGTCAATATCGGTGCGATAAATTTACCCAGCAGCAGTAAGAACAGCA
This sequence comes from Gammaproteobacteria bacterium, assembly GCA_009845835.1. Classification (GTDB taxonomy): domain Bacteria; phylum Pseudomonadota; class Gammaproteobacteria; order Pseudomonadales; family Azotimanducaceae; genus Bin55. Next base: position 4,412 of record VXYV01000079.1, on the reverse strand, counting down.
AAAAACCAATGAACAGAAACAACAGAAATATCGATTCTGAAGTGGCGAATATTCGGTTCAACCATTGCCCGAGAACTTTTAAAAACTGCACGTAGTGTGACCTCTAGTTCTTTCGCAACAAAAAACAATAGACACCAGCTTCTTCATTGAATTCCAAAAGTTCATGACGGCTGTGTAGTGCAAAAACTTCGAAATCTTTCACGGATCCAGGATCGGTAGTGTGGACACGAAGCACACCACCAGACGGGAGTTCCTTGAGGGCTCTTTTGGTCTTTAATAGTGGCATCGGGCACTCTAGTCCCTTCAAATCTAAATCAGTGATTGTAATATCGTCCATCAAACTCAAAATCTAAAAATTTGTAACTTCTCTTGCATTTCAGGCGTTGTAATTCCCAGAAATCATGATACGTCAATAAAATTAGTGATAATACTATCTTAACGATGAAACCTTTCACACTGTTAGTGAAACTAAAGTATTGTGAAATTTGAAGTTTAGTTCAATGAAATCCTTCATTCGTACGTTCACATTGATTGCGGGTAGTGCAATACTGCTTAATCAATCGATTTGGAGCGACGATTCTAAATTACCTGATTTAGGCGATAGCGAATCAGCAGTGCTTTCACAGCACGACGAAGAACTTTTAGGTTCGCAAATCCTTATGCAGTTTCGGCGGTCGGGGGCATTAGTCAAAGACCCCATAATCAAGTACTTTGTGAAATCGAATTTGTATGAACTCGCACAGTATTCCGAAATGAATCCAAGCGACTTACATCCAATCATTATCGACTCGCCAGAGTTAAACGCACTGGCCGCACCCGGCGGGATCATTGGTATTCACGTTGGTTTGTTTTCGTACGCGCATGATATACACGAATATTCGTCGGTTATTGCACATGAACTTGCACACTTGAGTCAGCGCCATTTCGCACGCCGTCTCGATCACGATCGACGAACTAGACTAACCCAAAGTTTGGCGTGGGTAGCTTCGTCTCTTGTGTTTGCAATGGGAGGTGACGAAGCCGGATTGGCAGGTTTAGCAGCTACTACTGCGCTCAATGAAAGATTAACTTTGGGTTACAGCCGCGCGCAAGAACGAGAAGCAGATCGAATAGGTCTAGAAACTTTAAAGCAAGCCGGTTATGATCCGGAAGGTGCAATGCGTCTATTCTTACGATTACAAGACCAGCAAAAGTATGAAGCAGAACTAGAAGTCTATCGATCAACCCACCCTTTGACAACGGAACGAATTTCTGATCTTAGAGTCAGTGTACAGGAACCCGAGGAACAACAGTATCCGTCTTCGGATGACTACCAACTCGTGCGCGCCCGAACGGTTCATAGTTTTTTTGATTCACCCTCGGAAGCAAAGGCACACGCGCAAAATCTATCAGACGATTCGATCTATACTAAGTACCTGCAGGCGTTAGCTTTGCAAGCGAACGATGAGTTCGATGCTGGTGTAAAAATTATGGAAGAGGTTGTAAAAACTCTACCGGGCAGCATCATTGCGGCTTCGTGTTTTGCCGATTACCTGATTGAGGTCGAACAAGAGGAAAGGGCCATTGAAGAAATTGACGACGTTTTAGCAAACACACCGGGTAGTACGCCACTTCGATTGATGAAAGTTAGGGCATTTCGTGCCCTCCACGAGTATGAACAAGCAGCGAAGTTGTTAGCTAAAGTCGCACGACAAAATCCAGAAGATACCGAGTTATGGTTCGACCTTGCCGAGATTCAAGGACTCGCAAAAAACACTTTAGAAGTGCATCGGGCAAGGGCTGAGTATTATGGCTTAGTTGGTAATTTTGCCGACGCGATCAAGCACTTGCAGTTAGCCAAACGCATCAACGACGGTGGAAGCGAATTGATCGACGCGAGAATAGATCAAAAAATCCTGGAGTTCCGGCGGTTAGCTGAGCTCAATTCCTAACTATTTCAGTTTAGTATTGAACCTGAGTTCGAACTAATAGAGTGAGAACTCAGTTTGGGAAATCCAACATCCTTTGCAACGGGATCATCGCTCTTCGTGCAATGTCCGGTTCAACAAAAACCTCATTATCAAGCATCAGTAATGAATCTCTTACTTTTTCGAGTTCATTCATTGCCATCCATGGACAATGTGCGCAACTCCTACAAGTTGCTCCTTGGCCAGCAGTCGGCGCTTCGATAAATCGTTTTTCCGGTTCGGCTTTTCGCATCTGATGCAATAATCCACGGTCAGTCGCCACGATGAACATCTCATGCGGTAACTCAGAAGCTGCCCGCAAAATCTGACTAGTTGACCCAACCATATCAGCAAGTTCGATTACTGCCGCGGGAGATTCCGGATGAACCAATAACCCTGCAGATGGATACAGATTCTTCATCTTACGCAACGCTTCGAATTTAAACTCTTCATGAACCACACAAGCACCGGACCACAACAACATGTCAGCGCCGGTTTGCTGTTGAATGTAATGACCTAAATGTTTGTCCGGAGCCCACAATATCTTTTTATTCTGATGCGCAAGATACTCGACGATCTTCAGTCCAACACTTGAGGTAACGACCCAATCTGACATGGCTTTAACTTCAGCTGAAGTGTTCGCGTAAACAACCACCGTTCGATCGGAATGATCTTGGCAAAACGTACTGAACTCTTGCGGTGGACAACCAAGATCAAGCGAACACTCTGCTTGCAACGTAGGCATGATCACAGTTTTATCGGGGGACAAAATCTTAGCTGTCTCACCCATGAAACGAACCCCTGCGACTACCAGAGTCGATGCTGGATGATTACTACCGAAGCGAGCCATCTCTAACGAATCAGCTACGCAACCATGAGTCTCGAGAGCAAGGTCTTGTACATCGCTGTCCACGTAATAATGTGCAACTAGAACGGCATCTCGTTGACATAGTAACTCACTAATCTCTTGTTTTAGTACAGTAATTTCACTCGGTAGTAAGGTACGTGGATTAAACACCGGTACCTTCTGTGGAGGTAACGAGTAATCTTGTGTCAGTTCTGTCATACGTTCAGTGCAAGTACTCATACAGTTCAATCATAGCATTTTGTATTCTATACTCCATAAATAAAGACGGAGAATACGGATTACAAGTGTTGTTGTTAACAAATTTTATTTTTTGTCCGAATACCACAATCTTTACTGTAGTTTCTACAATATACAGACCAACATAAGGAGGTAGAGTTTTGGCACTACTCACAGGCAAAGTTGCACTAGTAACTGGTGCAGGGGGCGGTTTAGGGAAAACCTACGCACTACTGTTGGCTCAACATGAATGCAATGTGGTCGTTAACGATCTAGGTGGTTCTCGAGATGGTAGCGGGGCCGGCACAAGTATGGCTGACGCCGTTGTACAAGAAATTTCAGAACTTGGCGGAAGGGCAATTGCTAATCACGGTAGTGTTGCGAATGCCCAAGATGCACGAGAGATGGTGGCACAGGCTGTCGAACACTTCGGAAAACTCGATATTCTTATTGCTAATGCCGGAATCCTAAGAGATAAAACGTTTAAGAACATGACGGATGACATGTGGAGTGCCGTCATTGATGTTCATCTCAACGGAACGTTCTATACAGCCAAAGCCAGTTACGATCAAATGCTCAAACAAGGTACCGGTGGTCGAATAATCGTGACGAGTTCAACCTCCGGCTTATTTGGTAAATTTGGACAGACTAATTACGGAGCTGCGAAAGCCGGCATCGCCGGCCTAGCGAGAACTCTGTACTTGGAAGGTATGAAATATGGTGTAACAGTGAACGTAATCGCGCCGACGGCAACGTCACGTATGACTGAAGACATTTTTACCGAAGCAATCAAACAACAATTAGCGCCAGAAAAGGTTGCCCCAATGGTTGTTTGGTTATGCAGTGACGCAGCTCGAGAGATATCTGGGCGCATTTTCTTGGTCGCCGGCAATCGGGTATCTTTGTTGAGCTGGCAATTGGATAACCTTGCAATCATGAGCGAATCCGATAAACCGTGGGAGGTGGAACAGCTGGGTCAAAAAATTCTGGAGACACAAAGTACCTGGCCGGAAATTAACCCTCTTCTGAGTAATGATTAAGCAACTCTAGAGAACTGTGTGCGCAATTCGGGTTATGCAATGTTTCATCACAATCTTACTCGATCTTGGATTCAGTTGAGTGCTGGAAGAGAATTTTGAACGGTATTCTACATGATTTTTCTTAAGTAATTTGTGTATAGTCCTGTTTGATCACGATGTACTTACCATTGTACTTCTTGAAAAACATATCTTGATGCTTTCGATAATAGTCGAAATCTCGTTTTAGTTTTAAGGTCATGCTATCCCTTCGCTTGACATAGATTTGCTTGAGAGTAGTCCAAAGTTGAAAAACTCCATGTTCTAATTGCGATAATTAGGGAACCGGTTCTATGTTTCCTTTGA
>VXYV01000097.1 GCA_009845835.1 Gammaproteobacteria bacterium | reverse complement strand
ATATAGAAGTCCCTACCAAATGTCAAGAGTTTTGGAAAATAGAGTGACTTGGCTTACGGTTCTGAGAAGGCAACACTGGTTATTTCGTCTTAATATTTATTATAGTAAATTCTAAAAATACTTATACATTACAACGTCCCAAGTTCCCCCCTGATAAGGGGGGTTAGGGGGGTTAAGCCCTGAGCAAAATGTATAAACCATTACAAAATTCACTATATCTGGCCATTAGTCGAAAATAGGGATTGACTTCTGCGGTAGAATGTGGTATCACATTATTGTGGTATGACCAAGAATTTCTCAATTCTTCGTGTGGAGTGCCCTCTTCCAATTAATGAGGTCAACCTGTGAGATGACAGAATTTTTGATTTATTAAACTATAAAATAAACTATCCTTCAGTGCTTAAAATATTAAATGATCCTAGGAAAAGAGGGCGGAAAATTGGAAAAGACTTGTATTGATCAAAATTGTGGTCTGTCTTTGATAAGTAAAGAGGCGTTTGAGAGATTGGTGTTTCATCTTATTCAAGAGTTTCAGTTAGAGAGGCATCCAAATCTTGAAAGCCGGTTTGACAATCAACCAATAGAATTTCCAATCCAGTGGAAAGAGTATAAGGAAATAGAACCGTATCAATTGATTTTTTGCATGGAGACAAGCCTTTTCGCTTGGATTCAAGGAGTGTTGTTAAAATATGCGGTTGATATGGGATTGGTTGGAACTTCCTTGTTTGAGCAACAGCATGTTCCTGGGCAAAAAGTCAGTGCAGAATTTGATCGTTTAGCTAATATTTTCCCTAAATGTTCACTTAATGGAGGCTTGTATTCTTGGTGGTGGCAGAAGGACAGTTGTCTCGCGTCGGATGTTTGGAATTTAGTTAAAACGCCGCTTCTATTTTCTGAAATTAAAAACCTTGATGGGGGTTCAGTTTCCGATCTTTATATGGCCTATTTCCCACCCGAGTTAAGGAAATCATTAGGAGAATTTTACACAGATCGGCGAATTGTGGAATACATTCTAGATTGGGTTGGGTATAATCCCGAACAAAACTTCAATGTAGAAAAGCCCTTGTTTCTTCAAAATCTTATTGATCCCGCGTGTGGAGCCGGGGCGTTTCTCATATCTGCTTTAGAACGTTATTTTCAGAATTTTTTGATTCATCACAAATGGGTCAGTGATGGAATATCAGACTTAGTCGAACATAATAGAATTGTTGGCATAGACATAAACCCTTTTGCTTGTGCGCTGTCTCGATTAGGATACTTTGCTTCCTTAATTCCATATTTGGCTCGGGCAAAATTGGAGCAAGGGAGGCTACCACTAATCAAACATCTTCCAATTGTTCAAGCTGATTCGCTCATTGATAGACATGAGGAAATCAGAGATAAATCCTATGATTGTGTTGTTGGTAATCCGCCGTATGTCAGAATCCAGAGATTAAATACGAATGGATCCAAACAATCTTATCTGAGGTCCTTCAACTCGGCAGTGGGAAGGTTTGATCTTTATTCTCTTTTTATTGAACGTGGTCTTCAACTACTAAAGCCGAATGGAAAATTAGGCTATATTACTTCTAATAAATTTATGACAACGAATGCGGGGAGGGGTATTAGGGAAGTAATTTCTAAAGGGGCTACTATAAGCCACCTTTTTGATCTTTCCGACACGAAAGTTTTTGGAGCCGCGGTACTCCCATGTGTTATTGTTCTTGAAAACTGTAAAAGCGGGAACGAAACATTTCCGTTTGGGTTACTTCGCGAAATTAACTATGATAAAAACTATCGAGATGTCAAAGATGTTTTTGCTCATTTCCAATTTCACACCTCCAAAGATTTCTATCAAGAGCAAATAAATCTCTCGCCAAAACTATCGCGTAAGGCGAGTTTTGAGCTGCGAGTAATACAATCCATTCAGCCAAGAGAAAATGGTGATTGTTGGCATTTTTTATCACCTGCCGAAAAGAGAGTTATTGCTGGGATAGAAGCGAATCAGCCCATTCTATTAGGGGAAGTTGCCGAGATAACAGCGGGCTTGAAAACAACGGCTGATAGCGTATTCATTCATCCAATGACGAAGACCTTTATAGAAAAAAACAAACTTGAAAAGAACTTGGTTTATCCTTTCATTCAGGCGAGCAACATTGAGAGGTGGGAGGTCCAGTGGACTGGCACTAAGGAAAAATCCGACACCTACGTTCTCTATCCTCACTCGGTGAAGAATGACCGAGTTGTCGCAGCTAATCTTGATGATTATCCTTGTGTTAGCACCTACTTAAAATTACATTATGAGAAACTTTCAAAAAGGCAATATCTTATAGAGGCAGGTAGAAAGTGGTATGAGATATGGGTTCATCAGAAACCTGAGATTTTTCAAAGGCCTTTTAAAATTGTGACACCTGATATTAAAACTCGCAATACATTCGCTTTGGATACACAAGGTTATATGTCTGGTGCTTCATGTTTTGCAGTTATTCCAAAAAATCAGACGAGACGAGAGAGTTATTACTTATTAGGGCTTCTAAATTCTGAATTATTAGATTTCTATCATAAGGTGAAAGCGAGTACCTTTATCTATGCCGGGCGGTATCGTTACTGGAAAAGCTATCTCCAAAATTATCCAATCATTGATTGCCATCTAAATGAGTCAAAACTTGAAGATATTTGGCAGGGGGTAAAACCTCTAATTTCTGATGTGTGCAATTTAAGAATTCATAATGGCATTCTGGCTTGTGGGCTTATTCCAGTACCTATACCCAGTGAAATTTGCACAACATCAATTTTTCGCTTTGCGTTGCAGAACGAAATTGTCTCTCAGGTTGAGAAGATTCTATCTTCTGGTGAAGCAGAATTGCCTAAATTGGAAACTCGTCTTAATGATTTAGTATATCACCTCTACCAGCTTAATGATTCTCTTCGGTTTGTTGTCGAAAAAAACTTAAGGCATAATTGACGATGGAATAGGAATTTGAATTTTGAAGTTAGTGCCCTCAGAAATTGAAAAATACTCATTAAACTTTTCTCCAGAAGTAATAACAATAGAATCGACAACGAAGTTGTTGTATACGCCTTGTTCCATGAGCGCAACAACATACCGAATTTCTCGGGGGCTAATTCCCCATTTATTCCATGGTGCTTTTATTGGTAATGGATCGGTCGGTAGATGTTTACCGAGATCTATTGTGTCTCGGAACTGGAATTTAACTTCAATCAATTGATGAAGTAAATCAGGATAATTCCCTGTATCGGTTTGTTGATAAGACTGATACCCAAGAGCTTTTATAATTTCTTTCTCAAGCGTTTGACCCGTACTCCTTTCTTGTCCAGTTCCCAGATTGGCAAACTCTGTTCCTACTAAAGTTCTGAGGGCTTGTGCAATCTCATTATGGGTTAGAAAGAAGGCAGGCGTTGGTGGTTGCTTGATCAAAGGGGATTGTGGGTTTTGGGACTCTTGGACGATAAATCTTGATTTTTCTTCTAAGGGATGTTGCATATATGCACTGATTTTACTATTAAGGGTCTCAATTGGACTAACAATAATTTGAGAGGATATTTCATTTCTGTAACTACGCCTAGCACTAGCTTGCCATTTAATTGTCTGAGTTCCAGTGGTATCCCATTTGGCAAGTTTGTTTCCACTCACGATGGCAGTTTTCAAGATAACCCCTTCTGGGTTGTGAAACACAAGAAGATAGCGACAGTCTTTGTAACGGTAAGGAGACTCACTTTCTACGTTCCATTTGCCAGGTATAATGGTGTCGGAATAGGGTACATAGTTCCAAACCTGTAGATTGCGGCTTGATTGAACGAAAATATCAAACAACTGATGTATGAACTTGGGTTTAGACTGCTTCGCTTGTTTTGTTCTTAGCCCGGAAGGTCTTTGGTATCCTAAAAGTTCAATGGTTTGTAACTTAGCCCACTGCGATTTTTGGACATTTGAAAGATCATGAGGGATTACTTGGTTTAAAATTGGGGTGGTAAGTTCAAGTATCTCGTCCTCTGTAAAGAGGCTGTCTTGGTTTGGAGGGCAAAAGATTAAGAAATTTTGTGGCGATAATTGGGCTTCTGCCTCTTGGATTAACGAAATTTTGGCTTCTGCATTCATTTTGTGCTCCTGCTACATTTATTTTTCTGCTCTCGATTCAAATAGGGTTTCTATTTTTGTGTCGAGGGTATTTCTACCTTTTTGATGTTAGGCAGCGTTACGTGTTTCTATCCAAGTTGCTGCTTATAGTAAAGCACGAAAATAAGTTGACACTCCACGATAACGTTACCCACTCGT
>VXYV01000119.1 GCA_009845835.1 Gammaproteobacteria bacterium | reverse complement strand
GATGGCATTTGATCTGATATTATTTATACATAACCATCACAAATAGCACGAGTTCCTCTGGTTGCGGACACAGCATTCTTAGTATTGAATTGCCGTATCCAATTTATATTGGAGCCTCTTTTATTTTAATTAAGATAGGCACAATGTCAGAGTCTTATATGCAATTCGCATTGCGCTCTTTAGTCCTACTTTTGTTTTCAGGTTTGATTTTTTGGCACAGTGTAAGCAATCCCCAATATAACTGGGATATGATTGGATATGTTGCATCTGCTTTCAGTTATGAGATAGATGACGCGGGTCAATTGCAGCGCACAGTTTACACGCTCTTAAAACAAACAGTTCCAGAAGAGGCTTATAAGGATCTTACGCATGGACGCCACAGACATGCACGCGCTTACGATCCAGAATCATTGAAACAGCATCTTCCTTTTTATCAAATTCGGATTGTATATGTTCTGACCATATATGTTTCATACAAATTAGGGTTGAATCCATTCATTGCATCATATCTCATTTCTGCAATCAGTATCATAATAGCACTTTGGGTTTTGGCCTTTTTATTCCCATTAAATGTATCGCTTATCTACTTGATCACTATCCCTGTGACTGGTCTGATTTTTGATTTCCATAATTTATCTAATCTATCTACACCTGATGCACTTGCTGTTCTCATAGTTTTTATAAGCTATTCGTTATTATTGAGACAAAGAAAAGAGTTGCTCCTTGTACTACCTTTATCTGTTCTAATTCGGACGGATCTCCTGATTTTAGTCGGCGTTTTTTATGTTTACCTCTTTATCTTTAAAGACTGGGAAAAAAAATATATACTTCTAAGCGCATTACTGGGAATCATTGGATATTGTTGGGTCAACTGGCAATTTGACAATTATGGATGGAGTACCGTATTCCATTATACATTTATTAAGCGTCAAACACATCCTGGGCAGCAAGCTATTGTTGTCGATTTAAATACTTACTATCAAATCCTCAAGCGAAATATTTTTAAGTATCACCCAAAGTTTTTTTTGTTTTTCGTTTCATATCTCGTTGCTATTGCTTGGTCAATAGCTCTGATTATGAAGCATATAAAAACTTTCAATGAGAGACCAAACGACATTATGCTGGATCTGCTGTTTCTGGTTTCTTCTTCAGTAATTTATGTTCTAATGCATTATTTTCTGTTCCCCGCACCTTGGTTAAGATTTTTTGCAGGGAACTATGTATTGGCTTACTGCATGCTTTGCTTTTTGTTATTGCGCGTGAAGACCAGTAGATGATAACAGAAAGAGTACCTCGGGCAATCGCCAGTCCCAGACAGATGCTGGAGGAGAAGATCACATCGCACGAAGCGCGGTATGGTGGCGGTGAGAGGGTTGGTGTGGGATTTTTCGTCATAGGACCGCTACATCGGCGCGCAAAGTAGATCCGAATGAAATCCTGAACAAAATTCATTGCTAAGAGAGGATTGATGGACAAACAGCAAATTTTGATTGTAGATGATGAACCACTTGTAATCTCAGAGCTTGCAGGATTCTTGCGGGATGAACCTTATGCAATATTCACCGCGGAAAATGGGATAGAAGGGCTTGAAATTTTAAGAAAAGAGGAGATTGGCCTTGCTGTCGTTGAGATACATGTAGAGGACATGGATGGTATGACAATATTGAAGCGTGTGAAGGCGGAGAAAATTCAGACTGCTATACTGATCATGTCAGATTTGGGAAACATGGAATTGGGCGCGGAGGTGATTAAGGCTGGCGGGGTGAGTGTATTTGATAAACCCATCAAGAAAGATGTGTTTTTGGCGGAGGTCAAAAAATACATGCCTCCGCAAGATATTTGGAAGAGTTGGTTGGAATCATTTTTGGAGGCGAATTACAGCAATCCAAAGCTGAGATTTAAAGATGTCATGCGTCATTTCAGGTTCTCGGAAAGCTATGGACATAAATTATTTAAAAAGCACCTGGGAATGCCATACAGGATGTGCCTTCGGAATGTACGCCTAACAAAGGCTGAGAAAGCGTTGCAGAACACATCATATACTCTTTCAGAAGTTGCTTACCTGTGTGGGTTTGCATCTTTATCGACTTTTAGCAAGGTTTTTAAAGAGACGTATGGAGTTAGTCCGAGTACATATCGAAAAAAGTAGCGACTGGAACAAATTTTGCAGGTTAGGACAAACTTTCGGGCTTGAAACTATACGGGCAATCATATTACCATTCATACCACACAAAAGCCGCCGACAGACCGTGGCAAGTCGAGTGTTGGTCGGCGACAGACTGCAACAACAGTTCAAAGTTCACGCATTTGGGAAGATAAGCATATAAATGAGAATACAACTGTAGTGTCCACACACCGAGGAAGGTCTTCTAATGGCAAATTCAGAGTTATATCGCGTGTCATCCTATACAATTTGTGTCAATTTGCCTGAAGATCCGAATCACTCTCTGCTCGTTCATGGCTATACTGGTGCGATAGATAGGGTAAATAAAAAAGTTGCCCGGATGATAAAAAGTCGGATTGTTCTCTCTGAAGATATGTTTGATCAACTACCTTGTTCAAAAGAGACGGTCCATACATTGATGAAGCGGGGCTATCTGACTAGTCGTTCTCCTGTGGAAGAGCGAGAATACGTGCATAGCATGGCCAATTTTCTCCATCATACCTCAAGCCGTGGTGCCTCATCTTTCCTGTTTTTGGTGGCTTACGATTGCAACTTTCGCTGTCCTTATTGTTTTGAAAATGACATTTCATCTCATGGGAAGGGATGGTCAAAACAGGTATTCACAAAAGAAATGGTTGACCGTGCATACCAAGCAATGTGTGAAATTCAGCCCAATAAAGCTATGCACAGCAAAAGTATTACTCTATATGGTGGCGAGCCTTTGTTGGCAAAAAATAAAGAGATCGTGAAGTATATCGTAGATGAAGGTTTGAAACGCGGTTACATCTTTTCTGCTGTTACAAATGGATATGATCTTCACTATTTTACAGATCTTTTAGGCCCCCAAAAAATTAAGCGTCTCCAAATTACATTGGACGGCGAAAAAGAAAATCACAATCGCAAACGTCCGCATTATCGCGCAGGCGATAGTTTTGATACCATTATAAAAAATGTGGAACTCGCATTGTCGCTTGGTGTGCGGATTTCGATGCGAATCAATACCGATTACGACAATGTGGATATTTTACCTGCATTATTTGATTTGTTTAAAGATAAGGGGTTTACAGACTATCCAAATTTTTCAGCGTATTCTGCTTTGGTGCAGCAAGTTGAGGAGGGCATGTCGTGTAGTGCTACAATGTCTGGTAAAAAGACGCCAGGAGATTATGGTCAGATAGCACCACTGATTTCAATTGAAGCACCAACATCAGATTTTGGATCTGATGGGTCTGTTACCTCTGTTATATCTTTCAAGGAATGTGAGACTCCTGAAGAGTTTGAACTACAGGCACAGTCATGCTCGAATGACTCGCCTTCATACACCGCTTCTGAAATGATTGATGAAGAGCAATATATAGATGTAGAACAAGAAGAAGAAATTTTCTTGAACTATCAGAGCGGCACAAGTTCAATTGATCATCAGAAAATATTGCAAGAAATGGCATTAAACCATCCTGAGAATGGAGAAATCTCTGTTATGCCAAGAAGAGATTTTACACGCAAATATCTTCAGTTTGCGAAAGAAAATCCTGACTTAATGCATCAAATTTCTTGCCAGGACTATGGAATTAGGCAGACCTTTAAGCAGGCTCTTGAAGGCAAAGGGCTGTTAAGTTTTAAGCCTGTCTTTTGTGGCGCACAGACCAGCATGTTGATCCTTGATCCCTATGGAGATCTCTATACGTGTTGGGAATTAGTGGGTATGGATCGGTATAAAGTTGGCACTTATCTCGATAAAGTTGAATTTAATGATGAACGTTTATCAGAGTGGTATGATCGGAATATTTCCAATGTGCCATCTTGCAGTAAATGCAAATATGCATTCTTTTGTGGTGGTGGATGCGCTGCGCATGCTTACGTAAAGAATGATGGCAATACCAAAACGTCCTATTGCGATGAGTATCCCAGGGTTTTTCATACAGTTGTGCCTGAGATATTTGAGGAGCAAAAAGAACAAATTTTACAAGGTGTATAAACTCTCGAGAAAGGAGCCGCTATGTTTTGATGCCAGTATAAACGATGCTGTCTGTTCTTTTAACCTCAAACAAAGGAGATTACTATCATGGACAAATTGTCCGTTCCTATTTCTTCAGAAGCCGATCTCAAAGAACACATTGCGTCATTTCCTGAACTCTATGAGGATCTGGCCATTGATGCCCTTGAAGAACGGTTGGAGATGTTCTGCTTGATTAATTGGGATTGTCCAGAAG
>VXYV01000057.1 GCA_009845835.1 Gammaproteobacteria bacterium | reverse complement strand
TTCTAATGCTGACAGCTAATACGCGATATTGTTCACAATACGGTAAGAAATACGCAAAGTTTTACCTTTTGTTTTTTTAAACATCACAAATTACGGAATCGCAGTGTTTCGTTTGGGTACTGACGAAAGTCTCAAGAACGAGGTAAGTTGACGCTCGCTTTCTCACCACTTAGCGAGTGTTCGCGAACACTCGGAAGACACCGTAAGGAAACGGGGTAGAATTCTTCCTTCTGCTTGACTACCTTTTCTTACCCCTTGAATAAGACCTTCGGCTACGCCCGCGTTTGAACCCCTAAACAAACCACCGATCCCCAACGAGAACGGTTGCGTCAGGCTGGTTGTGATGAAATCTTCGTCGAAACGGTTGTCATTGTGAAGCTGGATAGGTTCTCGCGCTCTATTACAGACTTGCTTTCGATTGTCAAAGAGATCGAGAGTAAAAGGGCACTGCTATGCTCACTGCAAGAGTCTTGAACCAATTCGTTAAGTAGCAAGAATCTTTTGTACATGGTGAAGACTAGTTTTAGTTCCTATATCGAACCAAACACCGTCAAAGACTTCTGCAGTGACCTTTTTCTGTTGAACTAAGTCGAAGAGTAAGTCTCGCGTAAGCGAAAATTTCGTTCGAATGATACCGGAAAATACTGAGGGATGGATCAAGGAAATCCCACAAAATGTATGGGTGTGGGATTCAGTAACGGCGAAACGTTGGATATTTTCACCCTCAAATGCAAAGTCTCGACCCATTGAAGAACCATCATTTTGCTTGAGAATTAGATGTGCATAGTCGGTAGTTCGTTGACATATCTGAGCGAATGCAAAGTCAGTCCAAACGTCGCCATTTAAGACGATGAATGGTGACTGACCCAGCAATGGCAAGGCTTTTTTAATACCGCCACCGGTGTCCAAGATTTCTCGCTCTTCACTATAGGCTATCTTGACTCCATATTCATTCCCAGAACCTAGGACTGACATGATCTGTTCAGCTAAATGGTGCACATTCACAACGATCTCTTCAACTCCAGCTCGTTTGAGAGCTCGAATCTGATGAACTATGAGAGGTTCATTTCGGAACAAAATCAAAGGTTTCGGAATAGTTTTTGTCAGTGGAAGTAATCGAGTACCAAAACCTGCAGCCAGAATCATTGCTTTCATCGAGCGTGCTCATCGAGTCTTGTTTGACCGCGTGGAATGACTTCGACACCTAACCAATCATGTAATTCTTCCAATGCGCCTATTTCGCCACACAATGTATAGGCTTTCTGTAACGAGGGAAGAATAAATTGAAGATGTGAACTCTGTTGACGGTTAACCCATAATCGGTAAAAGATTCCACAGGCTTTCAGCAATCTTTGCACCGCAGTTGTTTTAAGTGCTCTTTCGAAGTTATCGAAACTCACCGACCAATGAGTGTTACTAGCAATTTGCTTGCAAAATTTCACAGCCCAATTTTGAATGTCAACCGGGCTATGTTCCCAGTAACAATCGTAAAGAAGTGATGCCAAATCATAAGTCATAGGTCCTACTAAAGCATCTTGAAAGTCGACTACACCGATGCCAGGAGGCTCGGCTCGCACCAACAAATTTCGACAGTGGAAGTCCCGATGTACCGTTACGTTAGGTACACTACGAATTATGTTCAAGATTGTTTCAGTGCTATCTTGTAGAGGGCGCGCGGAGATTTCGAGCATGGAGTTACAAATAAACTCTTCAAAAATCTTCAGTTCCGTGCACAATCTTTCGTTACTATAACTAGGGATATGCTCACTGTTGATTTGCTGAATTGTGTGCAGAACATCCACAGCAAGACCCAAGCACTCATTCACCCTTCCTTTAGTGTATTCAGCGTGGAAGTCACTCATACCTACATCTTCGATGATAAAAAACCCTTTGTTTAAGTCGGAAGCAATTACCCTTGGTACCGGTATACTAGCAGTCAGAAATATGTTTGCGAGTCGCAAAAACTGTTCGTTGTTTTCCGTGGATGGTGGAGAGTTCATTAATACTACTGAGCGAGTTTTAGTCCTGCATCTCCAGAATCGACGGGTACTCGCCTCGGTCTTGAGTTGCTGGATAGCGTGTGGGTCTAAAGAGACAAAATTCGAAGCCCACAAGACGATTTCAGCTATGGATCGGCGTGACATCACTTGTCGATTATAAAATCATCTTATTGGACGAGAAATTTCAGGTCATTGAAAACGTTGTTTCAGCAGATTGGGACTATTGGACTATTGTTCTTAACGGTCCCAACTTTAGCTGCAAGTTTAGCTGAGGACTTATGGACGAATACGGTACAAGATTCGGCCTGTAGTGGTACCTACGACATTAATCAATTGAAACAAACTCTGTTTCAACAAGATCAGCCGTCCACAATCAGAGCTCGTGCTGATCGGTTAGAGTTGTCATTGGATGGGCTGAGCAAACTTGAGGGAAACGTCTCTATCGCGTATCAAGGTGTGGAACTTCACACTCCAGAAATTGACTTAGATCTCAATAACTATGTGTTTCAGTCTATGCAAGGGATGACCGTCGTGAACGAAGAATTTGCACTCGCCGTACACGAAACGGAGATCAGTATGACAAACCAGGAATTAGATGTTCAAGGTGCCGATTTTGTCATATTTGACGAAGGTTTTCGTGGTCGTGCTGAATCTGTGTATGCGACGACCAAAGAAATTCAGTTCTACGACGTTAGTATCACACACTGTCCTCCAAAGAATAATTCATGGCTCGTGTCGGCAAGAGAAATTCGACTAAATCGAGTGGAGAGTATTGCTGTCGCCCGTGATGTAACGTTGAACGTAGGTAAATTACCCGCGTTGTATATCCCTTATTTACGTTTCCCTGTTGGGACTTCTCGCATTAGTGGCTTTTTACCGCCTCAAGTAGAAAGTAGTAGCTTACGTGGATATGCCATTAGTGTACCGTTGTACTTTAACTTAGCACCGAACTACGACCTTACCGTTACCCCCTTGTTTTCGTCCTCCGGAAACCATAGCATAGCCGGAGAATTTAGATTTTTGAGTCGACTGTCAACAACTCAATTTGAAGGCAATTTTTTACCGTCCGACAGTGCTTATCGAGATTTCTTACAGTCTCGGATTGATCGTGGTTCTGACGCCGATTTAGAATCGGATCGGCGCTGGTACGTTGGTGCAAAACATACAATGACTGCAAATCGTTGGACTGCCGATGTAGATTACTCTTTCGTCAGTGACGAAAATTACCTCCGAGATTTTGGTGACTCGATTGATGATTTAGGTCGTGTGGGTTTGTCGCGAACGGCGCGTCTCGAATATTGGGGAACGGACCAAGAATTTTTTGTGACGACACAACGATACGAACCGTTTAGTCACTGGGGTACGTCTGTCTCGAAGACTCCAGAAATCGGCTACAATCGTCGATTGACTTTGCAAGGTACGCAACTTGGAATAGCTTCTCATACTGCACACTTTCGAACTTACGATATCGATTCTTCACAGGATAGTACACGAACTCATTTGGATTTATCTTGGAAAGTTCCGATTGAAAAGGAATGGGGGCATGCTTCTCTCTCAGGTACTCGGTCGATGACTCGATTTGATTTCAATGATCGTCATGAAATAAGATTATTAACCACCTTTTTGTTTGATAGTGGAATAACGTTTGAACGAAGCATGGGTAAAGACAAACGGTATTTTCAAAAATTGCAACCAAAATTTGTGGCGTCCAAACGAACCATGAATCGTGTTGCTCCATATCCGATTTTCGATGATGGCGAGCACACACATTCGTTTGAAACTATTTTTTACCCGACGCGCATCTTGGGATACGACAAGTTGGAAGAGGTAGAGTCGGTCGCGCTGGGTGTACGTAAATCTTTGACTGATTTAATTTCTTATAGGGAATTACTGTCGGTGCAATTCGTAGTGGGTTCCCATCGAACTGTGTCGGCTACCGAATCGACCCAAGACCAATTTCTTGGATTAGCTATTCAGGGACGACCAAGTTCCATGCTTCAACTTAGTCTTGCTGCCTTGCAATTTTCCGAACATGACGATGATTGGACACACGAATTTCGCATTAAATTTGAACAGGCCGAGTGGCGATTTACCTCTTGGATGCGAATGGAAAGCGCATCGGATTTGAAGCAATCCTACATGGATTTTGCCGTTCCTGTACATGATCGGTGGAAGGCTTACGGACGTCTACACATTGATTGGTCCGAACAAGAGCATATAGAATCGTTCATCGGTGTGGAGTATGCTGGTTGTTGTATTGAGTATCGAGTACTATGGTATGAGACGCTCCGATACGAGTGGGTTAACTCGGAATCATTGCAAACAGGAAGAGGCATTCGCTTTGAGATTTCTCTGAAAGGTCTAACTTCGCTTGGAGATAATGTTCGGTCGATGGTGAGTCGCGGAGCTCGGACCCCTTTTTCCATTTATGCTTATTGAGATTTAAATGATATATTTAAGAAACCAAACTATTTGCATCGCACTACTGCTGCTGTTGAGTGCGCTACCAATAAACCAACTCTACGCCGAGAAAGAGGTTCTTGATCGGGTTGTGGCAATCGTCAACGACGACATCATTTCCTTATCTCAAGTTGAAGATCGGTATCAATTAGTCTTACGTCAATTTGCGGCTAACAACATTCGCGAAATTCCATCGCGCAAAACGATCATTGATCAAATTATGGAGTTGTTGATCGTGGAAAGTATTCAACTACAGGAAGCGACGTATAGAGGATTTCTGGTTAGCGAGGAGGAAGTGACTGAAATTATTCGAGCAATGGCACGAGAAAACAATTTGGATATTGAGCAGTTTCGTGAGCGCTTGCAGACGGATGGAATTTCCTATGCTGAATTTAGAGAAGATGTACATCGTCAAAGTGTGATTCAAAAGGTGCAATCGGCAGTCGTAAATCGCCGGATTTTTATCACCCAACAAGACATCAAAGAATTTCGTAATTCTCCGTTTTTTGATCTGCTAGCGACTGATCAGTATCGAATTGGTCACATTTTGATTCCGATTTCGGAAGAGGTACAGACCTATGATACACAAAGTAATCAACGGCGAGCTGACGATATCGTTAAACAGTTAAGAGATGGCGCTGATTTTGCCATCATGGCAGTGAACGAGTCGGTGGCATCGACGGCCTTGGAAGGAGGAGATCTTGGTTGGCGTGAGTCGCAGGACATTCCCAGTTTATTTGCAGAAACTGTGGTCGGTATGGAAGTCGGCGATATATCCGAGCCAATTGTGAATGAACGTGGCTTTCACATCATTAAATTATTAGATAAACGAGGATCTTCGGGTTCCAAAGGTGAACAAACTCTAGTTCGTCACATCCTCATTCAACCGAACGCCATCAAAACTGATTTACAAGCGAAAAGAGAAATCGAAGGTATTCGACAGCGAATTCTCGACGGCGAAGACTTTGACACGTTAGCACAAGAATTTTCGGACGATCCAGGTTCCGCTCGAAACGGGGGAAAGCTAGATTGGACTGATGGCGAAAATTTAGATCCACAATTCGTTGAGGAGATGCACGCAACTGACATAGGGGAAGTATCGGTGGTGTTCGCGACTCAATTTGGATGGCATATTCTTGAAGTTCTAGAACGTCGTGTCGCTGATCTTACGGAAGAGAATTTGAACAATTTAGCGTTACGAGCCCTCCATTCAAGGCAATTTGAGGAAGCCTTACAAGACTGGCTGCAAGAGATTCGCGAAGAAGCCTTTGTGAAGATTGTGTACACCCCTTAAAGAGACTTGCACGACTTATGTGATGCGGCTGCAACCACGAAAACGCTTCGGTCAGCATTTTTTGGTTGACGTAAGTGTAATCGCGGACATCCACGAAGTTCTACACATATCCGGTAATGATCGGGTACTTGAGATTGGTGCTGGGTACGGTAATCTAACTCGCGGACTCGTAGCTACCGGTGCTGAGCTTGTAATTGTTGAGCTCGATCGAGTACTCATCAAGTATCTACGAAAGCACTTTTCGAATACGACCATCATTGAAGGCGATGTACTCGAGTTAGAAGCAGACGTTTTTGGTTCAAGACGTATTGTTGGCAATCTTCCCTATGGGATTTCAACTCCCTTATTAATAAACTTGTATGGGTTTAACAACACGCGGGACCTGCATTTCATGCTTCAAAAGGAACTAGCCGATCGTCTAGTCGCGACTCCCAACACTAAATCTTGGGGACGACTTTCCGTAAAAATGCAGCACATGTTTGATGTCACGACGCTGTTTGAAGTACCTTCAGATGCTTTTGATCCTCCTCCCGCAGTAATTTCTGCTTTTGTTCGGTTTGATCGAAAGGAAAGTCCTCTTGAGATTAGCAATATGAACCTGTTCAACACAGTATTAACCGCGGCGTTCAGCCAACGACGAAAAAAAATATCTAGTAGTCTGAAGAAGTTCAAGGTTGATTGGGACACTGTCTGTGTCGATGTAAATTTACGCGGTGATCAATTGAATGTTGCGGAATTTGTGACAATAGCTAACTCACTGTTCTCTGAGCCATAATTAACTCTAATGTCAATCTATGCCATCGGCGACGTACAAGGTTGTTACAGTGAATTGCGACATTTACTGGATAAGATCAAGTTTGATCCAGCAAGCGATATGGTATGGTTTACTGGCGATCTCATTAATCGCGGACCAAATAACGTTGAAGTACTCCGGTTTGTACGTAGTTTAGGTAAGCGCGCGGTGTCGGTACTAGGAAACCACGAGATTTACAGCTTGGTGATAGTGTTCGGTGAGTATTCAATGGACGATAACGACACTTTAGGTGACCTGATAAGTGCTGATGATTGTGAGGAATTGTGTCATTGGATCAGACAACTCCCACTGCTCCACAAAGAAAATAGTCATTTGTTGGTACATGCTGGTATTCCACATACGTGGACTGAAAAGCAAGCATTCAGTTTTGCAAACGAGGTAGAGAACGTACTAAGGGGAGAGGCGTATCGAGAATTACTAAGGCACCTATTTGATAGAGAAACCGATTGTTGGAGCACTGAGCTTCGTGGAGTAGAGCGATACCGTATGATTCTCGATTATTTAACACGAATGCGATACATTGGTAAGTATGGTAACTTAGACTTAAAAAACAAACACTTTTTGCCGGTACCACCAACAGGATTTCAAGCGTGGTTTGATTATCCAACTAGACTCAAAAACGACGTAATCTTTGGTCATTGGGCTAGCTTAAATGGTTTCACGAATAACGAGCAATTTCATTCGCTAGATACCGGTTGTGTTTGGGGTCGAACATTGACAGCGATGAATCTATCAGATCATTCAAGAGTTGCCGTGCCGAAAATGCTGAAATGATAAAGTGGACACGTTGAAAGTTCCTGGGGAAGTATATTTGGTCGGCGGTTTTGTTCGCGATCAATTGTTAGGAAATGTCGGGGTTGATCACGAACGTGATTGGGTTGTCATTGGTACGACTCCTACGCAAATGGAAACGGCTGGATTTAAACGGGTTGATGCTTCGTTTCCAGTGTTTTTGCATCCGATCACGAACGAACAATATGCACTTGCCCGTACCGAACGTAAGGTCGGTACAGGACACAAAGGGTTTAGTACAGAATACGACACTGACGTAACACTTGAACAGGATTTGGCACGCCGAGATTTAACGATCAATGCTATCGCAAAGACCGTAGATGGCTCACTAGTAGATCCTTTCAATGGTAGACTAGATCTCCAAGAACGAGTTTTACGTCATGTAACGGATGCCTTTGTCGAAGATCCATTGCGTGTCTTTCGGGTGGCTCGCTTTACGGCACAACTACCTGATTTCCAAATTGCTACGGAGACTCAGGAACTGATGCGTTCCATGCGAGATGAGTTGGCTTCACTTAGTGCAGAACGGGTTTGGTCTGAAACACTTAAGGCGATGAACGGACCTGCTGCCTATAGGTACTTTAGGACGATTCAAGAAATTTGCATTGTCGAACCTTGGTTCGAGGACATTAGGCTAAACGAAATAGCTGATCTACAGGAACAACGAAAGTTGCAGGGTGAGAGTGCTATAGCGGCGATTGGTTGGATCCAAGGTCCAGAGAGGATATCACGCTTTTTGTCCAAAATCAAAGCTTCGCGCAAGCACCAACAGTTGGTTCGAACAACGGCTCGAAGCTGTGTGATTCTCGAGAAGTCAAACAATATGAATGCTGAGGATTACTTTCATGCATTAAAGTCAATTGGAGCGTTTCGAAATGAAGCAACATTTCTAAACTTGGTCGGATCATTGCAACTATGTTCCGGTCTTGACCTCAGTGAATTAGTTGACTTAGTTTCCAAAGTACGGCGCATACGCGTCCAACCACCAGAATCTATCAACTATGAGGAATGTCTGCATAGAAAACGTATCGGTATGATTCAAGAATTTCTCGACCACCAACGCAACTAGCTTTTGCTATGTTGATTCGTGGCTATGTGTTCATCCAAGTTTCTCAATGGGATTGGTTGTAAGGTCTTGTCCGCCAAATCAGATCTAGTTTATTCACCAGGAACAAGAATCTGTTGGAAAAGTAGTCACTTCCGTACCAGTAAATTACTATGTCAAGGTAGATGGTAAACTCTCGATCTCCCACCGGGCACTGGTAGAAATCTTTAACGGTTCAATAAAGCCGCTCTGTAGTCGTTCATGTCCTGCAAACGCAATCATAGCTCCATTGTCAGTACATAATTCTTGCGGTGGATAGTGAACTTCACAGGAAAGTTTTTGTAAGGTTTCACGTAGCGTTGAATTAGCAGCCACTCCACCAGAAACAATTAATGTATTAGCACGCGTCTGCTCTATTGCTTGTTTACACTTTTTGTGTAGAGTTTCAGTAACCGCTAGTTCAAACGAAGCGGCAATATCAGCTTTAGTTTGCTCTGTCATTGACGAGGTCTTGGCGATGAGATTTCTCACTGCAGTTTTTAACCCACTGAAACTGAAATTCAAAGTTGGTTTATCGGTTAGTGGTTGAGGTAACTTGAAGCGACTTGAATTTCCTTGCTGTGCTACGCGAGATATTTCAGGTCCGCCTGGATACCCTAAACCTAGAAGCTTGGCTGTCTTGTCGAACGCTTCTCCAGCGGCGTCGTCTAACGATTGTCCCAACAACTTGTACTTCCCGATTTGCTCAACATAGACGAGCTGAGTATGGCCACCCGAAACAAGTAAAGCTACAAATGGTGGTTTCGGTCGTTCACTTGAAAGTAACGAGGCTAACAGATGTGCTTCCATGTGATGCACTCCAATCGACGGAATTTGTAAGGACCAGGCAAGGGTTCTGCCGATTGTCGCACCAACCATCAGTGATCCGATAAGACCAGGGCCAGCTGTATAGGCGATCGCGTCTATCTCCTTAACCGTCATCGACGCTTCAAACAAGGCTTGGCGTATGAGTGGGATTAACTT
This sequence comes from Gammaproteobacteria bacterium, assembly GCA_009845835.1. Lineage (GTDB taxonomy): Bacteria > Pseudomonadota > Gammaproteobacteria > Pseudomonadales > Azotimanducaceae > Bin55. The sequence goes on along the minus strand of VXYV01000057.1, from coordinate 17,021 downwards.
CCGCACATGATCTCTCGATGCTAGTTCTGGTACTACGCCACCATACTTCGCGTGCAGTTCCGTTTGACTGTACACGATCGGCGCGACCAAACCGCGTTCACTGGAGTACAGTGCAACACCAGTTTCGTCACACGAAGTTTCGATTCCGAGCACTAGCATCGTGTATGTGAAGGGTGTTTACCCTATCATTTTTTGTTCAGAAAATTGAGGATTTTCATCACAATCTCATCAAGTGGTATATTCTCAATCTCAGCTTGCCGAAACCTATACTCAACGGTATTTTGATTCAAGCTTCTTTCACCGACAACGATTCGATGAGGAATGCCGATAAGGTCAGCATCAGCAAACTTAACTCCTGGTCGTTCTTCACGGTCGTCATATAGGACTTCTATACCTGCATCACACAGTGCGTGGTACAAACGGTCAACTGTGTCTTTTACCTTGGAATTCGATTTAGCAAACAGACCGACTAAATGTACCTGCATTGGTGCTATTTCGATCGGCCAATCAATTCCCTCTTCGCTATGGCACTGTTCCACTACCGCTGCGGCCATCCGTGTCACGCCAATCCCGTAACACCCCATCGTCGGATAAATGGAGTTTCCTTCACGGTCGAGCACAGTCGCTTCCATCGACCTTGTGTATTTCGTACCTAGTTTGAAAATATGACCGACTTCAATACCTCGTTGTATAGCTAGCGGACCACTACCGTCTACGGCAGGATCACCTTCACCAACCATTCGTAAATCGACGACGTTTTCACACTCAACGTCTCTATCCCAATTCGCCCCGATGAAATGCTTACCTTCTTCGTTCGCTCCGAAAGAGAAATCCGAGACCATAGCAGCACTCCGATCCACGTAGAACGGGATTTTTAGTTGGATTGGTCCGAGTGAACCAACCGAACATCCCAATTCCGCGGAAATGACTTCTTCGGATGCAAAAGTCACTGGTTGAGATACTTCTTTAATTTTTGCAGCTTTGACTAAATTCAGTTCGTGATCTCCCCGTAATATCAATGCGACCAGAGATTCTTGTCCATGTACGATAAGTGTTTTCACTGTACGCTCGATCGGTAAATTTAGGAACTTTGTTAAATCTTCAATGGTTCGAACGTTCGGTGTGGGTACTTTCTGTAAAGGCGTCTTGGGTGTTGCTCTCTTACCCAGTGGTAATGCTTCTGCACTCTCGATGTTTGCCGCATAGTTACTGTGTTTACTATAGGCTAGTGTATCTTCACCAGAACCAGCTATAACATGAAACTCAAGGCTTTCGCCGTCTCCAATCACCCCGGGATCTGCTTCTACTACTCGAAAGTTAACATCAAACCGTGTCAAAATCGCGGAGTAAGCGTCATACATTTCTTGATACGTTACATCAAGAGATTTGTCGTCCATATGAAAGGAATACCCGTCTTTCATAATGAATTCTCGTGATCTTAGAACGCCAAAACGTGGTCTGATTTCATCTCGAAATTTCGTGCTAAAGTGAAACAAGTTACAAGGCAACTGCCGATAACTCATAAAGTTGTCGCGGAATAAATCGGTAACTACTTCCTCGTGAGTAGGACTCAAGCAGTAATCGTTTTCATGTCGATCTTGCAGGCGTAGTAACTCCATACCCATAGTCTCCCACCGTTGCGATTGCTTCCACAATTCGCTTGGTTGGACAAATGGCATAAGCATTTCCTGACAGCCGTATCTTATGAGTTCTTCGCGAATCACTTGTTCAATTTTTTTGAGCACGCGCAACCCAAGTGGCAACCATGTAAACAAACCAGAACCGAGTTGGCGAATGAATCCGGCACGCAGTAGTAGGATGTGGCTAATGACTTCAGCATGAGCCGGTTCTTCGCGTAGAGTTGGTATAAATGTCTCGCTAAATTTCATAGATCTATAAGTATATTGGAACGTTTGATGGGTGAACTTGTAAGTATCTGCATCGGGTTTAACACCTCTTTTTATTCTGTATCCACACCGCGCGCATATAATTTTGATTCATTCCCAAGTCTATGGAGTGGACTTTGCCGATTTACGAATATCAGTGCCAGTCTTGTGGGCATGAATTCGAAGAACTACAGAAATTTAACGACGACCCACTCGTGGATTGTCCCGTATGTCAACGGACCGAGCTTCGGAAGTTGATTTCACAGACCTCATTTGTCCTTAAAGGTGGCGGTTGGTACGCGACCGACTTTAAGAAGCAGAACGGTACGTCGACCTCTGACCAAACCGAAGAAAATACCAAGTCAGAGTCTTCCGAGGCAAGCACCTCTCAGACATCTGAAAACAAAGAAACAAGTGCTAAGTCGTCAGATAAAACTTCTGCAGTAACAGATTCGTAATCGTTTTCAATTCATTGAAATTATAGTACTCGACAAGGATAGTCAGTATGAGAACTCACTTTTGTGGTGAGCTAAGAAAGAACCACATTGGACAGCCAGTAATGGTTTGTGGCTGGGTAGATTCCTGCCGCGATTTGGGTGGCATCATTTTTCTAGACATACGTGATATACAGGGAGTATTACAAGTTGTCGTTGACCCGGAACTCAAGGAAATATTCCAGATCGCACAACAACTAAAGAACGAATTTGTCATACAAGTGTCCGGTGAAATACGAGCTAGGATTCGCGATCAAACCAATCCTCATTTATCAACTGGAGAAGTTGAACTCTACGCGCAAGCTTTATCGATACTGAATGAATCTGCGGTGCCTCCCTTTCAATTGGATGAGCACTTTAATGTGAATGAAGATTTACGACTTCGTTACCGTTACCTAGATTTACGCCGACCACAAATGCAACAACGATTGATCGTACGTTCGCAGGTGATAAGTCTCATCCGATCATTCATGGAAGACAATGGATTTTTGGAGATTGAGACTCCAACTTTAACCCGCTCTACGCCGGAAGGTGCAAGAGACTATCTCGTACCGAGTCGCACTTATCCGGGGACTTTTTTCGCATTACCTCAATCGCCACAGATTTTTAAACAACTACTCATGATGTCAGGTCTTGACCGTTATTACCAGATTGCGCGCTGTTATCGAGATGAAGACTTACGGCATGATCGTCAACCGGAATTCACACAGCTAGATGTTGAAGCTTCGTTTATCGAAGAGAATGATGTTCTCGATTTGACTGAAAGGTTGTTATGTAATGTGTTTAAACGACAGCTCAATGTAACCTTGGAGAAATTTCCACGACTAGACTACGATTCTGCTCTACGTCGATACGGCACTGATAAACCAGATTTACGTAACCCACTTGAATTGATCGACATCGATGAGATTGTGCAACAAAGTGAGTTCAATGTTTTTGCCGAAGCAGCCAATGACGACACAAATCGAGTCGCGGTATTAAGGGTTCCAGCATGCATCGATCGATTTACGCGCAAACAGTTGGATCAAATGGTTGAATTTGTGCAAAAACACGGTGCAAAGGGACTAGCCTACATTAAGGTTAATGATGCTAAAAACGGTCGTGCTGGACTGCAATCCTCGATTCTCAAGTTCTTGTCCGACAATGAACTACAATTGCTGTTACAACAAACTACCGCGCAAACTGGCGATATCCTATTCATTGGTGCGGGACTAAGTGAAACTGTCAGTCATTTCATGGGAGTACTCCGGAATCATGTTGCTCACGAACTTGATATATTGGAAGATGAATTCAGAGCATGTTGGATTACCGATTGGCCAATGTTTGAACGAACGGAAGATGGATCGATGGCGCCGATGCACCATCCATTCACTCGTCCAAAATGCGGACAACGACAGTTCACGGATTCTCCCTTTACCACTAAAGCATTTGCTTACGATGTTGTGATAAACGGTTATGAACTTGGTGGTGGTTCGCTGCGTATTCACGACACCGATATGCAGCAAGCGGTTTTTGACGTTCTAGGCATAGGTCAGGAAGCTCAAGTGAAGTTTGGGTTTCTCCTAGATGCTTTACGCTTGGGATGTCCTCCGCACGGTGGTATTGCCTTAGGGATCGACCGTTTGATAATGTTAATGACTAATACAGAGTCAATTCGCGACGTAATCGCTTTTCCAAAAACTACGAAAGCCAGTTGTTTAGTTACCCGTGCACCAACTGCTGCAGATCCATCGCAATTACGAGATTTAGGCGTATTCGTTAGGCAGGATTCCTGATGGCAGGTCATTCAAAATGGGCGAACATCAAGCATCGGAAAGCTCGACAAGATGCGAAACGCGCCAAGGCTTGGACTAAAGTGATCAGAGAACTCACGGTAGCAGCGCGGTTAGGTGGTGGGAATGCCTCTGACAATCCTCGACTAAGAGCAGCAGTTGATAATGCAGTGGCAGTCAATATGCCTAAAGACACCATGGATCGCGCGATTGCTCGCGGGATAGGAACTGGTGATGAAGGTGCCTTGGAAGAAATAGTCTACGAAGGTTACGGACCAGGTGGTGTTGCCATTCTCGTCGAAACCATGACCGACAACCGTAATCGAACGGTTGCTGGCGTTCGCCATGCATTTTCAAAGTTTGGAGGTTCTTTAGGAACCTCAGGTTCGGTTGCTTATATGTTCGAAAGACGGGGGATCCTACAATTTGACTCATCGGTTGATGAAGATCAAATTATGGAAACCGCTCTTGAGAGCGGCGCAGACGATGTGGAAACAGATGAGAGTGGTTCTACCTACGTACTTACCTCGTTTGAATCCTACAGTTCAGTCGCGGACTACTTTCAGTCTCAGGGACTGAACCCGATCAGCTCAGAAGTCACAATGATGCCGACAACAACAACTCTTTGTGATGGAGATACGACTGAAAAAACACTTAGTGTCATTGAAGCGCTAGAAGACTTGGACGATGTTCAGAATGTCTTTTGTAATGCCGAATTCACAACGTCGGACGACTCTGCATCGTGACTGTGGTATTGGGAATCGACCCAGGATCTCGGTCGACCGGCTATGGTATAGTAGATTATTCTATCTCGCACCTGAAGTATGTTTCGTCTGGTGCTATTCAGACTACAGGCTCGGACTTTTTTTTACGACTGAAAGATATCTACGAAGGAATCGATTTGGTGTTAAGTGAAATCACAGCTGATGAATGTGCAGTAGAAGGAGTGTTCGTTGCCGAGAACCCTAATACTGCGCTTAAATTAGGGCAGGCTAGAGGTGCAGCTTTGGCTGCAGTTTTAGCTCACAATTTACCAGTGTACGAACACGCAACTCGCCGTGTAAAAAAAACGGTGGTAGGCACTGGTTCAGCAACGAAAGATCAAGTGGGTTACATGGTAAAACAAACATTACAAATTGAGGGTAAATTGAGTGTTGATGCCGCCGACGCTTTAGCAGTGGCGATCTGTCATGCTCGGTCTTTTCCGTTGCGCGACAACAGTTTTAATCCTTCTGGTGCAACGAGAGACTTTCTGAGAAGGTGAGGTGTTAGATTGAATCTGTGTGGTGTTCTTGGAATCTAACGCATGATCGGTCGTCTACACGGAATTTTAACCGAGCTGGAGGGCAACCAGGCATTGATTGACGTAAATGGCGTCGGGTACGAACTCGAAGTGCCCACCGGGACTTTCGATGACGTCGCAATGACCACTACGTGTACGGTTTACGTCCATCAAGTGCATCTACAGGATGCGATGGTTCTTTTTGGATTTTCAAATAAACCGACTCGAGAATTTTTTCGAGTATTAATCAAGATTCCAAGTGTTGGTCCGAAGAGTGCTCTTGCAATTCTGTCAACATACTCGCTAACACAGTTAGGTCGAATTGCCCGTGAAAGAGACGATGGAGGTCTGACTCGAGTCAAAGGAATTGGTAAACGAAGTGCCGAAAGAATTGTGGTTGAACTCGCTAACATGGTGGACCAGTTACCACTTGCGGTTATGGATGCAATTCCCACTTCATCAACCTTGCAAGAAGCCGAAAGTGCGTTAGTGAGTCTTGGATACCGTTTAGGAGAGGCTAGAAAAGCAGTCAAGGCTGCGTGGCACGAAGATGTTTCGGTCGAAGAATTGGTTCGAAAGGCACTACAACGACTATCGCATTAGATTATGACTGTAAAAACTGACAAAGTTCGTGTAGTAGACACGACAGCACAAGTGTCTGACGCTTCGTATGAACGACAACTCCGTCCCTCGACTCTCGATGAATTCATTGGTCAAGCAGCTCTTAAGGAACGACTGAAAATCTTCATCGAAGCCGCTCAACAACGAGGTGAGAATTTAGCCCACACGTTATTTTGGGGGCCACCTGGTCTCGGTAAAACGACACTCGCACACATCCTTGCCAACGAAATGGACTCAACGATTCGGGTAACCTCTGGACCAGTGCTAGATAAACCAGGTGACATGGCCGCCATACTTACAAATTTGGAACGTATGGGAACATTATTTGTCGATGAATGTCATCGAATGCCGGTAGCCGTAGAAGAGTTGTTATATCCCGCAATGGAAGAGTTTAAATTTGACATCATGCTAGGCGACGGTCCCTCTGCCCGGTCAATGAGGATGGAACTTTCTTCCTTTACTTTGATTGGTGCGACGACCCGCCGTGGGTTACTCACCAAGCCGCTACAAGATCGTTTTGTCAATCTTTTGCAACTCGAATACTACAATACCGAAGAACTTGCAGAAATTGTGTCTCGCTCGGCGCGTAAATTGTCAATTGCGATAACAGACAGCGGTGCAATGGAAATTGCCGGTCGATCGCGAGCGACCCCTAGAGTCGCCAATCGCCTCTTACGACTCGTGCGTGACTTCGCGCAGGTGCGGTCGAACGGGGAAATCACCCAACCAACTGCTGAAAAAGCCTTAGCTTTGTTCGAGGTTGATCAAGCAGGATTAGATGCGATGGATATTCGTTACTTGATTACCGTCGTACAAAAATTTAGTGGTGGTCCAGTAGGTGTAGACACACTTTCAGCCTCGCTCAGTGAAGAGCGTGATACCTTAGAAGATGTAGTTGAACCATTTTTAATACAACAAGGATTTCTTATGCGAACTAGACAAGGTCGTGTAGCGACCCAACGGGCGTGGGCTCATCTTGGACTTCAGTATTCGGGTGCAAATATGATGAATGATGTTTTAGAAATAGATAAGCGAGGTTAAGAATGTCTTGGTTCACACAATTTGCTAGCCACGGTGGCTGGCCCGTCTTGGTTATCGTTGTTGTTCTGGCTGGTGTCTCTGTATGGTCTTGGATGCTCATTATTTTTCGCTATATCGCATTGTCGGAAGCTCGGCGAGACTTACTCGACTTTGAGGATCAATTTTGGGGTGGTACTGATTTACGCGAACTATATTCAGAATTAGTTGAGGAAGAATCAAAATCGGGTATAGAGCGAATCTTCGTCGCGAGTTTTCGGGAGTTTGAACGCGCGACTGATGAGATTGACAGTAATGCTACCGGGTATACGGATACCGATACGGCGGTCGTTGATGCTGAAATAGTGCAGACGACGGTAATGCGGGCGGCGCGAGTTGCCGTTAATCGTGAAGAAGAACTACTAGAAACCCACTTAGGTATATTGGCTTCAGTAGGTTCAGTTAGTCCTTACGTTGGTCTATTGGGAACTGTAGTGGGTATGATTTACTTGTTTCGCGATCTTGCGAATATGAACCAAGCGAACATCGCTTCTCTTGCCCCGGGTATTTCAAGTGTTTTAATTGTGACAGCAATGGGTCTCTTTGCAGCGATTCCTGCGGTTATCGCTTTTAATCGCTATTCAGCACGTGTCGAAATAATCATGAAAAGGTACGAAGGATTGATTGACGAACTTGTTTCAATTTTGTACCGTGCCGCTCGCCGGGATCGCTCCTCATGACTAGTAGACGAAAACCAATGTCCGAAATCAATTTGGTGCCACTGATTGACGTGATGTTAGTATTATTGATTGTTTCCATGGTCACGGTACCGTTGTTGACTCAAGGAATAGATGTCGATTTGCCCCAGCAAAGCTCTGAACCCATAGAAGATGCCGACAAAAACCCCTTAGTTGTTACCATTCGAGTCGACGAAAGAATCTATCTCAATGTTGGCGTAAGTGATATTTTTGACGAAGACTCCTTTGTTACCAAGGAAGAACTGCAATCGAACGCCAGCAAAGTAATCAGTGCTCGACCCCTCGTACCAGTGTTTCTACGCGCCGATCAAAACCTGCCTTATGGGCGGATCATTGAAATCATGAACATACTGCAAGACGCAGGTGCTAAAGATGTTGGTTTAATCACCGAACCACCGGAGGTTTAGAGAAGTTGAATAGGCTTAGTAGCTACACCTTACCGTTCGTTTTGTCCTTGCTCTTGCACGTCGTGGTGATTGTAGTCCCCGTCGTCATTACTCGCAGTTTTTCTTTAATTGATGATGTCACGGTGTTTGAACCTAAAGCGATCCGTGCTACTTTACTTGTAGCGGAATTTGATCGTGCGCGATCAGCCACCTATGACGTACAAGATACTGCCGTATCGTTGGGTTCAGAAGGTCTCGAAAACCAAACTAAATTGGGCCAACAAGAACCCGATTCGGTCATGGAAATTAAACCAAATATAGAGAATGAAAAGAAACGTTTACAAACTTTAGAAGAGCTACGAAACTCCACCTTCGACGAATCATTACAAAGAGAATTACAATTATTAGCAGAAAATGAGCTAGACGAGGAATCCGCGAGTTACGTAAACGCTATATACTCTGCGATAGTACTGCGCTGGTCACGTCCACCGAGTGCGCGTAAAGAAATGGAAACCTTACTCAGTGTCGAATTGTTTCCTAATGGAGAGTTAAACACGGTTAATGTAATAGAATCTAGCGGTAACGACGCGTTTGATCGCTCAACATTATCAGCAGTTAAAGCAGTAGGATCGTTTTCGGTTCCAGATGACAAGGATGTATTTGAAGCAAAATTTCGCAAGTTCAATTTACGTTTTCGAGGAGAGGATCTTTTAAGATGAAAAAGTTAGTGATCCTTGTTGGTATCTTTATTTTTTCTTGGCCGTTAGTCGCCTTCGAAATCTTTATCGATCGCGGTACTGATCAAGTTAGTAAGATTGCTGTGGTTCCCTTTGGGACCGTCGCAGAGGTGAACGACCCATCGGATGTGATCGAATTCGATTTAGAGCGTAGCGGTTTGTTTACTGCCCTTGCTGAAGAGAATATGCTGTCAATGCCGCAGACGACCGACGAGGTAAATTTCAGAGATTGGAATATTCTGGGTGCGAAGTACTTGATTATTGGGTCTATGGAAGAACGTTCAGAAATTGAGGTCGCCGTAACGTACCACGTTTTTGATGTCGAGTTACAACGCCGTCTAGTGGGCGGAGTCGCTTCGGGAAGGAAAGATTTAATCCGTGATATCGCCCATTTAATTGCCGATCAAGTATTTGAAGCAATCACTAACGTAAAAGGGGCGTTTTCAACAAAAATAATGTATGTTTTAGTCCAAGGTAGAGGTACCGAATTCCCTACTTACCATCTTAATATAGCTGATTCTGATGGAGAAAACATACAGACGATATTGCAATCAAATTGGCCCATTCTTTCACCAGCCTGGGCACCCGACGGTCAAAGCGTTTGTTATGTATCTTTCGAATCGGGTAGATCACAAGTCATTGGTCACGAGATTCTGACGGGGGAACGCGAGGTACTTGCCGCGTTTGAAGGTAATAATAGTTCGCCTGATTTTTCACCGGATGGTGAGCAAATTGCTTTGACGTTGACTCGTGATGGTAATCCCGAGGTATACACGATGAATTTAGCTGACCGAACTTTCCGGCGGATTACCACGCATCGTGGAATCGATACAGAGCCCACGTGGACAGCGGATGGTTCTTCGCTCATTTTCACGTCTGATCGTAGTGGTAATCCCCAGCTGTATCAAGTTGAATTAAAAACTTTATCGACCAATCGACTGACGTTTGTAGGGACGTACAACGCACGAGCCCGAACTTTACCTGATAGAAAACACTTACTCTATGTCCACCGAATCCGACAAAACTATCATATCGTTTGGGCTTCTTTGGACGAATCAAGTGAACCAATCGTACTTACTGGCAGTGTAATGGATGAATCTCCATCTGTTGCGCCAAATGGATCGATGGTCATGTATGCTACGAAACAAGGAAGTCGTGGTATACTTGGCATTGTTTCAGTAGATGGACAAGTCGAATTGCGACTCCCTTCGGAAGACGGGGATGTTCAAGAGCCGGCTTGGTCTCCATATTTATCCACCACCCTTATTAAACACCGAAAAATTTAGACTTGGAGTAGTTGAATGACTATTAGACAGATCGCGACTTGGTTTCTACTGCTTGCGACGGCTTTTTTACTTTCTGCGTGTCTACCGTGTACTGACGAAACTATGGACGAACCGGTAGCTCCTGTTGAACCCGAACCCCCTGAGGTGATTCCGACAGCACCAGTTGTACCTGAACCCACCCCTCCTGAACCAACTACGCCAGAGTATTTTGAACATACAGTTGACGATGAGGGTAATCCAAAAATTGAAGTACTTGGTGAAGACGGTCGACCAGTTTCGCACGTATTCAACTTTGAGTTCGATGAAGCTGACTTAGCATCAGGTGACTTCTCAGCACTATCCCGTCATGCCGAAGCACTTGTAGCTAATCGAGATCGCAGTGCAATTATTGAAGGTCACTGTGATGAACGAGGAACTCGGGAATACAACCTTGCATTGGGTGAACGCCGAGCACAAGCAGTTGCTGATTTTCTGATGTCTGCCGGAGTTAGATCTTCCCAATTGACTGTTGTATCGTTTGGTGAAGAGGTGCCTATCGATGCAGGTAATAACGAGTCTGCATGGATGAAGAATCGCCGTGCGGTGATAAAAATAAAGTAAAGCACAGTGAACAGTTTGGGTCTAGTATGTGCTAGTTCACAACTCGACGATTGGCGAATAATTGCTCAAATTACCATTGTCTGTTTGTTGGTTTTCATCTTGTGGTGGTGTGGAAGCGCGATCGCCCAACAAGCAGAAGAGTCTAGCGGCGACCCCATTGAACGCGAACTGGGTGTGGTGGATCAAGAAAAAGAAACTGCACCCGATCAAACTCAGTTAGTCGAACTGTTTAAGAAAATTAGTGAGCAGAATGAAGAAATCAGTTTTCTGCTCGGTCGAGTCGAAGAACTCGAACATCAAGTGCAAGTACTGCGGGAAGAGAATCGGGAGCGATATGCCGAACTGGATGAACGGGTTCGGGTGTTGTCTGGACAAGCTACCATTCAACTGTCAACTGACAATTTAGGAGACAATAGTACTGAAGGTGGTTTGTTTAATCGTGCGATCGTACTCATAGAAGGGGAACAATTCGACGAAGCGATCGTTAAGTTAGAGGAGATGATTGAAACTTTTCCGAATGGTCAGCGCGTACCAGATGGTTTTTATTGGCTGGGTGAACTTTATTCCAGGGATCGCACTGATTCTCAGGCATTGGAAAAGGCGCGACAGAATTTGGTCCAGTTGTTGCGTTTGTATTCAGAGCATAAGAAAGTTGCCGCAGCAATGTATCGCTTAGGGGTCATTTATGAAGATCTTGGAGATTCCCCGACTTCACTTGACTACTTGGAACGAGTGATCGAAGAATTTCCCGATTCACGCGAAGCTAAATTAGCCGAAGACTACATTAACACATTGATTGAGTGATTGCGGCTTCAGTTCAGGTTGTGGTAAACACCTGCGCCATTGCCAGAGTGGTCAAGTTGGTGGGTCGTCTGGGAATCGAACCCAGGACGCACGGGTTAAAAGCCCGGTGCTCTGCCGACTGAGCTAACGACCCAAGAGGCTATATTTTAGTAAGCGGTACTTTGTTGTACTTTCGACATAAGAAATGGCTATAGTCTTTGTTCAGATCGCAAGATTTATACCTTCAGTACTACTTACATCGCTCTGAAAAGTCCATGACAAATCCCGACGATCAAACTTAGGTCAGTTTAGAGTATTCAAAAAGCAACTCGTACCGATTACGTAGTTTTTTCTGCGAATGATATAGTTAAATAAGCGGTAACCATTTCTCCCACGACCCAAATCGTCGTTGTTCCGTATCATTTCACACGGGTGAAGGACGCAGGTTACTACCGATCCAACTTTCGTGGAACTTACCAACTGAATAGTATTGTCATCAACGATATGAAGACAAGGACGGTATTGTTCCGGTCTGACTCGGACGAGGAGAGTATTTGACTCTAGATTTTCGGACGTTTACACTGGAAAAAACAAATTTGGGTCTCTATGACTCCTTTACTATTAAATAATGGAAGTCATTCAGTGGAATCTCGCAACCAACGTATTGCATCGGCATAAATTCTTCCACGAAACTTGGTACGATTGATAACTTCTGGACTCACTTCGACGACAGTTTCACCTGCTGCTAGTTCGAATGTTCCTAGATTTACCCAACCAGATGTTAACGTTCGCATATCGACCTTAGTTTCGAACAACGAACCATCAGATTGAATATACACCTTCAATTCCCATGTTGCATCTCCAAATAGATCGTTCGTTTGATCCGGTCCCCACGGCCAATGATATTCTAAATTCCAAACTCCTGGTTCAGGAATGTCGACTGAAAATCGAGCTCTATCTCGAGTAGAATTTGCTCTAGCCTGAACATGATTTTTTTCGTATTTCCCGTAAGGGTTGTATTGATATTCGGCTCGGTACCACCATGGGGTTCGAAGCAAGTACCAATGTTTATTTGGTTGTTCTGACCATAGATTTTGTGATAAATCGACGACGATCATATTTTTGAATAAGTCTAATTCATTCCCCAGCAAATTTGAAAACCAAAAACTTGGTCCAAGTTTGCGTAAGCTGTTCTTGCTCACACGTTGATTAGGAATAGAAAATCCTGAATCTAAATTGTCGACGATTATGCCTTCGTGTAACTCTGGAGACCACGATGTATCCTCCGTTGTTGGTCCGGGCTGAAGTTGAGAGAAGTCCTCCGAGTTAGTATGGACGTCAATTTGAACCTGCAATTGGTTCATTGAGTAGTATGGAATCATCCAAAGTTCAGAAAGTTCGTCTTCGGTAATCATGTTCACTTGTACGCAAGAGTCTCCGAGAACCACGATGATCGGATTTCCCCAATTCCACATACCTGTAGTGTAGACCTGTCGAAACGCTACCACCCCTGACGTTGGTTCTTCATTACATAAATGTACTGAGGTTTGGTAACGTGGTTGATTGTTTTCATCATCGGCTATACGAACAGTTGTCGCGTCCGACGTGATGTATCCCGGTGCATTCCCACTCTCAATCCATTCAGTAAGAAAAGGTGCAATCAGAACTTCGTGTTGCTCAGCATGCTGCTGCAATTCTTCAAAGGTGTAGGTTCGTCCCCTAAAATCCTCTTGCATCTCGGCGATCCATTCGGTAAGCACAGTGTTGTCGTGCAAAATCCTGAGACCGGTAGCTATTTCGGAGCTTTTGTACATAAGGTGTTCTACATCAAACCGATTACCGTAATTTGAGGGTGTGTTTCCTAACGAGATCTTTTCGTATAACACAATATTCCTTATCCTATTTTGAAAATTTCGTTCATTTTTGACAACATCATTCAAAATCCAATTTCCGATAGCTCTTTGCCCAGGTCTTTTTGACGCCGTGTCAACATGTATAGATAATTGGGGAGCGATTCTTGTTGCCGAGTGAACCGAAAACATATAGAAGCCCGACGGTGATAATGAGCCAATCAGATGTTGTATTACATTGTCAATCAAAGCTGCATTTTCACCTCTGGCAGACATGAAATGCTTCCAAGATTGATATACAAGGTTGGTCTTGAGTGAGTCGGTACCAACACTAAAGTTATCAAAGAAGGCGATGAGTGAACTAATTTCGTAGCGAGCTCGTTGGGATTCAGTGAAATCATCATTGAACTCATCGTCAATTCGGGTGAAATTTCTTCGTACATTCGCGCGCGGAAAGCCGTGTTCTTTCATCAAAATCAATCCCGGTAGCGATTGCGTTGACGGCATGCGCCAACCACCTCCTACTGTGCGTAATTGTCTAGGGATTTCCACAAAACTGAGCGAGCGATTGGGCAATGTTAATCCATTCAGTAACTCTTGCTGGATTAGTTCTTCTAAAGCCTCGCGCCGGCTATCGCCAAACGAATCAAAAAGACGTAGATTACGACCATGACGTTTATGTGTGACAATCTCGAAAGTCATTCCAGCAATATCCGTTGAGACCGATTCAAAGTTTGATGCTAGTATCCCAATTTCGGGTATATCAATGTTCGACATTACTTTATATTTTCCTGGACTGATTTCATCAGTATCGCTTGTCGTGATCAGTTTCCAATTTCTTGCCTTTAGAGTTACGTCTAGGTTAACTTGAAACAGGTCTCGCTCCACGGCTAATGGTTTCGCTCTGTTTTGAATTGAGCCGGGCTGCGGATACCAATATGCCCCAGGCATTAAAGCGATATAACCAGCTTCGAAAACTGTACCTTGTGTACCAAAAAACTTAACTGTATTTGGTGGTATCAGACGATCATGTTCATAGTCGTAAACGGCATCCAAATACGCAAATCGAGGATGGGGTTTACCACGGTAAACTACCTGCAACGACTGTTTCTCCATAACTTTCAGAGGTTCAAGAAGCGTAATCAGCAACAATCCGTCATTAAAGGTGTGATTGACATTTACGCCGTTTAGCGCAACATGTTCAACTGTTAGACCCGCATTGAGACTAAAAGTGAGTTCGTCGGAGAGGGTTGAATCCATCACCTGGAATTCGTACGTAAGATCTGCGACAAGTTCTTTACCAGGGTCAATTTCAATTTTCCCCGCGACCGCGAGTATGTCTAATTCATGATCCCAGCTGGATTTTTCATGTGCTAACTGCCAAGTCGAAACCAGGTTATGACGTGCCAAAGTCGAAACCACTGCGAGTACAAAAACTAGACCCCCTAATAACAAGAAACCGCAGGAAAAGCTATACTTGGTCACGTTTTTTTCGGTTTCTGTACGGCCAGATAGACTGCTAGCCAAGAGTATAAGACCACAAGCGAAAGTCAAAGTAGCTAGTCTGACGCAAACCGTAGTGAATGACACAAATTGTGGAAGTACATCGGATACGAACAAGGTGTCGTTCGAAGATGGAGTCACTAAGCCATGAAGTGAAAAGGGGAGTTGCTGGGTGAGGTAAAACCAGACTAATATTGTCGATAGTCCTACGATGAGGACAATCACCCGAGACCGGAGAACGGTTGAGAGCAACAC
The DNA here is from genome assembly GCA_009845835.1 of Gammaproteobacteria bacterium. Lineage (GTDB taxonomy): Bacteria > Pseudomonadota > Gammaproteobacteria > Pseudomonadales > Azotimanducaceae > Bin55. The sequence goes on along the minus strand of VXYV01000057.1, from coordinate 1,791 downwards.
CGTCCACGAAGCCCAAAATACCAACATTACCGGTACATCAATGATCAATAGATTAATCAGTGAATGAATTTGAAATACATCTGAAAACTCCAGCCCGGAAATAATTGACACTAAACCTACAAGATACATGAGAATCAAAATTCCAGCAATGAACATCCATAATAGAAAGGAAATACCTAATACACGGCCCATTAAATATTCAAACGTTTTCGGAGGTTTAGAATCGAGCGATTCTTGGAGGCGAGATCGAACGAGACGATGCTGTGAATCGAATAGTAGAAACAGAATTACGAGTTGAAAGAATAGGAAGTAGGTAGGGTCGATATAACTTAGAAGGTAAAAGGGTGTAGTTGCTCCCATAGATTGAGAATATGGGGCTAAGAATATGTAGGAAAATGCTGAAAAAATGTACGGAACAACGCAAGCAAAAGACAGTACGACTATTGCGACCCAAAACCTTGTAAGTCGGCGAAATGTTCGGATTTCAGAGAAAGCGATGTGTTTAATTCGCGTAATTGATTCAAGCATAAAAATTAATTTAGCACAAGTTAGCAAACAGTGAATAACTGGATTTTGAGTCCGTGGAATAGTGCGGTATTCATAGATTTATCCAAGTTGGAGTCTAAAGATGATTGGTCAATTACGGAAGGTGTGTTTTATTCAATATCGCTAGAATCAAACAATGAGTAATTTTAACCTAATTTGTTTGTAATGGAGTTGCCGATGTCGGAGAATACGTGTTTTTTTCAGTGTATGTCAAGAATCTGAAGAGTGTTAGAGGTACGGTTGTCTCCACGATACTATGACGGGAAGCGTGGTCGGCAGCCGTTTCCGTTTAAATCGGCGGTATTACCCTTAGGTGCTGAACCCATCAGTCAAGGCCTAGGGCAGCCAAAACAGGCGTGCGAGTATGTCGCGGGGCAGCGCTTGTTACGGCGGCTTGGGGTGGAGTATCCAAAGTTACGTTTTTGAATCGTGGCAGATGCGTTGTATGCGAACGCTCCAACCGTGGGGTAATTACGGGAATTACAGTTGGATTTTATCTTGTCGGTGAAGCCGAGTAAAGGCCAGCAAAGTGTGTTCGCCCATGATGCCGTGAGTGGCTATGCTAAAGCCAAGTGGCACCGGGCTAGTGCGCCGCAAGCACAATAGTAACGCTACCCGAAGGATCGCGTTAAGCTAGAGTATCAGATATTACGCGCGCAGTCGTTGAAAGCGGCGAATCCAGACGTGACCGTAACGGAGATTCAATGTCAGTGACGAACGCGTTCGGGTTGTCGTGTGGTGGGTGAATGGATCATGAATCTACCGGTGGCGGCGAGTAATGTAGCGATTATCGTTTGAAATGCGCGGCGGCGCAATGGGAACGGCAACGAACCTATTTATTTGACTGTGAGGTGAATACTTGGTTAGCGTTCAATAAATTTATCTTGAAGGGCGTTGATCCCCCTGAACTTAACTAACCCGATCAGCCTCTTGGAAGGGCGTGAGTTCCAATCATCGATATTGGAACAGGTATTCTCTGTGGTCCGAACTCAGTGGTGGCGAAAATTACGCAGATATAGACCTTCGTTCGAGCTCAGAACGCAGGGACATACCACTAGTTAGGACTCTCAATCAGAATAAAAAGTTGAAAAAACAACGATTACCGATAAATTTATCGAGGAATGCAGAATTTCTGATAATTCCCAATAAAGTCTACTCAGTTTCTGTAATTAATAGAGTCTCCTATAATTAATTTTACCAATAACATTTATACCCTGGTGAACCTACCATGAAACGAACAATCGC
>VXYV01000035.1 GCA_009845835.1 Gammaproteobacteria bacterium | reverse complement strand
TCTCAGGTTCTGGACCTTCACGCGGTACTGAGGGACGATCCTTCCAATCGCAGGTATATCCGGCTTGGGTCCGACCTAACAACCAGGGTACTTCTTGAGTCGTATAGGAAGCCCATACGTCATACATCGCGGCTGAAGTATGGAATAAATTACGCGCATGCACCGTCGGTCGTGCCCAATCATGGCGGATCGACTGTAGCAACAACTCGTTCCATCGACGTGCGACCGATACGTCTTCATCTGGACCGACTCCGGGTAAGTAATTCGCAATTACCGTTACCGTATTTGCAGGCATCGTAAACGTCGTTGTCGACGAATACTTGTCGGCGAACTCGCCCCCTTTAGTCGACGTCCAGTGAGAAAAATAGTAATTCTTTGCGCCTTCTGCGGCACGAATCTCAATTTCATCGCCCGCGTCATAAATTCCTGAGCCTGCCCCATTCACCAAAATCAATCGCGACTTGAGTTCTGTCGCTTGAATTGTGATGGTCTGATTCGTGGTAACCCCGGTCTCTTCACTGACCGAACCGTCTGGCCACAAGATTTCAATATCGACTTCTTTAGTGCTAGCTAATCCAAAGTGTGCGACCAGTGAATTATGCGATGAAAAATTTGCCTCGGATCCAATTTCTCGCATGTATTTTTTACCATCTGGTGTGGAAACTTTAATGCGCGCGCCCACGCCGAAACGATTATCACCGAGACCTTTTAAGCGCACTTTTAGGAACTTCCCTGTTGAAGGCGAAACATTTCGATAATAGATGATTCCATCGGGGCCGTTATTGGCGATTACAACATCGATGTCTCCGTCGTCGTCTGCGTCAAAGCAAGCTATCGCGCGACCCTGACCTCGATTCTCGATGCCAAACTCTGTATTAAAGAGGTAAAATCTCAGGTTTTCTTCAGAACCCTCGTTGTAGAAAAACCGTGGTAGACTTATCGTGTGGTCTTTGCCTGTGGGACTACGACTCCAACCTGTTACGTGAAAAATATCTTGGAATCCATCGTGGTCAAAGTCAAAAGCACAAGCTCCCCATCCCCAATCACCATCAATGATGTTTGCGGATTCAGAAACATCGGTGAAATTTCCGTCTCCGTCATTGAGATACATGCGGTTACCGAAATAATCGCCACCGAAATCTTCATCGTAGATTGAGGTAACAAACCAATCCATGTCGCCATCATTGTCGAAGTCCGCGATAGCCGTACCCATGCCAGCTTGGTCGGTTATTTCATCGCGGTCTGTTATGTTAGTGTAAGTACCATCGCCTTCGTTGCGGAAAAGTTGTGTTTCACCAAAATCTGAAACGAGGAGAAAATCAGCGTCTCCATCGTCATCAATATCAGTAAAGCCTGGAGTGAAGGACCAATCGAAATGTGATCGACTAACCAGTTGTGTCGCAACCTCTGTTTCCAATCCTGATGCAATGAATGTTCTATCTCCTTGATTTCGCCATAAAGTGAATGTTTCTCTACCGTACTGAAACGACACTCCCCAGTGCGAACAGACGAGATCCATCAAACCATCTGTGTTGTAATCGTAAAACAACGCTGTTACTGTATTACGGGGCTGGTCGTTTAGTCCTGAAGTTTCAGTTATATCAACGAATTTACCCTCAGATTCGTTGACTCTGTTTTCAAAGAGGAACACTGGATTTTGGTCAATGGATCCAACAAAAAGGTCTAGATCTCCATCGCCATCAATATCACCAAAGGCAGGTCCGCTTCCGCGGTGTATCACGTTGACACCAAGTTCTTGTCCCACCTCGGTGAATTGACCATTGCCATCATTTTCGTAGAGGTGATTACGCTGTGTATCGCTTCCTACGACGTACAGATCGATGTCGCCATCATTGTCGTAATCTCCAGCGGCAACACCGACCGCAAATTTTTGTTCGTCTGACCAATCCCCTTGCATTCGTGGTAGCTCTCGGTCAAAACCGACATCGGCTTCTTCAAAGAGAACTGGGGTTGAAGATTGAGCGATGACTGCTAGCGATGTTAACCAAAGACTTGATATAGCAATCAAAGAGGTAGATTTGGCGGTTTGTAGTCCACAACAACGAGCTGAAGTTGCTTCTACTGCACCGTTAGAACACATCATGGAAGTTTTATTACGTGGCGTCGAATTTGTGGTGCGACTAGATCGTCTAAAAGTTTAAAGTAACCAAAAAGTATAACCTAAACTAATTTTAAACGATTTTTGTTTGTGCTGTAAGTGCACATCGCGCGGAGATGTGGTATACGTTTTGAGCGGTGTACTCAAATTACCTCGCTCACAACGACGGACTTCGGTACACGGTATTGTGCTAGATTGTGTTTCGCGTACGGGCTAAAACGCCAACAGTCTTGTATGCTCTTACTCCAGATTGTCAGGAGGATGCAGTCTCCTAGTCTGCGCATGAAGTTTGCGGTTCTTGCTGCTGGTAATGTTTCACCTGAACAGAAAGAGTTTGCCCCATCGTTGGCTTTCGATGTAGGCTCGGCATGATGCCCACCAGTGTGAGAACTTACCTAGGCAGCGATAAAGTCCTCGGTGGCCATAAAAACTAAAAACGTTGATCCTTTAAAAGTATCTAGGTGCTGTATGACCCGTTAGCAAGCGATTAAACAGGCGACAAGCATGAGGGTAGAAAAGTAGTTTCATGGTTGACCTCCTGAAACTTGTCGGTAAATGAGTCCGCGGCGTCCCGCATGACGAGTGTGAAATGATCGTGGTGTGTGTGAATCACACATTCCAGTGAGCTCTTCGCATACAAAGAACACCGTAAGCCGGTTCAAGAATTCGGCGGCTTTCGGGACAGGCGACTGTCGTCGTCACTAAACAGTGACAACGACCATCATTGAAATCGGGGCTGAAATATCAGGGCTTCCTTAATCTCTTCACCCTGTCAGGACTCCCCATAACCACAATCCCAAACAGGACGACGGTACACCCTATAAACGCACCAAGTATAAGCTTCAAAGGCACTTTGAATTCTATATGCTAATTCGTTCCTGGATCTCCTCCACCACCAGCTGGCGGGCACGAAGGAACGTAATAAGAAATTACCCTTATTGTGTCAACGTTAGGATCATATAATCCATTGTCATTTTCGTCTACTATTTCAATCGTTGCTGGCACAGGTTGGTGCCCACATTCTCGATAACCAGTTATAAAATCAGATAGTTGCTGGTCGGTCATAATCAGACTTACTCTAATCAATTTTTGTTGGAGAGTTCCTTCAGCATAACACCCCCATTTCACATTGTTATCTTGCGGAACAAACTGAAAGTGAATCCCTGTCGACACAACGATGTTCCCAGTCCCAGATGTTTCTAGTCTTGCAGTTGCATTAAATTTCTTCTGAAGAATAACTTTTTTTGCTGCGCAATAAATTTTTGCAGGGATCTGCGTTACTTTTTGTTCTAGTTCTGCTCTGTCATCTGAGTCGTTTCCACATGAAGCAAGTACAAGACAAAGCAGGACTCCCAATCCCACGACTCGAGGGGGAAATATTTTCATTGGACAAAGCCGTCTTGTTGCGCGCCATACAAACCTTTCGGTCGACCAAACCATTGCCATCCTGACTCAAACAAGGTTGATCCTACAAATACTTTATGAGTCATGACGACCCCTTCGATCCGCGGAACTTTTTCAACTTGAACTTGATCAATAACACCTGTGATTCTTGCAAGTTTTAGTTCCTTTCCTTTTGACGTTTCCGTAAAGTAACTCACTCCGACAACTTCGCCAGCTGTCCTTGCCAGGTCTTTTAGAATTGAAATAGTCTTATTAGGATCGGTAAGGTAATAATCGCCATTATCTTTTGCAGTGAGAGACAAGCAAGTTTCAAAAACGATATCTTCATTGTGAATGTGAATATCGTGGTCAATCAGTTTTACATAAAGGAAAGCTTGTTTTGGAAAAGTTGCTTGATATTCTGGCGTCTCGAGTTTGATATGGAACAATTCGTAAATACCTTGCTTTACATCCATGAATTTCTTTGCATTTAGCTTTGCAGCTTTCAGGTCATCAACGATCAGAGCGAGCGGTTTTCCCTTAAAAAAACGGAACCAACTCAATCCCAATTTACCACTTACGAATTGGTTTAAAAACTCTCCATATCCGCGATTATCTTCTAAGTTCATTGCTGTCTTTTTCTCCCTTCCAGAGAAAGAAAGCGCGACATCATAACCGGTGAATATCTCATCTCCTACATAAGTCGGAAAATACCCAGCTTCAACATATTTTTCTGGAAAAACGCGATTTTCGGGTATCACGAGAAAGGGATCGATCGGCTCGACGTCTAAAACCGACTCGTCGAGACGTTTGATCTCTCCTTCGGTATTACTGAAGGCAAAGCTTCCGAGTCCTAGCACAAACATTACTACTGCACTCACAAACAACATGGAACGAATGGAATTCAAATCATTCTTGATTAAGTTCATGACTTTCCTCTAATAGGTATAAGGT
>VXYV01000106.1 GCA_009845835.1 Gammaproteobacteria bacterium | reverse complement strand
CTAATTTTTAAGGTAAAGTTTTGGCTAAAAACTTGACTTTTTTTTTACGTATATGGAAGTATGTTCTTTCACTCGTCAAACAAAAACAGAATAAGGAAAACCACTGATGAAAATAACTAAAATTATCGTTGTCTTGTTAATATTATTAGGGGTGTCTGCGTATGCAACCACTAAGTTGCCAGTGTATGGATATACCGATGACGTTTGTAAAAATGACCAACTAGAGTTTGATAGTTATGCTGACCTAGTTGATTATCACGAAGACAACAAGAAAAATTGGCAATGTAAATCATATCGGTTTCAAAACGACGCCGAAGAAAAATGTCACGAATATAAGGATATACCCACGATCAAAGTCGTTGGAACACCGCTCCCAGATTGGGGCACAGACGTAGACGATACCGACGGTGATGCTGGTAGCGTCCACGAAACCGACGCTCCTTTCGATTATTTAGATGATAATCCGGGCAAAAACTTTAACCAAGAAGACATTGATAAAGTCGTCGACTGTTTACTTGACGCCGCGGCAAGTAATGCGAGCATCAAAAACTGGCAAGGTGATCGTACAGAAGCGACGTGGTTAGACGAAACAAACGAAACGTGGAGCCCAACAGACGACGACAAATGGTACCATTCCAAATATGGAGAGGCTAAATATAGAGGGGGGAATACACCAACCTTTACAACCCACGTTTACATGCATGGCATAAATATGGGCAACGCTGCTCAAAAGCACACACTACCGTATAGGCATGTGCTCATCTATTGGCATCTCCATGAATATGTTCATGTATTGCAAGCGGAACAAGAAAGAAACGATGAGGATGAGCAGTTTAAACCTTCCTTTAGCGATTACGACATATTTTTAAGAGAATTGGAAGCAATAGAAACAGTAGACGAATGGTGGAGAGCACTGTTCGGTGATGATTTTGATCCACCGTACACAATGCCTCCACACCTTTTAAATTACGATGAAGACGCAAAACGATGGGCAGAGCTCCAAAAAAAGAACCTAGACGGAACTATTAGTGAGGACGAAAAAGAAGAACTTAAAGATTTAACAAAATATTTTCAAGAATTACATAAAACGGTTCCAAAAGCTGAACCTGTCAGTAACTATAAAAGCAAGAAGTTAAAACACTGTCCCTAAAAAGTAAAGCAGTAAAAGATCCGAATGACCCCAGACCGCAAAACAACAATCTGGTTAAGCGTTGGACTTCCACTTTTTGGGGTAGTGGTGATTTTCTTGTTTTTATTTACCTCCCGCTCAAGCACCGAAGAAAAACCGGTGGTACCCATAACCGAACCCAGCTTTGTAACCTCTTCCACAGGCATCGAAAATAGTAGTGTACAACAAGAAATAGTTGACATACAAAACCTAACGGTCAATGACTTACCTAAACTACGCCCACTTGATTACCCCCCGGGGTCGGTCGGCGAAGCTTGTGGAGTAAACGATTTCCCAAGCCGTGAATGGTCAATAGTGCTTCTTAAATGGTCTGAGTCCCAGACAATTGAAGATGTCTTCCGACGGGCTGGATTCACTTCAAGATTTACTCCGAGAGATCGTCACACACACTGGAACTCGCTGGAAAATAAACTATCAAAAAACGCGTTGGAAAATGAACGATGTCGTACCGCGTTAGAGCGGCATGTGAACCAGATTAACCCGTACCTGTGGGGAAGAGAAAACGATGAATCTTTTGAAGACCGAGCGAGTTCTTTTGTGGTCATTGATAACCCCATAACCTTTGAACGAATATTTACTGACCCAAAAAATGATTTAGTACGAGTTCAAGAAGCGTTAACGCGCCCCGAATGTCAACTTACAGATGACTCCAAGCGCAACTGGCACCTTAACGAAACCTGCCATGCCGCGGCTTTTCATAACACCGCCTTAGTAATGTATTTTTGTTACTACGAAGGCACGCGCGCAAATGGAAATTATTGGCCCCCCGCTCCTCAAGATTCTCCTGAACGAGATCATACGATGTGGATTCATTCATTGGAATACCATTGGGTAAAGGAAAAGTGTAACTCCTTAGACCCCATGTATGCTGAATTACGTAAGCAAATTGTGCGGCAGCTGGTTAATGACGGCGACCGAACCGAAGATGACGTACGATTAGATGAGGAGCTGACCAAATTGGCGGCGCGGCTAGGGGATGACGCCGCAGGACTGACTGGTATGGGTTCTAGTGAAGGACGCTTTGCTGGGTGGTTTAACCACTCTTGGAACGACCCCGTTAATCTTTTTACCAAGCACCCACCCAGTGTCGACCGGTTACGTCGACTCATATCGCTGTTTGTCGAAAAACCAATCAAAGAAGGGAAACCCTTCGTCTTTAATCATGAAGCGCTGGTGCAACACTTATGTACCCCACCTTATAACTACAAAGACGACAGAGACAGAGCGTTATCGCAAATTTACATAGAGCCTTCTACTGAACCTCGTCCTGAACCACCCAGTTGTCGTGAGATCGTTAACGAATTACGGCAGGAATTACACGATAACTCAGCCATGTTGGAATTGATTGCAACCTTCGAAGAAGTCGCGATGCGCCTTGACGTCTACGAATAAGTCTCCAACCAGTCCGTCATCACACACAGATTGAAATTTAACCCACGATCAAAGTCGTTGGAACACCGCTCCCAGATTGGGGCACAGACGTAGACGATACCGACGGTGATGCAGGCGGATCAGGCCGCGTTCCTACCACAATCAAGGACAGAGGTGGATATAACCCGGGTGAAGATTTTGACAACGAAGACAACACCGTGTATTCCGAGAGTTAGCGAACGCTCACGAAGTGGTCAGAAAACGAACGTCAACTTACCTCATTCCTGAGACATTCGACTCAACACTGTGGTCTCTGACCCATGCCGTGTTACCGGAACGAATGGTAAAGATTTGCATATATGTGTATAACTTTCTTTTTAGTTAATAAAAATAGAATTTTATTGCGGGGATGGGGAGGAGGTATTGTATTTTGTAAATATATGTTTAAAATACTCACTTGAAAAAGAATTGTCGCTTTCTCTTTCAACATACTTGTTGAATATTGAAATTGCACAATCACTGTATTTTGATTATCATATTAGCCGCCCACACCCTGCTTTGCAGTGTTCGTATTCACTAAGGGAACAGGACATCGTAAAAAGTAGAGTTGACAAACATTAGATTATCGACTCGTAAATTTGAGATTGTCGCACTCTAACATAGTTTAGTTCCATAGAAGGAAGAAAATTATGAACTCAATCACTAAATTAGCACACAAGTTAATGCTTGTTTCATGTTGCGTATCAGTACTTTACGGTGGATTTACAAACGCACAATCGACATTTAATCACACATCGATTGATGCTCAAATAAATCCGACACAATCTTATTTCACCCCTTCTGACGTAGGTCAGCAAGACTCTTTTTGTATGTCTGCCAATATCTTTTGCGATCCAAATGGGCGTGTAGGTCCGTGGAAATGGTTTCATGTCTTTTGCTCGCTGCTTTGGTCGCCGGTTTAGTTGCAGCAGCGGCAGCATTGCTGATCGCAAATGCAGGTTTAACAGCTAGCGCTATCGTTGCCGCAATAAAAGCTGGTAAAATATCTTTAGCTGCAGGGCTTGCGAAATTCGGACTTGCAAAAATAACAGCAGTAATTGCCGCTTTTATTGCCGGTTATTCAGTTGGTGCCCTTTGTGCATGTTTGTGGGCTGGAACTAGTGATGAGAAGTAACAGGAGCATCGCCGCAACATTGATGAAAATATTGTTGCTAACTACAGGTTTACTTGCGTGTTGTGCTGTCGTTTGTTATATGTTTTCAATAATTAAGCCAATCGGCTTGTTTGTTTCATTTATACCCCTACTAAGTGCTGTAGCATTGTGTTTATTAAGCCGACATAAATTAAAACAATCTCTAGAAGAATAATGTATGAAACGAACTACAAGCATACTAATAGCTGTTGGCTTGTTTCCAATATACTACCTTATAGTGCAAGTTGTTTTAGGCACATTTATTGGCATCATAGCGTTAATGTTTAGTGCGACACCTGACTAACTTGTTGCTTTTTTAACCAACAATAAATATGTCGTTGTGCTACTAATAATAGTTACTTTCGGCATCTCGTTGTTCCTTTCATATATAACGTACAAAAGCCGGTACAAACCTGAAACAGCCCCTCCCAGTTAGCCGAAACGATACTTCTTGATAGAGGAGGGATTGATGGTTCCAAGTATTACTACCCCTACGTGAAAGATTAAACACTGTTCTGTCATGTGCGGTATGAACTCCACGTGTATTGAATCTCATTTATTTAGACCCGCCGTTTAATTCCAAGACAAATTATGCCGCGTTTGTTAGAAAAGTGTGAGAGAAACTTGTTTGAGTTTTGAGGGAGAACATGACCACCGATAACAGGCGATTGGAAAGGTTCGAAAAAATTGCAATGTAAGTAATGTTTGGGGCGTGTACGTTCACGTTGATCGACCTTGTGGTATGGAGCTTTTTTGTTGCTTAATACGATTCAGGCAACCTGACAAGGGAAAAACAGTACAAAAGACAGTCGTTGTCACTGGGTAGTGACGACAGTCTTCTGTTCCGCACAGGATACTGCTGGCAGGGGTGTCTCGTAAGGGACAGCCCCAGCGAAAAACCGACCCTCATAGATAGCACCAGTTGAACGATCCGACACCTCTCTCGAAACGTACGCGCGCCTTACGGTCGTTGGTCAATTACATACTTGCACAAAATTTCATAGAATAAACATGTTTTGCTTTGTAGGCGTTTGAAGTTGGAGTCACTTTATGAAAGTTTCTGTGAACAACACCACCCATGACCTAACCGGGATTGATCCCAGTACACCCTTACTCTGGGTACTCCGCGATCACCTTAACTTGGTCGGGACAAAATTTGGTTGTGGCATAAGTCAGTGCGGAGCTTGTACCGTATTAATCGACGACACCGCCGTCAAATCCTGTATCTATCCAATCTCGGCCGTTGGTGATAAGGATGTCACGACGATTGAAGGATTGGCGAGTGACGAAGAAGAATTGACACCATTACAACAAGCATGGGTCGATGTCGATGTAGCCCAGTGTGGTTACTGTCAAGCCGGACAAATCATGGCTACCGAAGCACTACTTCGCGAAAATCCAAATCCGACCGATGCAGACATTAATACAGCGTTAGCTGGTCATCTGTGTCGTTGTGGAACATATCTGCGAGTTCGTGAAGCCGTGAAGGTCGCAGCAAAGCATAGATCTTAAGCGAGGAGATAAATTGTGACTACTTTAGATTATTCTGATATTGGTAAAGTAATTCCGCGTGTATTGCGGGAAGATGAGACTACACCTACAGTTTTTACTGAACCGCAACCACCGATTAAGTTAGATCGCCGCCAGTTTCTGAAACTAACCGGACTGGTTGGTGGTGGGTTGATGCTATCCTTTGCACCACTCCGCAAAGTACGGGCGCAAGATGGTACTGTATTTAGTCCAAATGTGTTCGTCAAGATAGATGCAGAGGGGATTTTGCTATATGCCCCAAATCCAGAGATTGGTCAGGGTGTAAAAACTTCATTACCCATGATGCTTGCTGAAGAATTGGACGTAGCATGGGAAGATGTTCGCGTGGTTCAAGCCCCTATTGATCGCGCTTATGGTGGTCAGTTTGCTGGTGGTTCGATGTCGACACCAACGTCTTGGGAACCACTCCGTACCGCTGGTGCTACCGCGCGCCACATGCTAGTTGAAGCGGCGGCACAAAAGTGGCAAGTTTCAGCCGACACTTTATCGACACAAAACAGTATGGTTAAACACGCTTCGTCGAATCGTGAAATTTCCTATCGTGAACTAGCGGCAGATGCGGCCAAAATAGCCGTTCCTTCTCGCGAATCGATTAAATTCAAAGATCCGAAACAGTATCGACTATTAGGAAAACGGATCACTGGAGTGGATAACGATGCAATCGTTCGTGGGAAACCATTATTCGGTATTGATCAAATGTTACCAGGTCTGAAGTACGCCGTTTACCAAAAGTGTCCGGCGATTGGTGGTACCGTTAAATCGGCTAACTTAGACGAAGTCAAAAAAATGCCCGGCGTCCTACAAGCAGGTGTACTGGAAGGTACAGGTAATGCGATGGAAGTACTTCCAGGTGTCTTTATTATCGCCGATAGTACCTGGGCAGCGTTTCAAGCCAAGAGAGCATTGAAGGTCGAGTGGGACGAGAATAATGCGTCGAAAGATAGCTGGTCAGAAACAGTTACTCAGGCTTCCAAATTAGTGGAACAGGCAGGTAATCGTACGGTAGACACCGGCGATGTCGATGCTGCTTTTGCAGCGAATGAACGACAAGCTGAAGGGTACTATAAGTATTTCTTTGTGAGTCATGCACCGTTAGAACCGCAAAACTGTACAGCGATGTTCAAGGACGGTGAATTAGAACTCTGGGCACCAACCCAAACTCCTACGTGGGGAATGGGCCCGGCAGCTCGCGCCGCTGGCATTGATCAATCGAAAGTCAAATTGAATCAACTTCGCTGTGGAGGAGGTTTTGGACGCAGACTTTACAACGACTTTATGTGTGAAGCCGCTGCTATCGCTAAGAACTATCCTGGCGTACCCGTCAAATTACAGTGGACACGAGAAGATGATATCTCCTACGATCTGTTTCGCGGTGGTGGATTTCACAAGCTGAGAGGTTGTGTGGACGAACAAGGAAAGGTAGTCGGTTGGCACAACCGCCACGCTACCATTACTGGCGATCAAGGAATTGGTTCGGGGCAGTTTCCAATGGGTATGGTCGATAACTTACGAGTGGAACACACTGGAATTGATTGGAAACACAGATGCGCAGCGTGGCGCGCGCCTGGTTCTAACGTATTTGGTTTCGTCCTAATGAGTTTTTTGCACGAATTAGCCCATGCAGGGGGTAGAGACCACCGAGACGTTCTATTGGAATTGTTGGGTGAAGAGCGGCTAATGAATCGTGGTGGGATGCACACTGGACGTGCTGCTGCTTGTGTGAAACTCGCTACCGAAAAAGCCGGATGGACTAACAAAAAAGAGGGTAGAGGTTTAGGCGTGGCGTTTTACTATAGTCATGCCGGCCATATCGCCGAAGTTGCCGAAGTTAGTGTCGGCGATGTCGAAGGAACTGTAACAAACCGCCAAGGCAAATCCGTTCAAAAACGCAGTTTGAAAGTTCATAAGGTTACGGTAGCCGCAGATGTCGGTCCCATTATCAATTTAAGTGGTGCCGAAAATCAAGTTCAAGGTTCAGTGGTAGATGGTTTGTCCACTATGGTGGATTTAGCGATTACTTTTGAAAACGGTCGCGTTCAAGAAACTAATTTTGATAAATATCGAATGCTGAGGATGGGGGAAACACCTGAAGTCGAAGTACATTTCATTAATACGGGTGAACATTCACCGACGGGTTTAGGTGAACCAGCTTTCCCACCATTAGCACCTGCGGTTGGTAATGCGATATTTGATGCTTGTGGGTATCGGGTTCGAACGCTACCAATCAGTGAGGAAGGGTTTTATCTAGTGTAAAGGTAACAAGGAACTCGGTTTGGCAGTCAGTTAAACGGAATCTATTTACTCAGTATTCTCGTTCTCGTAGACACCGGGTAATAGTGACTGAACATGTTCCAGTTGTTGTTCCGTCAATACGTTGCCCCTCCATTCATGTTGCCGAATAATTTCACTGGAAATGTATTGTCGAGTGTTATCGTCCGGCATTGCTTGCAATTGATTGATTAGACCAGGTACATTACTGTAGATAGCTGTGCGGGTAATGGTATTTAGGTACAAGTCTCGGGTGTCTCCTTCTAAGTCTAGCGCCAAATTCAATGCTTCATCCCACCTTTCGATTTCGACTAGTTCCCTACCTACTGCCGCATATCCGCTGTATCTGGCATCAGTGGGTAGTTTATCAAGTAGGTCAATAGCTTTATCTAAATGACCATTTGAGGTTACCCAAGATAGCAAACTTCCTACTCGACCAGATTGGACAAAGTGTGAATCTGGGGGCTGATTTAATGCGATTTCGATTGCTCGGTCAACATCTAGCTCAACATACCCCCGCAAAGCCCAAAAAAGCAAATTTCCCTGACGGCTACTTCCGGCAGGTATATTCTCTTGTACCCAGTTTGTAGCGCCTATTGGATCGTGTCGCGCCCAATGATCGACAAATGTCGTATCAAGTTCATAATATACTCCCAAAGTTTGCTTCAATTCGTCTAGACGCACGGCGACAGCTTCCGGGTCTACTTTGGCTAGTTCCATGACAATTGCACTGACAGCGGAATTACGATCTCCTCGCTGGATCTCATGGATGTTATCTAATAGATCCATCGCGTCGACTTTTACCCATTCTTGTAGTACAATACTGAGAGACCAATGTTGCTTATAGTCGTCGATCTCGAGTAGAGCGTTGTAAGCTTTTCGAGGTTGTTGAGATGCCCAAGACTTGAAAAGTATAGGAGCAACAACCTCACGTGCTTCAACAGACATGTTCTTGACGGTTTCATAGGCTAATTCGGGGGCATCGTCAAGAATCTTTCTTAGTATCGATTCAAATACAAATTGATACGTTGGGTACAACGTGTCAAATAGATGCTCAAGGACTCCGTAACCTTCAGTTTCGATACGAGCTATGGCGATTCGTACAAGAAGTTCTTCTTGTTCACTGTTTGAGATGTTGTCCTGCACAACCTGGTCCCAAGCAATGTATGGTTCCTCAAGAAGGGTGATTACTTCGACTTCTTGAATCAATCTTTCGAAAATATCCGCCAATTGCAATTCTCCCGTTAGGTCGTTCCAGTGCTCAATCGAAACATCTGGTCTACTAGCGAGAATCGTTCTAACGGCTTCTTCCAGATAAAAATACGGTAATTGTTCGACTGCTATTAACGTTTGTTCCAAATCGAGAATTGACCATTCGCTAATTACGATTCCAATAAGGTCTTGCCATTGATACCAAGGAAAATTCCACACTATGTCCAATGCAGATTCAGGGTCCGCGCGGACTAGTTTTACGACCAAGTATTCTTGAAGTAATCGTAAATTGTTCGACGGTTCCGGCCGAAGTGTTTCAGTGATTAAATTTGATAGTTGAGTCGTTGACTGTGTTTCGAGTACGGTGATAGTCTCAACAAATTTCTTGTATTCACTTCCTAGGAGATCCTCTAACAACCGCAAGTTTAAATCGGACGTGTTACTTGTCTTTCCAGCGGTAATTGCGTTCGTAGCATCGTCTTGTTGAAAAGGTTCTTCACTCGTGACAAGTAGGAAAACAATTGCGACAAGGGTAACACTGGAAAAACCACCAATGGTAGCTCCGAGAAGAGTCGTTTTAATTGTTTCTTTCACTGTTCTTGGAAGTGTTTATTCAGATGATTCTTCATGTACCTTCAATTACTCTCTTGATCAATGTCCCTAGTTGAAGCTAGATTTTCTAACGTCGAAATTTCTGCGGATGACATGCCACGCTGATACCGTTCAAACAATAGCAATTGACGTGCCACGGCTTGCTGAGCTTCCAACGAAAGTTTATCGAGATTTTGAAAAAACTCGTCTGGTCTTTCCTGAAACCACATCGTCGCTAAGCCTTCAAAATACTGCGGTTGGTCGGCTTTTGGTAACCTCTCCGCGAGTTCGATTGCTTCGTCAAGCTTATTGAAACCGATTAGAGCGACTCCAATCGTATGAAACGCAGTATCTATCAGAGATTCATCAATGACTGGAAGTAACTCCAATGCCCCTTCAAAATCTCCATTCTCAGCGATGGATCTTAATACCATCATTTCAGTGGAATAGCGAGGATCGAATGGTTCTGGGTTTCCGTGTTCGACCGCAAGTTGATATGCTTTTAGTGGATCTGTTTTAGCGAGTTTGGGTAAAACGTTTTCTAATAACTCTACACGGTATGGTTCACTTATCTTAGTTGTTTCCAACAGCCAATCAGTTGCTCGTCGGCTATCGTACTCTGCCCAAACATCACTCAAAAACCATGCCGCTCTCGATACATTCTCTCCTTGCTCGTGAAATTGATCGACATACGACAAAGCTTGCTCTATTGCTTCTTGCCTAGCTAAACCCAAAATTGATCTTGCAATAACGTCCTGACGAAACTTCGGCTGAATGTCTTGTACCATCTGCAACATATGAGTCGGATCTTCTTCTGCCCATCGCCGTAAGATCGTTTTTTGGTAGTTGTCATACCACTGGGTGCCTTCTAATTCTGACACCGCTTCCATTGCCTCTTGAGGGTTTAAACCGGCCCATATTTGCAATATTTCAAAATTGAGCTGACTTTGCAATTCAGACGTATCACTGAGATTAAGCTGCCAAAACTTTTTTGGATTATTTTCAACAACGTGTTCGAGCAAGTTAGTATAGAAAATTCCCTCCAAGTCACCCAGATTCCATGGATAGATCTTTCCGTACTGATCCCGAAAGGAATTGAAAAGACTCATGTGCTCGGAATCATCAGATTTTCTCAGCCAAGTTCCAATGATTTCTGCAAGTAAAGACTCTTGCTTTGTATCCTCGACATCGTCGGCAAACACCTGCTTGAACGCTCCTTTCGGATCCGTTTGCATTTGCTTTCTCGCAGCTAATTCAGTGATGGTCTCTTCGACTTCTCCGTCGATTCCTAAGGCTACGGTGAGCTCCATGGTGTCCACCTCTAAAAGACCGTTTTGTGTTATAACAATGGCACGTGTAGCGATTGGTCGCCTGGACAGAGAGAGACCTGCCGCACTCGTCAGCGCCTCTTTTAGGTCAAGCATTGCCCAATGCGAGTACAAGATTGGAATCAGTTCGTGTTGTCGATTCGGACTAGTCGTTTGTATTATTTCAAGTGTAGCGTTCGGATCAAGAAGGGCTAGGTGTTCAATCAACAAGTCTTGAAAATACCAGACTCTGTGATTGCTAGTTTGACTCACCGTTTGGATATAAATTTCCTTGACTTCATCGAAAGTAAGAGTTTTGAGAGCGTGTGTTAACCTTAACTTTTTGTTGAACAAACTGCTCGTGTGTCCAGAGTCTTCTAAGTCTAGTACAGCAGACAAATTCTGCTTCTCATTCACCAATTTGTCCGTTCCTTGGTGCACGAGATGCGGCGTATCACTTTCAGACATCGCCGAATAGATTGCCCATCCTATACTACTGAGCACAAAACCTCCGACAACTCCTCCGAGGCATCCTAAAAGAAAAGTTTTGAACTTCATCGTTCTCATTCTTTAAACATTAGAATCTTTCTTTAAATTCTTACTATTCATACCGATTGGTTCGCTGTCGCCGTTTAGTTTGATATTGACAACACCTATTCTACAAAAGGTCACTACTGATAAAAGCAAGATTGGTACTCGACGATGTGATCACAAGTTCTACGGTCCTGTCGACAATTGACTAGTCTGATCTCATGTCATAATTACATTTTTCACCCATGAATACATACGATCCCACTGCTATTGAACAAAAGTGGCAAGACCGGTGGGAGCAACAACAAACTAATCGATTCTCAGCTGCTCAACTTGCCGCGGCCGAAGAACCGTATTACAACCTCATGATGTTTCCTTATCCCTCAGCAGAGGGTTTGCATATAGGAAATATCTTCGCATACACCGGAGCAGACGTACAAGGAAGATTTAGACGTCTTCAGGGTAAAACCGTGTTTCAACCGATTGGGTTCGATGCCTTTGGCATTCACAGTGAAAACTTTGCCCTCAAGATAGGTACCAACCCGAACACGCTCATCCCCAAAAATATCGAAAACTTTACACGACAACTTAAACGCATCGGTGGAATGTTCGACTGGAACCATACGGTTGATACCACCGACCCGGATTATTACAAATGGACGCAATGGATATTTCTACAACTATTTAATGCTGGTTTAGTCGAACGGCGACATGCGGCTGTGAATTGGTGTCCGTCATGTAAGACAGTGTTGGCTAACGAACAAGTCATTCAGGGGAATTGTGAACGGTGCGAAGCACCGGTTGGCCAACGCCAACTCCCTCAGTGGTTTATCAAGATTACGAAGTATTCCAAGCGTTTGCTCGATAACTTACCTGATCTTGACTGGTCTGAAGCAACGAAGACAGCACAAGTCAATTGGGTTGGCGCAAGCGAAGGGGCACTGTTACGCTTTCAAGTTGCGAATTCCGATCAAAACATTGAAGTGTTTACCACTAGACCAGACACGATTTTTGGTGCGACATATATGGTGTTAGCGCCTGAACATTCACTAACTCAATCACTCGTGACTGAAGATCAATCGGAAGAGGTGAACACTTACCTCGAACAAGTTTCTCAGAAAGACATCATTGAACGGCAGATTGTTGATCGCGAGAAGACTGGAGTATTCACAGGTTCATACTGTACCAATCCCGCGAATAACCAACAGATTCCTGTGTGGGTTTCAGATTACGTGCTCGCGGAATATGGCACCGGTGCTGTAATGGCCGTTCCGTCGCATGATCAACGCGATTTCGAATTTGCAAAGCAATTTGAGTTACCCGTTGTCCGAGTCATTAAAGAACCCGGATCTAACCACTTTTTGGAACAAGAGTCAGCATATGAAGGCGACGGTACGCTCATTAACTCCGGAAAGTTCAATGGTGTAGAAGTTGAATCAGCAAAAAAATCTATCGTACAACATTTACAACAGAAAGGACTTGCTGAGTCGTCAATCTCCTACCGATTGCACGATTGGTGTATTTCTCGTCAGCGTTACTGGGGGCCACCCATACCCGTTATTCACTGTGAAACATGTGGGGCGGTACCTGTTCCGGAAGAAGATTTACCGATCGAACTCCCTTACCTTGAGGACTTCGGACCGAACGACTCGGGTGAGAGTCCACTTGCCCGAGCAGCAGATTGGTGTAACACAAAATGTCCCCAATGCGGGCGAGAAGCACGGCGAGAAACTGATGTTTCAGATACTTTTCTAGACAGTGCTTGGTACTTTTTACGTTATCCATGTTCAGATAATGCAACCGTTGCTTTCGATCACTCGTCGATGGAAAAATGGTTACCAGTTCACTCCTACATCGGAGGAAACGAACATGCGGTATTGCACTTACTGTATTCGCGGTTTTTGACGATGGCACTCTACGATTTAGGTTTTCTCTCCTTTGAGGAGCCCTATCAGAAGTTTCGCGCACATGGTCTACTCATCAAAGATGGTCGAAAGATCTCTAAAAGTCGCGGAAATATTATTGTGCCTGATGAACTAATCGCCAAATACGGGGCTGATACAGTTCGCATGTATCTTATGTTTCTCGGTCCCTTTGAACAAGGGGGAGATTATCGCGAAGATGGGATTCAAGGACCGTTCAAATTCATCAGTCGGTTGTACCAAACGGTTGCAGAAATGCAGGATGGCGAGGCTGATTCGTCAATTGAGTCCTCACTACATCGAACGATCAAGCAAGTTTCCGATGATATGGCAAATCTGAAATTCAATACTGCAATTGCGGCTATGATGGAATACCTCAATGAAGTTAGAGCTGAAGGACGAACTCCGTTACGTGGCGAAGTTGAACCTTTGGTAACGATGATTGCTCCGATTTGTCCCCATGTTGCAGAGGAATTGTTTGAACAAATGGGATATCCAGGAAGCGTTTTCGACAATTCAACATGGCCCGAATTTGATCCTAGTTTGCTCGAAACGAAGCAAGTCTCGATCCCAGTGTCAGTCAATGGAAAGTTCCGCGCCACTATTGAGTTACCGATCGACATAACTGAAGAGGACGCAATTTCTCAGGCTAAGAGTCATCCCAATGTGAATCGATTTCTGGGCGTTGAACCGCCCAAACGGATCATCTATGTGAAAGATAGGACGGTAAATTTTGTCGTCTAGATCAGCCTATTTGCAAAAGCGTCCCCCCGGACACTCGTTTGTCTTAGTCCTAGCTTTCGTTCTTTGTGCCCTGCTTGTACAGAGTTGTGGTTTTTATTTGCGCACCGATAACCTCGGAACTTATATCGACAGTGTCTCTTTGAAGGTCGTGCAAGCTCCACAAATGCGGCGGGAACTTGTGATCGCGTTGGATAAGAACGATGTTGAGATTATCGATGGTGAATCGTATGACGTTTTGATAGAAGTTATCGACCACGAGTATCGCAAAAATACTTCATTAGTTGTACCGCGACGAGGGTTAGTCGAATTCGAACTTACTTTACACGTGGGCGTGCGTTTGGAGTTTCAGAATTCTGCTGAAGAGGTCAATCTGACGTTGGAACAAACGGGTCGCGTGAGGGTCAACTCCGACAAATTGTTAAGTACATCTGCAGAAGAAGAAAAGGTTCGAGTCGAGTTGAACACACGAATCGTGAATGCAATCATTGATAGTTTGTATTTGCGATTGCGTGAACAAAGTTAAAACACTACCACAACCCGAAGAGTGCAACTCTCTTTTCAACAGCACGAAGAAAAACTCGCGAAAGAGTTATCGGTAATGTATTTTTTTACCGGAACCGAAGAATTTTTGGTCGAGGAATCGATTTCTTCCGTACTAAAAAGAGCAAAAAAAGACGGGTTCTCTGAGTTAGAACGCTTTGAAATCACTCAACAAGAAAGCTGGGCTGAAGTTCTACTTGCTCTAGACTCGCATTCGTTATTCAGTGAAAAGAAGATTCTGATCGCCCAGTTATCACGAAATGTCTTTGGAAAAAATGTTCTGAACGAATTATTGAAATGGGTTGAAACGAACGACGAATCTACCATTCTCATTCTGCGAGGGGCAAACTGGGACTATCGGTTACGGCGCGCAGAATGGTATAAGTTCATGGTTAAATACGCGACCGTTGTCGTTTCTGAATCCTTGTCTATTCAAATGGCAATGAAATGGATTACGCGAATGGCAAGTGAGGCCAGCATTAGATTAAGTCGCGACACTTGTGAAGAGTTAGCGATATTGACCGAAGGTAATTTAGCCGCCGCGCGCCAGGAAATTGAACGTCTAGCATTGAGTTTTATGTCCGAAAATAAAACTATTGAAATTGACGATATGAATCGGATGAACTGGAGTCTCTGCGGTGCATTTGATGCGATTAACGAAGCAACTCGAGGGAACACACAGCGACTGATGAATCAGTTGGAAGCGCTCAAACGAGGTGGGATACAACCGCTTATGTTGGTTGGTGCTGTTGCGTCTCATTTACGGCAAGTACACCGAATGTGCCGAGGTGAAACGATTTCAACTTCTTATCGACGAGAGCAGGATATGAATCAATTAGCTGATCGCTTAGGTCAGAGAAATGTCGAAGACTTGTTGATCGAGTGCACACATATTGATGGTGAAGAAAAAGGGTTGATTCGTGGTGATGCCTGGGACGCGATTGAATCGATTTTGTTAAAGATTGCCGGTAGTCAGGGTGCACCACTTGTAGAAAATTCGGTTAGTAATTTACGGATAGATTACTCGAGTTGATTGATGTTAGGTATCGTTGCAGGAGTTTGACGTTGAAATTTCCATCTCTAACGGTTGCAGTTTGGTTTAGTTAATTCAAATTTCTTGCGGTATTTCAATCAGGGAATTTCCAAAACCAAAATAATCTTGGTGCCAACGGACATACTGTTGGTCTGGATGGTACTCGTTGGTTTCCGGTAAGTAGATGGGACAATCTTGAAAGTCGCGTAATAAATTGATTGCGCTACTCCGTCCTCTCAAACCATCGGAAACGTGAACCACGAGGTCAGAATGTTGTGCCTTTAATACCCACACTCCACGGTCAAACGAATTATGGTGGAAACCGCAAAGTGCCAAGCCATTCGCAACCTCATCTGGTCCATCATAGGCATGCCATTTTATGTGAGCAGCTTCCAGGTCAAAGGGATAGTCGTTCAACCGCAAATCTGAACCACACACAACACTTATATCCGTAAGCCGTTAACACTTCTTCGCGAAATCGCGGATCTCTCTTCCGCCCTTCATCATTAAAAAGAGAAGCGATAAGAGGGTATTTGAGCATGAGTCGGTACGAAGAGAGACGCAAACCTACGTTCTGTCGAATCTCCGTATGTAACGTGGGTGACCAGTTTTTTTCCAAGAGATATTCAACAATTTCATCAATCAGGTTAGGATGCTCCATAAGTAAGCAATAAACTTCAGAGGGTAAAGCTCCACGCGCTTCTTCAAAGTCCAAAGATTCCACGGTTTTGATAGGCAAAAACCTCTTCTTTGATAATTCTGCGATCTTTGGGGGAAGACTTTCCATAACTTGTCATTTACTAGTTTTACGAACGGATAATCAGGTTTGTATTTCTTATCGTTCGGTCTTGGCCCAACTAGTTGTAAAAGTCTAATTAGTACCGGTTTAACCTCTCTAAAGGATACATGCCGAGGTTGTCTGTTTTGTAATCTACCGAGAGCATGGAGCAGAAGGAGTGGTTTGTGAGGGGCTTTACCACCGCTTCGAAGAGGTGCTCGGTTTATGCTTTTTACCAGTGATCTCAGTTCGTCAGCATTCATCCGTCTAATACGCGAAGTAATCGTACTTTTCAGTCATCAGTTGCAGTGGACTTAGTTCAAACTAGTATTACATTTCATAAAGTGCTAGTGCTTTGTTGGTGCGCCTCGTTTAATACATCGACGTAGTGATATAATCCAATATTTGGCAAACCTCTAGTCTGTAAGAAAATTTTGCAAATTCCGTTCGGACAGTCGGTTGTCTTGTTTAAGGATCAAGGACAGATTTTCAAGTTTTACTCGTGGACTTTGAGAGATACCTATCAGAGGGGAAAAGGAAACGAAGTTTTATGTTCGTGGCGCGGACTAAGCACAAAACCACAACTATATTCATGCAATAACTGACTATTTCGAATATTTCAACAACTATTCATGTCGCATCTAGCACCTCAAAATCGAACGATGACATTCACGCAGGAAGAATTGAAGGTTCTATCCGAGTCGATCTTTCAAGTCCATGAGTCTGTCACCCCAAAGGAAATTGAGCGTCAATTGGTAGTTGGAGACTTCTTTGAGATTGCGAGGTTCCTTCCTAGAAACTTTGTTGACTTACTTATTCTGGATCCGCCTTACAACCTTACAAAAGACTACAACGGCAATTATTTTAGAAGGCGCGGCAAAGATAGCTATATGGGTTGGTTTATAAGAGCTATCGATTTACTAATTCCGATGATGAATCCTGAGGCTTCTATGTACGTCTGTTCTGATTGGAGAACCTCTGCAATTATTGCCCCAGTCCTAGAAGAACGGTTGCATGTTCGAAATCGAATCACGTGGGAACGCGAAAAAGGAAGAGGAGCTAAACAGAATTGGAAAAACAATACTGAAGACATTTGGTTTTGTACAAAGTCTGAGAACTACTTTTTTGATGTGCAGGCCGTCAAACTAAAGCGAAAAGTTATAGCGCCTTACAAAGTGGAAGGAAAGCCGAAAGATTGGCATTATGAGGACGAGGGCAAATATAGGTTAACACATCCATCGAATGTCTGGACTGACTTGACGGTACCGTTTTGGTCTATGCCTGAAAACACGCCACATCCAACACAAAAACCCGAAAAGTTGCTAGCAAAATTAATTCTTGCTAGCTCTGAAAGAAACGATTTGGTCTTTGATCCGTTCGTGGGTAGCGGCACTACCGCAGTCGTAGCTGAAAAATTAGGACGGAATTGGTGTGGTGTCGATATTAATCGTGAATACCTTTGCTGGACCAAAAAGAGGATTCTATTGGCACGAGAAGATGCCACGATTCAAGGATACTCCGAGGGCGTGTTCTGGGAAAGAAATTCTGCACCCGAAAGGAGAAAACCTTCGAGTACCAGTAAGATGCTAGATACCGACGAGGGTGTGCTATTCACATGAAGTCAAATTTTTATTATAGCGGACAAAGTGCTAGGGTTGCTCAAGAGATCAAGCACTACATCAATTCATTGGACAATGTTCTTTCTTCACATACTTCTGGAAGTCCTAGAGCAGCTGGGGATGCTCTAGAGTCTCTGGTAGCAGAAGTTTTTGGGACTCTTCTTGCCGAATGGAGTAATGAATACTCTAGTGATTTTGCACGGCGTGCTATGGCAGACATGGCTTTTACGGATGTCGAAGGGTTTTACTCTATCGTCGATGTTAAAACACACCGAGAAGAAACGCGTTTTAATATGCCTAATCTTACTTCAGTAGAGCGATTATCAAGGTTTTATGAGTCCGATACTAATGTTTTCTCGCTCTTTTTGATCAAATACTCTGTTTCTGAAACGAAACTGACAGTATCGGATTGTTTATTCGTACCGATTGAATTCTTGAGTTGGGAATGTCTAACGATTGGCGCGTTAGGGTGGGGGCAAATACAGATCGCTAATTCAAATAACATTGAGATAGAAGCACAGAACTCAAGGAAGGATTGGATGTTGCAACTATGTGAAGTGATGTTGGCATTTTATCCACGCGAAATCGACAAAATAACAGAACGCATACAACGATTTACAGTTGTGAGGGATTATTGGAGAAAGAAGAAAGATACCTGGAAGTGAGTTAAATTAGCAATTTTTTAGATGAATAGTCCCATGCTAGTTTGCGAACAATTGAAAGGTACCTTTGTTGAGATGGAACTAAACACACCCACAGCCACCAAATACCCGTTCAATCCACGAGAACTTGAGTAGGCACCAACTGCTCGGGTCCTCACTTGATCTCGCCACGCAAGAGTTAAAGATTAGTAAGGAGCAACTTAGCGAATGGGAACGTTAACTCCAGCAGTCTTCGCTATTGTAACCGGGTAGCTCTTTTGCAGGTAGGGCAGGCTAATTGGCCTTTCCAACTGTACCTAGATCACTTGGAGCGAATAAAAGACTCTTATGGGGCATTCATATCAGAGTACAACGGTAACCGTAAGGCTATGGTTAATTTGGTAGATTGTTCGATAGTGTGTCTGGGAATGACCCTTGAATTACCTGTATTAAGTATGGAAACTCTACCCAAACAACCATCACCAAAGAAAATGCGCATCCCCGAATTGTGTATGAAAGAGAACGTTTTACACTATGATGTGAATCAGTTTCTCAGACAGGAAGGGATAACTTTGTGGTTGTTAGTCGTCTTAATTCGCGTCTGAAAATTTTCGCTCAGTCCGAGTAAAGTGGGATTGTGTTTTGCGGATATTAGCGCAATCACGCTATCCGAACATTTTCGAGTAGAAGAGGGCAATACCAACAGCCAAGAAGATACATCCGCCCAATACAATCCCTAAAACCCCAACTTGGTGACGACTTAGTCCAAAGCTTCTTCAATGTGTGTCAGTCTCCGTTCTATTTTCATATGGCAACTAAGCTCTGTATTTCTGGCTATGTGTATGCTCAGCATTCATCGCCGGAAGATAATTCGAAAAAGTCTAGATTTATCAGCCTGATTCATAGCTGATTCGAGATCGTAAAATTTTCGTATAACAAATCACAAAAGTGGAAAAATTCCAAGTATGGATGAATTAATCCAAGTCGTATCGAAACTAGCAAATTCTTCTAAAGTCTCACAACCGATTCGTGTAGTCGGGATCGACCTTGGGACGACAAATTCAGTGCTTGCATATATCGACATCATCGATCCAAGCAAGTCTGATTTTGAAATCAAAGTTCTTGAAGTAGCTCAAGAAACCCGTAGCGGAAAACACTTCGGGGAATTATTACCCTCCGCGATCGCAATTCATAACGGCATGGTGTACATCGGACATGGTGCAATACACTGTCGTGGGCAGATGAACAAGTTCGGTCTTGAGCAAGACAAAAACATTTTTTGGGATACCAAAAACCTGATGGGTATTGAACGAACTTTCCATCGAGCTCGAAAAGGGTTCAACAATGCTAAAGAAATCGCGGCACAGATTCTGCAGTTTCTGAATGAACAGATCAAGACTACGGGTAATTCGCAAATCAAATACTCGACCGTCACAGTTCCTGCTTCCTTTAACCCCAATCAAAAAGCCGATACCAAATGGGCTGCCAAGACCGCAGGAATTCCGGCTTCGGAGTTGTCGCTACTAAATGAACCAACTGCAGCTTTCATCGCGTATTCCTATTTATATATGCAGGGTAGAAGTTTCGATTTGTCTTCACCTAAAAACCTTATCGTCTTTGATTTCGGTGGAGGTACTTGTGACGTTGCTTTGTTTAGCTTACGACGTTCTAACGGAGAAATGAGCCAGTCGCTCCGTGCTGTGTCCAGATACCATCGACTAGGTGGTGGAGATATCGATCGCGCGATTGTCGTCGATGTATTACTTCCGAAACTATACGTACAAAATCAAGTTACGTCACATGATTTCGATTTCTTCGAAAAATCGAAAGAACTCATTCCGCAACTACTCAGTTCAGCCGAAAGTTTAAAAATCGGACTCTGCGGTCTATTAACTCATGCGGAAAAAACGAAGGACTATGAAGGAAACAAAGCAGGGATAAAACACACCTTAACGAGAACAATTAAAGTTGAACTAAAAAGTGGTCAGTCGTTGTTTCTGGAATCACCTTCTTTATCGTTAGCGGAGTTTGAAATCGCTTTGAATAAATTTCTAGAAGAAGATCTACTCTACCACCGAGAATCAGAGTATGGCATGACGTGCTCAATCTTCGCACCACTACAAAACGTTTTAAGTCGTGCTGATTTACACCAGCATCAGGTTCATTATTGTTTAGCCGTTGGAGGAAGTTGTCTAATACCGCAGATTCAAGAAGCACTGGCGAAGTTTTTTGTGAATGCAGAGATTCTCACATTTCAAGATCACGGCGAAAACCAAACATGTGTTGCACGGGGAGCAGCACTACAAGCTTTACACCTAGCCAGTGGGGGTGCAGGGTTAGTCCCACCGACAAGTTCCGACAGTATTTCGATCCGCACTAAAAATGGTGCTACCGAGCTTGTCCCAGCGACCGCACGTCTACCGTTCCCGTCGGAAAATGAATGGTCTGAACTCGGATCTCTCCAAGCCCCTAAAAGTGCCATCGGAAGTTCTTTTCCATTGAGACTTGAACTGGTAGATTCCGAAGATTTAGTTGTTTCTAAAGACACGTGGCAAGTGAATCCAGTAGTTAATAAGGGTGATTCTCTATGTCTACGGTATCGGATGGACGAAAATCAATGTGTCGAGCTGAAAATGTCCTTAGCGGCTACGCCGGACGAAGTTCTGTACCACGATACCCGCAATCCTTTTTCCAATGTTGCTAGTCATAACGCCGAGAGAGAACGGATTTTGGAGTTAGAAGAACAGATGCGATCAGAAACGATGAACGTTGGACAGCAAACAAGGTGTATTGACGAGATCGCTAAGCTTGAACATGAGCTTGGCAACAACGAGAAAGCACTTGGACTGCTTTCGAGACTCAATCAGCGAGCACCGGATGCTCAGCGTTTACACCGTATGGGGATGATTTGTGGCGATCTACAAGACTATGACCGTCAAGAAAAATTCTACCGTGAGTCAGCACGACTTCTACCGCATTCGGGTGCGGCGTTATTCAATCTAGCTCTTTCTTTCAAGAAGCGAGGCCGAATCACTGAGGCTGTAGAGTGCGCAAAAGCAGCCCGAGCGAAATCTGCCGATCCTGCTTATAAAGTATTGGAAATAGAACTGGCGCAACAATTTGGTAACGAAGCTCGAGACTTCAACCGCGAATTAGAGGAAGCGATCCAACAATTCCCAGATCTCCAGATTCAAGACGACTTTGAACTCAGTTGGTATCGAAATGCTGCCGTATTGACAAGCAATAAACAGTTGCTCAAACAGATTGACGATGAACGTACTCGTCGAATCAAAGAAGGTCATAGTACAGGGTTAAACGATGGTTATCTACCACTAGGAACTGAAGGAATCATTCCGAAGTCATGACCTTTTGGTTAGAAGTTCCAGAAGCCCGTAATCTTTCTCAGGCGCAACAGGAAATTGTGGCGTTGTCAGCCGAGCAAAATTTGATTGTTATCGGACCACCCGGATCCGGTAAGACTATTACACTAATGTATCGTGCGTATACCTTGCGCAATCAATATCGCGTTGATCCGAGTCGATTTTTGATCTTTGTTTATAACAATGTCCTTAGTGATTACGTCCAACAGTTAGTCAACCACCTAGATTTACCAATTAGAAATATTCCCACCTTTGATAGCTGGTGTAGAAAGTATCACAAAGTTAATTTGTCAACTTTTTTGCCAGAGGGACTAGACGGTGTTCCCGATTTCGCTGCAATACGAAAAGAAGTCTGGGAACACGTAGAGGCAAATGCCACCGACAAGATTTATGATTTCATTATTGTCGACGAAGGACAAGACTTAGACGAAAATGCTTTTAAGATCATGGACCGACTAAGTCATCATGTATCAGTTTTCGGTGACGACAATCAACAGTTGTACCAGAACGGGACCGGATTCAACAAAATCCATAAGATCTTATCTTCAAATAGTCCACCACTTGTTAGATTTTTTCCTGAAGGATTTCGTTGCACGGATTTTATCGTGCAACTGGCTGCCGAATTTGTCGAAACCGATCAAAAGTTAGCTTTTCTGCAGCAACATCCTGACTTTGTCGGAGATCGGCAGCAACCTGAGTTGTACGCAGCGAGAAATCGAGCTGATGAAATGCGCAAATTGATTGAAAATGTTCAGGTGCGCTTAGAAAAATCGGAACGCATTGCTATTCTTCTACCCTCAAGCACATTCGCGCCAGAGTTATCAGAGGTTCTGACGCAAGAAGGTATCGAGTTTGAGGTAACCCAAAACATTCAAAGGAAAACTGATATGTTCTTCAGTAACACTATCGATTTCGATTCACCTAGAGTCAAAATTATGGCATATCCAAGTATAAAAGGTATCACGTTAGATTCTGTGTTAATGCCGTATTTGGAACGCGAAAACTTTCGGTCTACTTTTTCACTAGACCTTATTCAAAAGTGGATTTATGTTGGTATATCGCGAACGACGAATTGGGCATACTTTAGCGGGCTTAGTGGATCAATTATGTTTCACGATAAATTCGAGACTCTGTCGAATCAGGGGTATTTACAATTCAATAAGTATTCGACCTGGAGTGATTCTCAAAAAACGAAGTCATCCCAGTCGGTACAAGAAGAGGAGGATTTAACTGACCTGTTCTAGTTCGAGTTGTTTTGTTGTATCAGGTGATCTAGTGATTAATGTTTTTTGCAATTCGAAATTTACCCCATTGTCTTACTTCTGCACCCATTTTGTAGCATTGTTGTGAATCCCATTTATGTCGACTAAGCACATTGAACTAGTTGAGGCCGTAACTAAACGGCATACCAAGGAAGCTAGTCTAGAGACTGCAGTTGTCAATCTTTGTTCAGCATTGGATTTGGCACCCGAGCAACAGTGGGAGACTGGTACTGGTCCTGTTGACACATATCTACATGGTCGTCGCAGCTTTATCGAGTGCAAAGCAACCGGTAAACTGGTTAAATCACAGCTATCGTCAGGCGGTAAGCAGTTTGAACAGATTCGGCGGTACATTGTCGGTCTACGTCAGCTAGAGTTTGATTACTTGCAAGTGGAACAGTCTCAGAATTTGGAATGGACTGCCATACTTACCGATGGTTGTTTATGGTACATTTGGAAGTGGCAAGACGCACTGGGTGCGTTAGAGCCAATATCAATCGAACCCCAGGTGATTGATGCCGAATCCAATCCAAATCTACTGCTTCAGTTTCTCAACAATCTGGGTCAAGATGGAAGTAAACCATTAGCCCCAGCTCAACCACAATTGCTATACGCCAAAGACGTGGCTCAATTACATACGATTTGGGATCAAGTTCGGAATTCTAGAGCCGCAAAGATTCAATTCAACCTTTGGTGGGATTCGATTCGAGCGTCTGGCATGGAATACGGAGATGAAGCTGAAGCACAGTCAATGTTTGTTCGACATTGTGCTTTAGTGTCGTTTGCCCGTTCGATCAGAAGTGCGTTACTCGATCCAGATGGTCGAAACACTGTCGAACGGGAACGCTTACAAACCCAAGGATTTATCAACTGGGTAGGTCAGGTAGAAGATGGATCAAATTGGATTCGAGATGTTCAAATCAAGACGGATTCGTTTGATTGGCGGAAACGTCAAGGCGATATATTGCAGACTTTATATCAAGAGATAGTTCCGAAATCGCAACGGAAAGTATACGGCGAGTATTACACGCCAAACTGGTTAGCGGAAATGCTAGTCGAAGAAGTCTTGGATGAGAGTTGGTGTCGCGACGCGATGCAGGCTTCCTTAAGGTTTGGGAGAGACTCTGACTTATCGAAATTTCGCCCATGGGGTGTATTGGATCCGACTTGTGGTTCTGGTACATTTCTTTACCATGCTGCGAAACGGTTGCATACCATCTCCGGGGTTCGTGAGTTTGAACTGACTCGGGTAGAGCAAGCAGACGCGATAGCACGGTTGGTATTTGGAATAGATATTCATCCGGTTGCAGTAGAGTTTGCGCAGACGACATTACTGCGGAGTTTACCGGCAGTACCCTCGCGAGGTGATTCAGCATTAAACATTTGGCAGGGTGATTCGTTGTTAGCCGAATGGGGGCAAGGTATGCAAGAAATAGATTTCATGCGAGTTCGACCAGGTCAAGAGAGTTTTACATTTCGTTCACCGAGTAGTAATCGCATGTTTACGTTACCTCGTGCCTTTGTGAAACGACCAGAGTTTACTCGAGACATGAAACGTTTCACTGACTTAGCGAATGGCCAGAAGGACGTCCCTGAAGATTTAATCGCAGATTTAGATAAGGACGACCATGAGTTAATGAAGCGTAGCTTTGTGGAACTCCGAGAGATATGTGCGCACGATGGGAATGGGATTTGGGCTTTCCATGTCAATAATTGGATTTCTCCGACATTATTGGCTGAGAGAAAAGTTAATCGAATATTGGCGAATCCACCCTGGATTACATTGAATACTATTCGAAATCCACATCGTAAGGAGACTTTCAAGGATTTAGCTAAGCGTCTAAATGTTTGGGTCGGTGGTCGACGGGCCTCGAGCTTCGATGTTGCAAGTACGTTTGTGTTACAGTGTTCGAACATGTACCTGGATGAAAGTCAAAGTCCTGCGGCATGGGTCCTGAATGCCGCGTCTATATCTGCAGGCACGTGGCAAAATTTTCGGATACAGTTATATAGTCAACACGAGCAGATTAAATCACTTGATTTGTCTACGAAAAAACCTCCGTTCACCACAGCAGCCGCAGCTGTATGGTATATCGGTTGCGAAAGTGGCGTGAGACGTTTGTCGATGAAGTCTAATAAGCTACGGATTGAAGCAAGTGACCCATGGTCTATCGTTAAGACTAGAGTATTAAACTTGGATATAGATAATCAGCAAAACGAATCAACACCTTCAGACTATGTATCTACGCAGTCTGGTAGATCCGTCTTTCGTCAAGGTGCATGTTTTAGGCCCCACATCTTGGTGCGAGTCGACTTGAAATCTCTAAGTCTTGGTTCCGACGGCATAGCACGAGGAGAGACCGTACCGTCCAAGCAAGCACATTGGAGAAATTTTTCGGCGATTCCATTTACAGTACCTAGGTCGTGGATTCATGATGTTGTTCGATCATATGATCTCTTGCCGTTCGCAATAAGAAATCAGTGCTCAAAGATTGTATTACCACTTCTGCTGGAACAGCAGATGATGGTTCCGACCGAAGAAGCAATGAAGGTGGATTTTTGGCGAGACGTCAGTGCAAAATGGGAAGATAGTCCTACTAACAAGGCAATCGGTACGCCAAATACTCTCATTGATAATCTGAATTATTACAACAAAATTACTGCTCAAGTTAAGGTAACGGAGAGACATTCACGGGTCGTGTATAACGAAGGAGGAAAGATTGTACGCGCAGCGCGAGTCCCAAACACCCGGCTGGTAGATGAGACTTGTTTTTACTTCGATGCAGAGAGTATAGAAGAAGCCTATTATTTGGTTGGGATTCTGAACGCTGACTCGCTAAGACAACGACTTTCCGAGACACGGGAAACGGATCGACATTTTCATGCACATTTGTGGCGGAAGGTACCGATACCGAAATTTGATCGCGCTAATTCACTACATCTTGAATTAGTAAAGTTAGTTCAGAAGGTCGAGATGGAAGCCCGTGAATTAATTGCTCAACATGTAGATTGGTCGCAAGTACGACTGAGTAAATGGATTCGGAATAATTTGTCAGAACGTTTGTTAAAAGACATAAGCTCAACTACTGATGAACTTATGTCAGTTGGTCATTCGTCAGACTGATTTGTTGGGTCGTGATACACAAATGGTAATTACATTCAGATTGAGTTGCAACTGAGTTTAAGGTAAACAAGAGTCACAAACGAGAATGTAGAACTCGTAAAATTTACCTATCCCCATCATTCCTGAATATACCCCCTAAATTATCAAGTGAAACTTAGTGAATCGGGGCTAAGTCCCGAATTATCTCCAGACCGGTTAGTCGACGTCGCTGGTACGTTCGACTTAGATGTTGACATCAAAGTACCTGGATTCAGCGAGAGGACGGACTATGTGCCACTCATAGATAAGGAATATCGCTTTGATCACGATACGACTCTAGCTATTTTGGCAGGTTTCACCCACAACCGAAGAGTGATGATTCAAGGGTATCACGGAACCGGAAAGTCAACCCATATAGAACAAATTGCCGCGCGCTTGAACTGGCCTTGTATTCGAGTAAATTTAGATAGCCACATAAGCCGAATCGACTTGGTCGGTAAGGATGCAATCGTAATCGAAGATGGTTTGCAAGTAACTACCTTCAAAGAGGGGATCTTACCGTGGGCTTTACAACATCCTACCTGTATTGTGTTTGACGAATACGATGCAGGTCGACCCGATGTGATGTTTGTAATTCAACGAGTACTTGAGATCGAAGGAAAGCTCACTTTGTTAGATCAAAACCGTGTGATTACTCCTCATCCTTGGTTTCGGATGTTTTGTACGACGAATACTGTGGGTCTAGGCGATACTACAGGTATGTACCACGGGACACAACAAATCAATCAAGGTCAGATGGATCGATGGAATATCGTCGCTACTTTGAACTACTTACCACACGACGTAGAAGTTGAAATTGTGTACGGGAAAGCACAAAGTTGGCATGAACGGGAAAATGGGCGCGAGGTAATCTCGAATATGGTTCGTCTAGCAGAACTAACCCGGCGAGGTTTTGTGAACGGCGATGTATCGGTTGTAATGTCACCGAGAACAGTACTAACGTGGGCTGAAAATGCCGATATTTTTGATGACTTAGCGTTTGGATTTAGAGTCACTTACATGAATAAGTGCGATGAATTGGAACGCCCGACTATTGCGGAGTACTATCAACGGTGTATGGGGACCGATCTCGGCGATGCCTCTACGGGAATTACTTTAAGAACCACGAGAGAGCCCTATGACGGACAATCTCTTTGACAATCCGTTAGAGGCTTTTAAACGTGCGTTGACATCTACGATGCGAGCAATCGCGGATGAAACGGACTTAGATGTCAGTTTCAGTTTAGGTACACCCTCGCTTCATGGTAAGTCCGTCACGGTTAAGTCACCAACTATCGGATGTTCCATCAAGGAACTAGATCAGGTTCGGGGAATTAGTGATCAATTAGCGTTAAAAGTTAGACATCACAACGCTAGTGTACACCACCACCATTCCCCGGCTTCAGGGGTCGCACAAGAACTATATCAGTGGGTGGAAGAAGCGAGAATTTCAGCTATAGGTTCGCTTGAAATGATTGGTGTTGCCCACAATCTTGATTCCGCTCTTGAGCGAGAATGTGAACAGATCCACTTAGACCGGACCACCGCGAAAACTGAAATCCCTCTGAGTGTCGCTGTGGGTCTTCTGGTACGGCAACATTTAACTAAACGTGAGCTGCCACCCGCTGCAGCAGCTGTGGCGAATCATTGGCAAGATTACGTCATGGATCAAGTCGGTGACAGTGTCCGTGCGCTAGCTGGCAGTATCAATAACCAACAAGACTTTGCTGTCCGGTGTTGTCAAATCATTAGAGATTTAGGCCTTGAATCACCTGATGTTGAACAAGATACAAGTGAGCACCAAGATACGTCGACTACTGAGTCGGAGGAAACAAGCACCGAACAGTCGACGAGTACCGATTCGCGACAAGATGCGGAAAAAGGTACAGACATCCAGGATGTTGAGGGCTCTTCAACAGAAGCCGAATCCGAATCATCGGAGTTTGGTTCCGAAGCCGATGAATCGGAATCTGCAGTCGACAATGTGGATCGGTTTGGGAACATACCAGATGACAAGCTGTACTCTTCTTTTACTACTGCGTTTGACAAAGTTGCTAACGCGGAAGAGTTGTGTAGTGGGGAAGAGTTGTTAAGACTTCGGGCTGAACTAGATGAACAGCTATTGCCGTTACGTTCAGTCACAGCTAAACTTGCAAACAGATTGCAGCGAAGGTTGCTGGCCAGGCAGCGTCGTAGTTGGGAGTTTAACTTGGACGAAGGTATATTGGATGTGTCACGACTCGATCAAGTGATCGTCGATCCTATGAGTCCACTGGTTTTCAAACAAGAACGAGAAATGCAATT
The DNA here is from genome assembly GCA_009845835.1 of Gammaproteobacteria bacterium. GTDB lineage: Bacteria > Pseudomonadota > Gammaproteobacteria > Pseudomonadales > Azotimanducaceae > Bin55. The sequence continues at coordinate 103,230 of VXYV01000106.1, read as the reverse complement.
TCGCGACACAATCGTAACCATTCTCATCGATAGTTCTGGCTCAATGCGTGGTCGGTCCATTGTCACAGCAGCGATGTCAGGTGACATTTTGGGACGAACACTAGAACGATGTGGCGTCGGCGTTGAAATCTTGGGATTTACTACAACTGCATGGCGTGGTGGTTACTCGCGTGAGTTGTGGTTGAATTCTGGTAAACCTGCTAATCCTGGACGTTTGAATGACTTATTGCACATTGTGTACAAAAACGCTGACATTCCTTGGCGTCGGTGTAGAAAAAATCTAGGCTTGATGATGCAGGAAGGTCTGTTAAAGGAAAACATCGATGGAGAAGCATTGCTATGGGCTCACGATCGACTCATGCGTCGCCCAGAACAACGTAAGATACTGATGGTAATTTCTGATGGTCTACCAGTTGACAATTCCACCTTATTAGCTAATCCCAGTAATTACTTGGAACAACATCTCTCTTATGTGATTGGGAGGATTGAACAGCAATCTTCCGTTGAATTAGTAGCGATTGGTATTGGTCACGACGTTACGAATCATTATCGCCGAGCTGTGACCATTACGGATGCTGAACAGCTTGGGGGTGCTATGATGGATCAACTTTCAGAACTGTTTGAGTTACACAATTGATTGAGATTTGACTGGTATGAAGTTTATTCGTAGTGGAACAGATCGTTTAGGGGTAGGAATTTTGTTTTTCGGTCTACCATTTCTCTGTGTCTTCTCATACTCAGTCGCCGAAACGTCGATAGGATTTGGTTCGTGTATTGACGATAAGAATCCGAATCATCGATTATGGAATACGTTAGTAAAACGAGACCCTGACGTGTTTCTGTTCATGGGAGACAATGTCTATATAGACGCATCTACGCTACGTGACGACTCAACGATTGAAGTCTTTAAATCGGATTACGAACGACTCCGCAAAAGTAAGGGATTTCGCCGATTAGTTCAGTCTGGAACCAACATTTTCGCGACCTGGGATGATCATGACTACGGTCCTAACGATTCGGGAGCAGAATTTAGTCTTAAGGCATTATCTCAAAAACAATTCTTGAATTTTTGGTACGGTATACCTTTCGATATCGACCTACCCCAGGGTGTATTTCAAGCGCATTTTCTCGAATTTTTTGGTAATCGAATACAGTTTATATTGTTGGATACCCGTTCGTTCAAGTCTCCATGGAAGCGATTCAGTACATGGCGACATTGTCGAGTTGGGCAAGTAGTACCAACAGAAGATGAATCGAAAACACTTTTGGGTAAAGAACAATGGCGATGGCTGGAGTCCAGACTTGAACAGGAAGCCGATCTTCACATACTAGTATCCAGCATTCAGGTTATCCCTATTGATCATTGTTCAGAACGATGGGGTGGGATGCCGCACGAACGTGACAGATTGATACGTTTGTTGTCGTATGCTAGTGCTCAAACTATTTTGTTGAGTGGGGATCGACACTTGGCAGAAGCCTCGAAGTTATCTGCGACCGAGCACGAGGACTTAAGTTTTGATCTGTACGAGTTCACTTCGAGTTCAATGACTTCGGGTGTCGGATTCGGTGCAAATGAAGAAAATCGCTATCGAATGTCGGAAAATAATGTCCGCGTAAATAACTTTGGATGGCTTACAATTGATTGGAATGAGGAACAGATTCAAGCGAAGTTTGTGAGTCGTCGTGGTAGATCAATGCAAGAGTTTGAAATTCCGCTAGTGCAAATGTCGTTGGAACATCAGGAGCGATAGCCATCGTATCAAAATCAATCTTATGAGCTTCGCAATGCTAAAACGAGATTAAGTTTGGCGGACGATGCAACGTACTACTCGAATGTAAGGCAAGAGATTTCACTACGTTTCGAAAATTTTGCGAATATTGGAGATGAAGAAAACCTCCCGATGTTGAAGAATTCCCGGAACGATTGTTTGAAATCTCGCAGCGAAACTAAGTCTTGTTGGATCCCCTCTACCCCAAGTGAAAAGGGAATGACAGAGTACGGGGGTAAGAGGTCTTACCTCGACAAGAAGATTCTCGATTGAATACGTTCCCACAGTGGGTCCAACAAGCCTTGAACTTTCCCATCAGGTTTTGCCAAGTTAGGGAAGACCCTGTTCTAGATCAAAGGGTCGCCCAAAAACTACCCCAAAAGTCCAAGTTATTAATGATCGGTTCGGGAGGATGTACGATTGCAGCATTAGCCCAAGAATCGACAGTCCAAACAATTCACGTTGTTGATCCAAATCCCGCACAACTGATACTTTGCAAGATTAAATTACGTCTACTCGAACATTTCGAAATAAGCATGCGGACTTGCTTGTTGGGTCATGACCCAATGGCACAGGAACGAAGATTAGAACTGAGTGAAGACCTTGCTAACTCTATTGACATAAAACTTGAAGACTTGGGATCTTTGTCAGATATTGCAATATTAGGACTAGATTACTGCGGTCGATACGAAGCTATATTCCGCGCGATTAGAGATAGGTTCCTACAACAAACAGAGTTAAAACTCGAAGAATTGTTCTCCTTGAACGACACGATCGCGCAGAAGAACTGGATCACAGATCACCATAACTTTACTAGTGACTTGGCCTACATTTTGAACGAAGTGATGGATTTACCGATTTTGCAACAACTATTCGGTCCTGAAGCGACTAGGAATCGAATTACGGATTTTTCAAAACACTTTCGTGAACGTACACTGTGGTGCCTGAAAAATTTCAGAGCGCAGTCAAATCCATATCTTTGGCAAATGCTATTGGCGAAGAACCCGCCGAACCAACGTGTGATGTGGTTGCAGTTACCGCAATCGAAAAGCAAAATAACTTACCGATTTTTCGAAACATCGATTCAGGAATATTTGGTACAGGTCGATGAAAAATACGATTACATTCACTTATCCAACGTCTTAGATTGGCTTAGTGAAGACGAAGCACACCAATTGCTTGAAAGTACCTGGAGTAGATTGCAAAACAATGGGTATACTTTGATTCGACAATTAAACTCTGATCTAGCGATTCGTCAATTAGGTGATCGATTTTTGTGGCATAGTGAAGAGTCAGATCAACTTCATGCAAACGATCGAAGTTTCTTCTATCGATCCATACATTTAGGTCAAAAATGTGACTGACAAGAGCACATTTCGCGTCGATAAAGTAGAAGTGCACCAGCTGGGAATCGAAAACATAGATCCCTGGGGAGATAAACTACGAGAATTTGAACGACAGTTTTGGTATCCATTGGGTTCGAATCGGAAGTTTCGAATTGAACATCCGGGCAATTACACCGCGTTTTTTGAGTCGATTGGAAAAGCGACTTGCTTTCTCGCGGTAGAAGACGAAATAGTGATTGGAGTTCTTAGCGTTGCGATTCGCGATTCAAGAGGTATTAGCAACTGTAAAGACGCCCGAATTGCTTATGTTGCCGACATAAAAATCGCGCACGAGCGACAGGGTAGTGGTGTCCTTGGAAAACTAATCTCTCATGTATTTGAGTGGTTGAGTGAAATAAAAATTACGAGTGCTTATTCCGTTGTAATGGACGGAACGGTGAAAACTCCAGATCTCTACACCGGACGAAATGGGATACCGGAGTTCAAATGTAAAGGTAGAGTAGCCTTGCTAAATCTACCCACAAAGGAAAGCGTCGAACACTATCGACATGAGATGGTAATTGATTTTTTACCCAATACTGATGATGTCAGTGCTTCGCTACTACCAGTTTGGATTAATCGAAATTTAGTTCCCAGATCTGTCGTTCGTCCAAATCGCATCCTAGACATGAGTAATGGTGTTCAAGGTATGCTAGAGGATACACGCAGGACAAAAAGACTTTACGATGAAAAAGACAATGAAATCATGTTCGCACATTTAAGCTATTTCTACTATCACGAACCGGAACAAATGCTGCCGGTGATTGAAGCAGCGATCGGACAAGCACACGCCTTGGGGTTCACCGATTTACTTGTATCTGTTCCGTATTCGAGACTCCAAACATTTACGGATAGTCTTGACTCATTAATTAGTCAGACATTCACCGCAACGATTTATGGTACCGGTTTTGACACCGATATTTCAAAATTAGTTTACTCCTCGGAGATTTAGTTCAATGACAACCAATGACCACCAAAATAAGCATTCTACGACCGAATTACAAGTAACAAAAAGGGCACTTGAGATCTTGAATGAGGTCGACATACTCAACAACAGTTACTTAGCCGCGTTGGAAAATGGTACGATGTCGCGAAAGGAATTTTGTGTTTCGCAAGCCCAGTTTTATTTTGCTGTAACCTTTTTCCCACGTCCAATGACTGCTCTAGTGGGGAGAATCCCTGATCCTCGACAAAGGTTGAACATCTTGCACAATGTCGTGGAAGAACATGGCGAGTTTGCTGAGTCTCAATTTCACCAAACGACTTTCACGAATTTTCTAGCCTCACTCGGTGTCGATACTAGTGAAGTAGCATTGGAATCGCGTATTTGGCCGTCAGTCAGAGCATTCAATACGGTCTTAGTTGGGTCTTGTCTGTTGGCTGAACTAGAAGTTGGGATCGCTTGTATGGGCATCATCGAACAAGCTTTTTCGGGGATTTCTTTAAAGATCGGGACGAATGTTGTCAAACGTGGATGGGTTGAACTGGAAGCTTTGACGCATTACACCGTACATGCTGAAATCGATGAACGACACGCTGATGAATTTTTCCAAGTTATAGAAAACAGCTGGGATAAACCGGAACGCAAACATTACATTGAGCAAGGTTTGCAGCTTGGTGCGTACATATTCAACCAACTTTACGAAAGTCTCTATGAAGGGGCGCAAAAAGAGTGCAAAGGTTAACTATTTTTAGTTACACAATTGGAGTTCGCCACCTTTTCTCTGACCAAGGTGTACGTCCCCTTTTCTGAATGTACTAATACTGGTTTTTCGAGTATGAACGATGATTGAACAGGGTGTTGAGGTACGGTTACTCGTCCTTGTCTGGCATAACCCACTGTAACGTGCGGTACAAAAGGTTTCTTTGTACGAAGTTCAGAAGGTAACGAGAACTCCTCTAGGACGAGAGGGACGATAATCACTCTTGCACGTTGGCTTGATGGGAATCCGCTGTACATATTGGTTTGACACCGAATTGGAAACTGGTTTGCAAATTTTTCGGTCAGATCCAATACCGTTGATAATTCGCCTGCATTTAGCTCATCAAAGTACCTGAAGGTGATGTGATAACGTTCTGATTTCACCCAGCGTACTATGTCGATCAAAGGACGGTTCTTCCAAAAAATGTCGGCGGTTGGTTTTGGGACAAAACTACCTATAAAGTAACTCATTTAAGTTAGGATTCATAGAAATTTTCTGACCTAAACTCCCATAAATTCATCGCAAAAGGGGAAGTCCTCGTCGGTTTCATTCCCTCTATCTCAGTCAACACAGGTTCTTGACTCAAGTCTTATCTACCCAGAATCAGTTCAATGATTACTGAAAGGAGGATTCTTCCGTTTGGGAAATTTTCCGCAGTGTACCTAGAAATTAGGTTTTCAAAATTGAGTTTTGAAATTTCAATGCCTGTTAAAAGAATCAACCAGATTTGGTTGTGATTAAGCGACAGCGGCTACCGACTCTTCTTCGACTTCGTGATACAGATGGCACGCCACAAACCTTTCCGCCGACTCTTCAAGAGGCTGTAGAGTCGGTGTGGTAGTTCGACAGACCGGCATTACGTGTGGGCAACGCTCGACAAATCTACATCCAGGTTTGATATTGATCGGCGAAGGAATCTCCCCACGAATTTCCGTCGAAGTGCGTGTGCGCTCATGCTCGGGATCGGGTTCTGGATTAGAACCGACTAAAACCTCGGTATAGGGATGTTTTGGCTGAAAAAAGACATCGTTAGCCTTGCCTAACTCGATCAATGATCCCAAGTACATCACAGCAATTCGATCAGAAACATAACGCACCATCGAAAGATCATGAGCAATGAATAGGAGAGTCAATCCCATTGAGTCTTTGAGTTCACCTAATAGATTTACGACCTGCGCTTGAACAGATACATCTAAAGCTGAAATTGGTTCGTCGCAAATCACAAAGTCTGGCTTAAGTATCAGTGCTCGGGCAATTCCAATTCGTTGTCTTTGGCCACCAGAAAATTCATGTGGATATCGTGACATATGATCGGCGTTGAGGCCAACTTTTTTCAACCACTCAGCAGTTTGATCGCGAATTTCAGAAGCTGTATTATCCGTGTGAAGTTTCAGACCTTCTCCGATGATTTCTCCAACAGTCATGCGAGGATTCAACGAGGAATAGGGGTCCTGGAAAATCATCTGCATTCGACTTGCATATCGGCGAAAATGCACCGGCGAGTACCAAGTTGGTAACTCATTACCATCAAAGATTACTGTACCACTAGTTTTATCGTGCAACCCAATAATCGTCTTTCCTAAGGTAGATTTACCGGAACCACTTTCTCCAACTAGTCCGACGATTTCTTTCTCATACACTTCAAGTGAAACATCGTCAACTGCATGGACGGTTTGTCGAAACCCGATAGGAAAATGCTTCGTTAAATTCTGAACTCGAAGTAATGGTTCGTTCATACGGTATGAATCTCTTCGATTCTTACATCACATTCTGCGTGATGTAACCAACACTTCGCATAGTGTGTGTTTGACATTTCAAAGGATGTGGGGCGATTGTCAAGACAAGCTTCCATGGCGTACGGACAGCGAGGTGAATATCCGCAACCAACCGGAGGCGAAAACAGATCGGGTGGACTCCCTGGGATTGGTAGCAACTCTTGATTCACCTCTTTGCGGTTAGTCGGCATGGCACCAATTAAACCAATCGTATAGGGATGCGAAGACCGATAGAAAATATCATCGACTGTTCCAGACTCTAGGATTTCACCGGCATACATGACTGCTACTCGATTGGCCATACGCGCAACCACTCCGAGGTCATGAGTGATCAAGATCAAAGCCATGGAATGTTCTTTTTGTAGATCTGCAACGAGATCGAGAATTTGCGCTTGAATCGTAACGTCGAGCGCAGTAGTCGGTTCGTCGGCGATGAGTAAACTCGGTCCACATGCTAGAGCCATCGCAATCATCGCCCGTTGTAGCATACCACCTGAAAACTCAAACGGATACTGTTTAGCCCGTTTAGCTGCCTCTGGAATCCTAGTCATTTCTAAAAGTTCGATAGCTCGATCGTGCGCTTTTCCTTTAGACATAGACCGATGCAGTTGTAACGGTTCGGCGATTTGATCGCCGATTGTCATAGTGGGATTCAATGAGGTCATGGGATCTTGGAAAATCATTCCGACCATATTGCCACGAATATCTTTCTTATCGATAAACCGTGACGTCAGAATATCATATCCATCGAAGGTTGCACTACCTTTGGTAATACGCCCTGGTGGCATAGGAATGAGTCCAAGTAGACTTTGCACAGCTACCGATTTCCCACAACCGGATTCCCCGACAATCGCCAACGTTTCGCCTCTGTCGACATGAAATGAAGCACCACGAACAGCATGCACAATACCACCGAAGGTAGTAAACTCTACTTGTAAATTGGAAACTTCTAGTAATGCCATGGAAATTATTCTGTAGCTCGCATACGAGCATCTAAAGCATCCCGCAAGCCATCGCCCAATAAATTGAACGCTAGCACGGTCACACTGATAAACAATGCGGGAAACAATAATTCATGTGGTGTGATTTCCATCGTTCTAATCCCGTCGTTACACATTGACCCCCAGGATGGCGTCGGAGGGACTACCCCCATTCCAATAAATGACAAGAATGCTTCAGTAAAGATCGTACTCGGTACGGCAAAGGTAAAGGTTACTAGCACTACTCCCAGGGTGTTTGGGATCATGTGTCGCATGATTAGTCGTCCGGTTCCCGTTCCTAGTAGTCGCGAAGCTTCGACATATCCCTGTTCGCGAATCTTCAGAATTTCACCACGGACTAATCTGGCCGTACCGGGCCAGCTAAGGACAATTAGAGCAATCACCATGGCGATTATCCCACTTTCTCCACTTTGGATATCAAACACAAACCGAAATAGGATCATGAAGAGTAAGAAAGGTAGTGCAATAACGAAATCAGCAAAGCGCATCATGACATTGTCGACTACTCCACCAAAGAATCCCGAAATACTTCCGTAGATCACTCCTCCAATGACGAAAAACAACGGAGCAATGATCCCGATTAACAAGGAAATCTCAGCTCCTTTCATGAGTCGAGCGAGCATATCTCTACCAAGATAGTCTGTACCTAAGGGGTAAAACGGTACAGCTCCAGCTTCTAGTTCAATGACTTCTACATCGTCGGGAATGAGGTTTTGTCTGACCGCGTCCTGAACGAATAAAACTTCAACTTCTTTGGTTGTACCGCGCGACATTTCCGATCCGCTAGCATCAATTGGTACGATCGTGTACCAATAAGTACGTGCTGTAAGATCCAATATATCTTCAAAACTTACTGCTAGTTGCCCTTTGGTCGTCCATAATGGAAGGCCAAGTGGCCGTCCCTCTTCTGCAGGAAAGACATTTCGGTAAATTCGATAGTTTGTTGCGTTCGGTATGGCATCCCAAGAAAGTCGTACTGACTGTGTCGTTGCGGTCCCATGAAGTTCGATCGCTTTTGGTGCAGTGTGAGATTCATTTGCATTCGGAAGTTGACCTTGTACACCTGGCCACACACTGAGCTGCAATTGAAAGGTACTACTTGAAGCCCAAGGTGGTTTAGAGACCCAATCGCGATTCTGGTCGGCGGGGTCGACACGATAAATTTGAGGGCCGAGGAAGGCGAATAAAAACATGAATATGAGTGTGTATAACGACCACATTGCCCGTTTGTTCGCACAAAGACGGCGCCAGGCATCTTGCCAATACGAAAGAGATGGTCGTGAGCTTTGTTCGATATCGAGTTGAACGTCAACTTTATTGAATGACAGTTCGCTCATTCAAGTCTCACCCTAGGGTCTACGACTGCATAAAGGAGGTCGACGACTATTACCATGAGAACGAGAAATGCTCCGTAGAACACGGTCGTCCCCATGATTACACCATAGTCACTTTGTTGTACCGCTTGTACAAAGTACTGACCTAGACCTGGTATGGCAAACACATTTTCCACCACAAAACCGCCAGTCGTGATTGCTGCAACCGACGGACCAAGAATGGTGAGTACGGGAAGAATCGCATTTCTTAACTGATGTCGTGAGAAGATTTGTGCAAGTGGGACACCTTTCGAGCGCGCGGTTCGAATATAGTCAGCATTGACAATTTCTAACATTGATGTGCGCATGAGCCGAACAAGAAAAGCCATGGTTCCGAGTCCTAAAACGAGCGCCGGAATCAACATGTGGTAGACGGTCCCCCATCCAGCAACGGGTAGTAACTCAAGGCCCGCCGATTTGTTTGATATAACCAGCATGAGTTGACCTACCGTCGCAAACACGAAAGACGGAACCGATATACCCAAAATCACTAGCAACATAATGACAATATCGGGCCAGCGATTCCGATAAAGTGCCGTGAGTGCCCCCCACAAAATTCCACCTAATCCAGCAAAAGTTATCGCGAGAATACCCAAAATAGCTGAAATGGGAAAGTGTTCCAGAATGATGTCGTTAACCTTTCGATTTTCATGTTGAAACGACCAGCCAAAGTCGAACAGAGCCATGTTCTTCATATAGATGAGGTATTGGGTTAAGACTGGTTTATCGAGACCAAGATTAGCTTTCAGGTTTTCCATGATCTCTTCGGAGACTGCTTTTTCTTGAGCGAGTGGATTGCCCGGTGAGAAGTGCATGACAAAAAAAGTCACCGTCGCGATAAACCACACGGTGATTAAACCTTGAAGTAAGCGGTAACCGACGTAGCGAAGAGTTTTCATTAAAGTGAATTATTCACCTGAATCGTCGCCGATGTAGGCGCGTGTATAGTCGGGATCGATACCGACTGATCGCCGGCTCACTCCTTTCAATCGTTCGTCAATAACGTAAACACTACCCCTTTCCATTTCCACGATTATCGGTGCTTCTTCGTACAAGACGCGTTGCACGACATCCATCGCTTCCATCCGTTCTTGTTGGTCGAGCGAGTTTTCGGCAATTCGCACTGCATTGTCCAATTCTTCATTGCGAAACTTTCCGCGATTGTTATCGTTCCAAGATGCAAACAAGTCTCCAAAAGTTAGGACATCGTCATAGTCAGGCCCCCAACCACTAGCGACGATGTCGAATTCGCCGGCTTTAGATTTGGCTAACCGTTGTTTGAATATTTGTTTATCGATCTTGATGTCGATGTCAAGAGTTTCCTTAAACAGATTTTGGTAGTATTGCGCTTGTTTATCTGAAGTTGGTGAATCACCAGTAAGAAACACTAGGGGAGGGATATTGTCTACTCCTAGTTCACTTTTTGCGGCTTCGAGATACTCGAGTGCCAGCCCGACGTCGGGGGTATGGGTAGGTGCTGGGAACTCGTCGCGAAACATACCATTGACTCCTTTAAGCCAAACCGGAAAGATTGAAGCTCCAGGAATGTTGCCTGGGATACGGTAAACCTTATAGACAAGCTCCTGAGGATCGGTTACCATTTGAATGGCTTTGCGTAGATTACGGTTAGAAGTTATTCGGTCTTCACGTAAATTAAAAGCTAGATAAAAGACTGATCCGTCAATGTGATCCTTGATATCCCAGCGATTATTGAGTGCTCTTTGAATGTTTTGTAAATCTAGTCCTGCTAAAGCAATTTTGTTGGTGGCGAAGAGGTTTAGAGTAGTGTTCGGATCCGAGACGATGTGCGGGAAATCAATCGCATCGAGCTTAGTTCTTTCTGAAGCCCAGTAATACTCGTTCTTTTCGAGTCTTAAGCTGCGCGCATGCAGCCAACTTGTAATTTTGAACGGTCCGTTGTAGATCATCATGTCGGCATCTGAACCGTAATTCCCATCGGTCGATTCATAGAACTCTTGGTTTACTGGCAAATAGGTAAAGAATGCGAATAACGCTAACAAATGGGGTGCAGGTCGAGCTAGTGAAACTTCTAATGTAAAGTCGTCAACAGCTACCGCTCCTAAAGTTTCGGCTTCGAGTTCTCCTTTGTTGATTTCTTGGGCGTTTTTTAGCGGGTAGAGAATAAATGAATAGGGAGATGCAGTGGCGGGTTTCAGCGCGGTTTGCCAAGCAAACACGAAGTCATGCGCAGTAACTCTGGTTCCATTACTCCAATAAGCGTCATGGCGTAGATGAAATGTACCACCCAGTTCATTCAGTTCCCACGATTTCGCGATACCCGGAATCAGTTGATTGTCGGGTCCATGCCGAATTAAACCTTCTTTGACATGCCCAAGTAACATTCCCGAGACTGCGTCAGTTGTGCGCATCGAGTTCATTTGGGGTGGTTCTTGCGTGATGGCTAGACTAATCGAGTTGTTTTCGATATCAATCGCATGTTTAGCAACTGACCCGGACGGTAGCATCGCATTCAACCATCCGAGAGAGAGTGTTAACACCACGAGAAATACGATAGCTACAAGAGCAATCTTAGCGAGTTGTAGGCCTGACCCTCGTGTATCGGTGTTTTGAATATGACTTTCGGTATTTGTCATGACTCTCCTCCTAAGCTAGCATTGTAACTGTGAACACTCAAAACAAGATAAAGAGTCGTGTCACGTCGTACACAGCCACTCGAATGCAGTAATTATGATTACTTTTTGGAAGAGTGGTAATTTAGGTGTCCGGAGTCGAAATTAAAATCCCACAGACTTTAATTATTGGTTCATTGATTCAGAGCAGAAATTAGTCTTGACAGCGTTATTTACACACGACGACTTCGTAAAACATGAAGTCCCGCTAGGACATCCGGAGGCGGGTATTCGGATCAAGAAGGTATTGGAACATTTTGATGAGATCGGACTGTTAGGTGAAGTTTCTATGTTTTCACCAGATCTTCCGTCAGACGAGTTGATTCTGAAAGTACATGAATCTAATTATGTTGCTGCATTGCAGCAACTAGTCCCCGAAGAAGGATTGATTCGGTTAGATGCGGACACCGGGATGGGGCCGACCACACTACAAGCAGCAATGCGAGCAAGTGGTGCAGTAGTTTCCGCGGTTAAGGAGAGCTTAACTGGATCACATAAACGCGGGTTTTGCCTCGTACGCCCCCCAGGACATCATGCAGAACGAGCACAACTCATGGGGTTTTGTTTTTTTAATAGTATTGCGATCGCCGCCGAGTACGCCCTGAAATTTGTCGATCGAGTAGCAATTCTTGACTTTGATGCACATCACTGCAATGGTACCGTCGAAATCTTTGCAGGTAGACCGGAGATTCTTGTATGTTCAAGTTACGAATATCCGTTTTACCCATACAGGCATCTAGATCTTGAAGACGTGAATTTAATCAACACTAGATTGGAGGCCGGTACAAGTAGTCTTAAATTTCGCAACGCTATTGAAGAAACATGGTTACGACCAATTGAAGAACATAAACCGCAACTCTTTTTAGTATCGGCTGGGTTCGATGGGCACCGAGAAGATCCTCTGGCAAATCTCAATCTCGCCGACGAAGATTTTCAGTGGATAACAAAGTTGATTGTAGACCTTTCGCACCAATTTGCAGAAGGAAGAGTAGTGTCGACGTTGGAAGGCGGTTATGCTTTGGACGCACTTGCACGATCCACTGCACTGCACCTAGGACATATGCTTTAGGAAAATCGTTCCAGACATGGGTTGTCTCTGGTGTTGTCTAGGCTACAAAGTCAGGTGGTGTAAGTTTATAATAATTGCAAATGTTAAAAACTCAATACATCGAGATCTTAAAATTTCTGTTCGACAAATTAATCCAATTATTTGGTTCTTATTTTCTTGTACTATGAAGAATTTGTTTCAAACACGAAATGAGATGTATAGTGGAATTTGAACGTAGTAATTACAGACTTCAGCAATGTCTAACATTCCATGTGCAACCTATGAGTAGTTATACAGTCTACAACGAGAAGTTTCATAACAAACTGATAGAAAATCCACTAGCAGAAATTTTTCCACAACTACCCAAGAAGAAATATGCCGTGATATACGCTGATCCACCTTGGCATTACAATGGCAAAATGCAATTTGATCGTAGTGGGACCTTGAAAGAAAATCCGGATTGGACTCGTGATATTTTTATAAGTTCGGCTGCTTTCAAGTATCCCACCTTGCCCACAAAAGAACTCAAGAAGTTAAGGGTAAATGACATCACAGAACAAGATGCTCTATTGTTTATGTGGAGTACAAATCCCCATCTTGAGCAAGCTATCTCCTTGGGAGCAGCGTGGGGTTTCGAATACAAAACTGTAGCGTTTGTCTGGAATAAGTTGAATCATAATCCCGGACAATACACATTGTCCTATTGTGAACTTTGTTTGTTATTTAAAAAAGGACGAATTCCACAACCAAGAGGAGCAAGAAACATTAAACAGTTAGTTGAAGCACCGCGATCGGAACACAGCCAAAAACCATACGAAGTTGGCGAACGCATCACAAAAATGTTTCCTACTCAATCTAAAATTGAATTGTTTGCATGTAGTAGTCGAGAAGGTTGGGATTCTTGGGGACTGGAAGAGTTCCTGTCATCTCAATCCAATAACGGAGATATCTTCTCAATGAAATGATCCCAAAGTTCTTTGGGATCATTGTTCCGCCAAAAGAAGAAACTCTCTTGGTATTGACCAAACCAGCAAGTAATTTCTCGTACTCTACAAGGGTCCCGAGTGATATTTCCTACAAAAACTATCCAAAATGGAAGAGATTCTTCGATTTTGCTCGCTTTTTTCATGATTCTAGTTAGACCAGGCGAAAAATATTTACAGAGACGTTCATGCGCGTTTCCTCTACCAGCGCTTCTTGGTAAGCCTTCGACCCAACCGTCCCGTCGTTTTACCTCAATGTATATTTTCTTATGAGAACTAGTGTTTTCGATCAAGTAATCTGGGATGAAACCGTGTCGGTATTGTTTTTTCGGTTTGTAGATAGATCTGGTCTTCCGAACTCCGATCTAGTGGCCAATTCTCGTAGATGTGTACAAACCCCCTGGGTCGCGCTAAAATTTTGTACTCAGATTCATGTAAAAGCACTGACATGACCGAAAAGAAATTTCGTTCCGCTTCCACAGACAGAGAAAGCGAAAACTGTTGCCAATTTGCTCGATTTCGAAGTTCGTCGCGCCCCATGATTAGTACTATGGTCTGTTGTTTGGTGTGAATCTAGAAATTATCAGGACAGTAGGGTTTGTGTCGAGTTGTGAAAAAATGATCCATTTCGGATAACTTTTTGGAATTTAAGACACATGCGCGTCCACTATTGGCAATCAACGACAACGGTGAATGCCCACATAAGAGAGTCGGCAGCCCATTGATACCAATCTGAAAGTCAACTTCGCCGTTTACTTTGGTGACTTTGACCTGTTTACCATCAAAGTCAATCTTGTATTTTCCGATGTTCCAAGGACACTCCCGATCTTCAGCAATCTCAAAAGAAACGATGCCAGTTCGAGCATACGTTCTCGATTTCGCGAATTGCACGATATCAACTATCCTGAGCCAGATACCATCGTTCCACTGGGAGCGTAGACTTCGAGGTTCAAGTAACATAAGCAACAATGGATCGTCTTGGGGTGCCCACATCTTCACTTCCATGACTAAATCGTGTGTTCGGATGTACTCCCACATCGCGCGATATGCGTTTCGGTTCATGTAAACCATTTCGCGAACGTCGATGGTTTGGTCCAGACCTGGTATCTTTCCCCGCGCCTCAGTCAATGTGTACGTGCAATACCCATCAGGTTCTCCATTAGCGTTTCGATGTAAGACCACGTGGTGTTTACTTTTTTTACCAAAGTAAATGTGTTGCCAATATGCTTGCAAACGGTGCAAATGTAAGTTTTTATCGGAAATATACTTTTCGTGAAGTTCAAGCAAGATCGGCATGGCATCTTCTTTCTCCATGCGTATGCATTCACCTTCTAGTTTTTCGTCAAATTGAAATCCGACGAGATGAGGATCGAATGTATACCGTTGTGAAGTGGTTGCTAAACCATAACCGAATCTTTGATAAATAGCACCTAATGAAGCCCAAAGAATTGACGCGGCAATCTGCTTTTCGTGTGCTTCGTGTAATCGCGACGTTATTAGTTCGCGTACAAGACCTCGTCGTCGATAAGCTGGATCTGTCCCTACTGAAGTTACTCCATCCACACGAATAGTAGTGCCATCGAACTTCATTCGGAACGGTAAACCCGCAGAAGTTGCCACCATCTTGCCTTTATGGAATGCCACCGTAGTCATTTCAGGACGAAGTGGATTCTCATTTTCTTCGTCCTCAGAAGGTGTGCTATTGTCGGCAAATACATACCTTTCGAGCTTAAAGAAATCCTTCATTTCCTCAGCTTTTGCGGGTCGAAACTCAAAGTTATTTGAAGTATTCATCATGCTCATGCTTAGTCATTCAATGAAGTCGAATTAGTCGTTCTTCGACGTTAAAAGTCTTCTCATGTCGGGTTGTGAATTGGATCAGCAATAAATTGTGCATAGAAAACTCGTAACTTAGCCTAGAATCGTGAATTGAATTTCAGAGTAAGTGTTACGTGATGATATGTATCTCGCCAAATCACTGACAAAATATTGAGCAAGTAGTGACCTCACTGTATTTGTTGAGACACGGGGAAACTCAGTGGAATGTTGAGAAACGGTTTCAAGGATCGAAAGATTCTCCACTCACTGAAGTGGGAAAACGTCAAGCGCAAAGTCACGGGACACTCTTGCAAAACGTCGGAGTCACCAATATCATTTGTTCAACTCTTGGGCGAGTTCGGGAAACGATTAGGATTATCCAAGCAGTTTGGCAAGGTACCGTAATCTATGACGAACGACTTAGGGAGTTGGGCGCTGGGGCGTGGGAAGGATTAACTTTCATTGAAGTCGCAGACCAATACCCAAGTTTAATGAGCCGATCAAAACGTTGGCGGTTTGACTTTAAACCACCTGGTGGCGAGAGTAATCGCGAATTGCGTAGCAGATTAGAACCATTACTAGCAGAAGTAATTACGACACCATACGATTTAGCGATAGTAACTCACGGTGCCGTGTTACGTATGCTGTTGGAGCTACTACTCGATATGCCATTTCAAGAAAACCCAACCTTTACTATTGGAAATGAGACTGTATTTCGTATTGATAATCTACGGGATGCTACTCAATGTTTTCACTATCTAGATGGAAGACTACCAATTCCCGGGCTCCCAATAAACACCTGAATCGCACGCTACACCTATCCATGAAGATTGACACCTATATTAATCCTGAACTAATCAAAATCCCTACTCAAGTGTACCATCTTGAATCAGAAGGTTTCAATGGTGTATTAACAGCTGAGACTAGGAATGATCCCTTTCTACCATTGAGTGTTGCCGCACTTCACACCTCCAAGATGGAGTTGATTACTAGTATAGCAGTCGCCTTCGCCCGCACACCGATGACATTAGCATATGTCGCGCATGATTTACAAGTTGCCTCTCAAGGACGATTCATACTCGGACTAGGTTCGCAGATACGCGCCCACATAACTCGCCGTTTTGGTATGCCGTGGTCGGAACCTGCTCAACGAATGAAAGAATTCATTCTAGCGCTTCGAGCGATTTGGAACTCTTGGTATGAAGGTACTCGATTACAGTTTCGTGGGAAGTACTATCAACACACATTAATGACCCCATTTTTCAGTCCTACCAATACACAATTTGGTTGTCCACAAATCTATTTGGCGGCCGTCGGACCTCAGATGACTGAGGTAGCAGGTGAAGTTGCTGACGGTCTAATCGTACATCCGTTTATGACTGAAGAGTATTTAAGAAATACTACGTTACCAGCATTGAAACGAGGCTGGTCAAAAGGTGACCGAAATCCTCACTCGTTCGCCATAAGCTATCCAATTTTTGTAGTCAGTGGTAGTCGAAATATGGATACGAGCGCTTTAAAACAAGAAGTAAAAAAGCAATTAGCCTTCTATGGCTCTACCCCAGAGTATCTCGGAGTATTGGAAAGCGTCGGTTTAGAAGACCTACACCAACAACTCCATCATCTTTCCAAACAATCGAAATGGCAAGATATGGCCGATTTAATCTCTGACGACGTTATGCATAAATTTGTGGTAGAAGCTACCCCAGATGAACTAGCTGCACAACTTAAGAAGCAATTCGGCGATGTTGTTACGCGGATGAACTTTGACACGAGTTTGCTCAACAAATCTGATCGAATGCAAGTCATACAACAATTGACATGTTCATCTATTTCGCATTTCAACAAGTAGTTGCACTTGTTGCACTTTTAAATGCTTAAAATAGTCACACTTTAAATCCATTATCGCTCATTGAGCATTTAAAGGACTAACACCCCTCTAAGGAAGAAAAATGGAGTTTAAAATGCGAACAATAAAAGATATTTTCCAAGAGCAGTTTCGTAGAACGGCTACAGTCGTAACGGTTACTGCGTGTGTAGCGATATTTATCGCAACCACCCTTGATCAAAAATACGAACACGGCGAGTTGCTGTCAGAGGTTCGAGTAGTGAATTACGATTCATACGGGTTTGTTGTCGTCAATGAGGAAATAGTTCAATTAAAAGAACTGATTGTGGATCTCTTCCGCCGTGATTCCCAGACTGCGCTTGAGTTTTCTCAATGGATTTTTGATGCCTCGTATGATGCTTCAATTGAACCTTTACTTTTGACCAGTATCATCGCGACCGAGAGTTCGTTCCGTAAAGAAGCAGTATCGGACAAGGGAGCTGTAGGACCTAGCCAGATCATGCCAAAATATTGGCGAGACTTCTGTGACGCATTAAATTTTGAGGAAGATCCGCGAGATAACATTTTTTGTGCCGCGAGAATATTAGCCAAATTAGAAGTTGAGTGCGAGAATGTACTTGAGACAGAAGATGAACAATGCGTTGTGAAATCCTATTACATGGGATACCCAAGTATTATTGCCGGTAAGCAGTTACCTAGCGCGGTTCGGTACTACAAGAAAGTACAAGACTATAAGAATCAGTTTGCCTCGATCGATTAATAAACTATCAAGTTCCTAGTTTTGCTAGCGCTACTTTTCTGACAATTTCACTCATGGTTGCAAGAACCGTGAGCCAGTGATCATATAGGTTCAATTGTGGTCAACAAACTCTCAAAATCAAATTTTGAGACGAAGTGTTTTGTTAGCCTAGTTAAGTTTTGTCTTCGACTACTCGCCTTACTACCACTCCCGGTGTTGCGGGCGATAGGGACTTTGCATGGTCGTATCCTGTATTGGATGAAGAGTAGGTCGGCTAGAACTAGCGATATCAATATCAGCTTGTGCTACCCACAGCTGTCCACTGAAGAACGAAGTCTTTTCGTTCAGCGCTCGTTAGTCGCCACGGGCCGATCTGTTTATGAAACTGCACCGATTTGGTATTGGCAGCAAAACTCCCTGGAAAATCTAATTGTTGATTTCCAGGGGTTGGAGTTGTTGCAGCAAACGCTGGCTCAGTCAGCTGTTATTGCAATTTGTCCACACTGGGGCAACTGGGAGGTGTGCTCCTTCGCTTTAGGTGGAAAGTTTCCAACGAAAATTCTTTTTGATGAAAGACGTTTAGGCGCGTTCAAAGCTCAAGTGTCGAGCGCTCGAAGCCGCTTTGGTATCTCGATGGTCCCCATAAATTTCGGTGGTTTAAGGGCTTTGATCAAGTCGTTAGACCAAGGGGATCTGGTGATTATTCTTCCGGATCAAGTACCTACTCGAGGCACTCAATTACTCGTGGACTTCATGGGGGTCAAGGCACAAACCACGACGATCGTGCACTCATTAACTCAGAAACACAACGTCGAGATCGTAATGCTAACTATTGAGAGAGTGAAACAAGGTTTTTTTGTTCGAGTCGAACCAGCTTCGGACAAGCTTAAACATGAGGACGCGGTCATCGCGACACAGTGTCTAAATGACGAAGTCGCTCGTGTGATTCAGCGAGATCCTACCCAGTACCAATGGGAATATAAACGCTTCAGACGGGTACCAGGTGTGGACGTTTACGCTTAACCCGTGATATTCTCAGAATCTAGCTTCTCCACGTTGTAGAAGTTCGAAGTAATCCTCGTCCAATGGAGTATACTTTTCCGCTCCTTTCTTTAGAGTGTAGAGAGGATCCGAAACCTTCGCAAGATCATAGCCTTCGTCGCGTAGATCGTTTTTAATCACTTTGAAAGTACTCGTGACTTCCAATTGTGGAAGGATCCGAACGAATACCGGTCGCGCGTAAAACGGTAAATTGTTGATTACATGTTCGGAAAAAGCTTCGATGTTAAATTTTTCAACGTCTTCTTGTAGAGTCAATGCCGCCATACCAGCCCTTCCTTCAGCTTGCGGAATCTTCACCCCAAAGACGTTACTCAATGCAACATCAGAAAACCCATTAAGAACTTCTGCAACCTCATTAGTTGAGACGTTCTCTGAACACCAACGATAGGTATCGCCGGTACGATCAACAAATTGGTAGTGTTTGTATCCTAGTGCAAAACCCACAGGCACCGTACGCATTAAGTCACCGGTATTAAACCATCGGTCACCTTTCTCAAAAACATCGTTGACAATTTTCTTTTCTGTCGCGGTTGAATCGGTATATCCTTCAAAAGCTGCGTTTGGATTAATGTGTCCCAGACACAGTCCAACTTCACCGTCCGGAACTTCGATACATTTACCAGTGGAGTCTCGTACTATCTCGTTCATATCAACGTCATATTGGACTAACGCGACTTTTGACGCCGTCAAACCTATCGTGCACTCTTTATTCAAAATATTGGCAAATGCAATATTGCCCTCGCTAGAGGCATAAAACTCCGTTACTCGTGAAATGCCAAAACGCCGTGTAAACGATTTCCATATATCTGGTCGCAGCCCATTTCCCATCATGGTATGAAGAGAATTTTGGGAGTCATCCTTTTGTACAGGTAGATTGTTGAGATACCGTAATAATTCACCAACATAAATCAAATGGGATACATTGTGTGTTCGAATGTCGGACAAAAATTTCGATGCTGAGAATTTTCGGCGTAAAAATATTGATGCACCCGACATAACAGACGAACCAAATCCAATCACTAGTCCAGTACTGTGGTACATTGGTAAACACAGATATATCCGATCGTTTTCTTTGCACCTTAGACCAGCGATCGAAGAAAGTCGCGCGGATTGTAAAAATCGTCGATTGGTCATGATGGCTGCTTTTGGTAAACCGGTTGTTCCAGACGTGAAAACGTACAGGGCTACATCGGCAAGTGTACATTCCAATTGACATGGCGGATCGGTTACCTCTTCGCCATCCGCGATGGTGTCTAGATTAGTTGCCCATTCAGTATTTGCTGACTGAGATCGTTCTGGAATCTCAGTAAACTGGCAGGATTGCAACGACGGTTCGTCTCGGACTTCGTTTATTGCATCCGACAATTCCGTACCAAATACGCAGATTTTGGAGTTAGTAACACTTAAGCAATGCCGCAGTGGGTTGGCGCGAAGGTTGGTATTAATCATGGCTGCGATAGCTCCTAGTTTGTTCACAGCAATGAACAAAATGAGCAATTCCGGCCGGTTTTCGACGACGATACTGACCACATCGCTTCGCTTTACCCCCAACTTTTGCAACGCGTAGGTATATTGGTTTGCTCGGTCGTTGAACTCGCGCCAGGTGATCTTTTGATCTTCAAAGAGTAGAAGCGGGCTAGTGGGGAATTTACTCGCCGTCAGAGCGCACTGCAGACCTACACTATCAATGTCTTCCAATGGGCGCGGTCTCAGTCCGCGCTTGAGAGTCAACAGGGTGGGAATGTCTGTTAGGACTTTGAAAAAATCGATTAGGCTCATGTTGTTTCCCTATCAGTTTTGTCTTACATAATGATATTCGCAGTCCGTGTGAATCAGTATGCGTCCGTGGTTGACCTTACTTTCTCGTGGGAGTAGTCTGGTCTTGGTCAGTTTTTTTTAGGTCATGTCTAGTTCGTCTCATCCAGGCGCGAATTCGCCTTCGATAACGAGGAACATCCCAAGCAAATAATACTAATCCAACCGGAATCAACCAAAAACCAAGAATCGGTAAAAAACCAAAAATTCCACCGATCACACAGAGCGTTCCCAACAACAAACGTAATGGAAACCACAATCCAGTTCCCCAGTGAACCATATTCAGCATACTTCGACGGATAATCGGGACTGACAAAAGAACATTGAGTTTGTCATATCCCCAGTTCCAAAGACGACGAATAGCTCCCGGTCGAGAGCGCGACTTACTATTCTTTGCCATCACCGATCCCAATTGAAGATGGACGAACTAGAACCCACAAGACAAATTGAAAAGGTAAACTTGATTACCTGTTTTGCTACTTGATTAACAGAAAAACTTCAATGAGTTCGCCAACTGCGCGCGTAACCATCGATGTCATATTCATCGGTAGTTACTTCTAGCGGATCACGCGAATCCACCATGACTGCAACTTCGTTCGTGTGGGAATCTGGTTGCTTAAAAATCCGTTTCAGTGCACCAGGGTGCGGACCGTGTGTGATACCACTGGGATGAAAGGTCATCATTCCAGCATCGAAGTGATCGCGACTAAAGAAGTCACCGTCGTGGAAAAAAATTACTTCGTCATAGTCTTCGTTATTGTGAAAAAAAGGCACCTTGATCGCCGATTCATCCGTCTCAAATGGCCGCGGTACAAAGGTGCTGATCATGAACCGTTCCGTGATAAAAGTAGTATGGGCAGAAGGTGGTAAGTGGTATCGATGACTATTGACGGGTAATATGTCGCGCACATTGATCCTAACAGGGACGAGATCTCCTGTCCAGCCTACCGCATCCAGCGGGTTGTACGCGAAAGTCATATTTGTGATTTGGTTGGCTTTCTTTATTTGCACAATCCAATCAGATTCATCTTGCTGACCCAAAAAAGCTGAATCGATTTCAGGGGTGTCAAGCTTGGCTGGGTCAAAAATAGCATGATTACCGAGCATACCTCTGTCGGGTAACTGAAACTGTGCTTCTGTTGCTTCAATTAGCAACAAGTACATTGCTTCTGTCACATCGATTCGCCACATTGTACCACGTGGAATCACAACATAGTCCCCGCGCTCAATGTGTAAATGTCCAAAATCGCAAAACAGATCGCCTGAACCTGCGTGTACAAACAGAACCAGATCACCATCCGCATTGCGCGCTAGCGATTGCATGTTTGAATGACATTTCCACACCGATATATGAGTGAAGTCATTCTGCAGGATTCCTACAGAACTCCACGGCAACAAGGACACGGGAATTTCTCGAAGATCAAACGCTCGTGGTTTTAAATGACCTTCGATACTAGACCAACCGGTCGGAGGGCGACGATGGTAAATCCTGGTAGAAGGACCAGTAAACCCTTCGCGTCCTACTTCTCTTTCGAAAGATCCCTCAGGTAAGTCGCGGTGGGCTTGCCTTGAGGTATCGCCTTGCTTCCACGTGGCGTTAAACTGTTTCACTCAATATTCCTCGTTGTTGTTGATCGCGCTCAATACTTTCAAAGAGTGCTTGAAAATTTCCTTCGCCAAAACCTTGATTTCCCATACGTTGGATGATTTCAAAAAAGATCGGGCCAATGTAATCCTGGGTAAATATCTGCAGGAGATATCCCGACTCGGGTGAACCATCGATCAGGATTTGTCGTTCTCGCATTGCTTCTACATTTTGACCATGTCCTTTCACTCTATTTTTGATATCTTCGTAATAGGTGTCGGGTGTATTCTGAAATTCCACACCATTCGCTCGTAACACATCCACAGCTTTGAAGATATTGTCGGTATGTAGGGCAATGTGCTGTATCCCTTCACCGTTATAGCGATGTAGAAACTCTTCAATCTGCGACTGTTCATCAGCCGACTCATTCAGTGGAATGCGAATTTTCTCACACGAACTCATCATAGCCTTGGAAAACAAACCAGTCTGTACCCCATGAATTTTGAAATACTGCGCTTCACTGAACTCAAAGACTTTCTCATAAAAGTCTGCCATGTCGGTCAGGTTACCACGGTACAAGTTGTGTGTTAGATGATCTAGAAACGTTAGAGTACCATTGGCTTTGTCGAACGATTCTCGGTCTAATTCAAAGTCGACGTCATAGATATTTTGTGCCCCGTATCGATCAACCAGGTAGATTAATGAACCGCCTACACCTTTGATGGCTGGTATGGAAAGTTCCATAGGACCAACAGTCGTTTCTACTTGAGTCGCACCTCGTTCTAGAGCGAGTTTTAAGGCATGATTGACGTTCTTTACTCGTAATGCCATTGCATTAGCTGAGTCGTTGTGAATCTTTGCAAACTCCGAGGCTTGACTATCTGGTTCGTAGTTTATAACGAAATGGATGTCGTTCTGCTTGTAAAGTAAAGCTTGTTTTGATCGGTGTTTTCCAACTTGTCTAAATCCAAGTTGAGAAAACTTATGCGCAAGATCTTTGGGATCTTGGCACGCAAACTCAACAAATTCAAACCCGTCGGTACCGATAATATTTTTCGATGTAGCAGTCATGTCTGTTACTCAATGATTTGTTACTTTTAATATATTCCTACAGATGAAAAAGTCAAGTCCTTTTGACTAAGTCTGCATTTACAAAACCTCGTAAATTTTATTGTGATTGCCAGACTTGTTCGTAAGTAAACTTTTCCGACTACAGTTTGAAAAGTACTGCGAGTGAACTCTCTTAGTATCGTTTTGGTGCATTCGTAGAATGAAGTAATGTTAGAATTGATTGACGTCGGTCCCAATTATTGTTAACTAAAGAGAAGAATTTCATGAAAAGCCTTCAATTCAAATTCAAACCCATAACATTCTCGCTAGTTTTAGTTTTGGTTATTCCCTATTGTGGAATTTTCCATGCACAGGAAACCGACAGCGAACCCGCCTCTCAGGCTCCAGATTTATCTGCGATTCCGTCAATCGCTCTCAAACGAGTCGAAGTTTTATTCGGCAAGCAACCGCCGTCGAGAATCTTCAACCTCCGGTTTTGGGTCTATGAAGGACCTAACGCTCGATACATCAATTTCAGAAGTAGAAACTACTGCATACGATCGACGTGATAGATTGATCGCTTCAAATCACTTTCAGAAATGTATATAGGTCAAAAAAGAGAGCGGTAAACCGCTCTCTACAAGAAGACAATTAATAAACTTTATGTTCTCAATAACCGAAGAGAACTCGTCGCCTACCTTACATTTCGAAAATTACAACACACTTGTTCGCTGCAGAGCGTCGTAAGCCGACTCGAGAGCTTCAATCCGAGCATTTACTTCACTTGCATACGCTTCATCGTTTGCCGCTTGGCCAATCTCGACCAATTCCTTAAGAATCGACAATCCCGAGTTTTCTACTGAAATTGCTTTGACCGCATCAAGAGCTACAGCTGGTTCCGCCGACGCACGGAGATTCTGTAGCATCTGTACCGTCTCTTCTAAATCAAACAGTTCACGATTGATTATTTCAACAACTGCTGCAGGGGGTAGCGGAAAGTCAATTCGAATAGCTAATGTTGCGAATGGCCATAGATCATCGCGTTCCAGCTCAGCAAGAGCATTGGCAAACCAACTACTAATACTATCAGAAATTTTTGCTACTTGATCATGTTGTTCAAGCAAATGATATTCATAAGCAAGCACCGCGAGGATTTCAATCAGTTGTTTCTGATCAACTTCCTTGTCATCCAGCCAACTGAGCATGTCATCTACTAATCTGCCCATCCATACCGGATCGTCAAAATCAAACAATGAGTCGCGTCGGCTAAATAGTAAACTTGTACTATTCGGTGCATATGACGTAGAGGTGTAACTATAGCCTACATTCGGGACATTAATTGATGTAAAGGATACTGTAACGGACATCGCACTTGAAACGACATAAGACTGTGGCCGAGAGAACGGGTCATTCAAGTTGTCCGGCTCATATTCACCTTTGGATGATTCGATGTGATCGATCTCGAACAGGGGTTTTATGTATTCAAGGGCACGATCTAGTTCATTGTTTGCAGCTCGTAATTTAGCTAACTGCATTATTGGGACAGTTTCGTAAGGTTGAAGCAACTCACGTCGATTCGGAAATACCACTAGGTCAGCGATTGAATCACTAATCTCCGATGCTACTTCGATGGTTTCTTCAGGGGAATACACCTGACCCAAAACTTCGAGAATAAAGGTGTTAGTAATCTGCTGTGACTCTTCGAGTTCATCATAACTCTTAGCTAGTGGTAACAGACTTCTTGCTAGCTGACGATTTTGTTCTTCGGGCAAAAATAACTTAGCATCTTCAATGATGTCATGAATTGACAGGTTAGAACTGGGCGGAGCAAACGGGTCGTAATATACTCTTGAGTCTTGAAATTCGTCAAATCGTACGGCATTAATCGTGACTAAAGTGTAATAATCCATCGATTTTTTGTGTTCGTCAATACGCGCCAGAAAACGCGCGATATTAAGCATCTGTAGTTCAGTCATGTCTGACTGTGTCTTTAACCAATCGAAGAACGCTGCGATTTGCTCTGCATCAGGGAGAGACCCTCGCTCGTTTGATATAAGCATCCATAACGTAAACTCATGATCGTTAGCGACATTGTTCAATACTCGTTCCGAAAGTTCATTGTGTCGTTGCGTGAGTTCGTCCGGAAATTGCGCATAAGCTTTGACAATGAGTTCATACCATTGGGTCGTACGCTGTCTCTCTCTAGCGTTCTGTGAAATCAATAAATTTTCCAGCTCACGACCCAAAGGAAACCGTTCTATTACATGCTCGAGTAACGTGGTTGCCTGTTCCTGGTTTCCTGTATCGTCATCGACTTGTCTTAGGTATGACGACAAAGATGAGACTACATTACCGGTTTGAAACGGGCTATACACTATTCGATATAGCATGTTTTGCATGTTTTGTGACTCATCCTGATCGAGGGGCCAATTGATAAATTGCGAGATGAAACTCGACATGGGGTTAAAGGGCATAAAATAGACTGGTTGGTCGCTACTAAGGTTCTGCAAACTGATACTACGCCAAAACAACCGTAGTGCGTCCGCTGCTTCGTCAAGGGTGTTAGTCTCATCGAGTTCAGCCAGTCGAGCAGCATTTCGTTTGATATTTTTAGGTGTTCCATCTCCACGCAATAATGCCATCGCGGATTCTTGTGGATCGACCTCACGTACTAGGTATAACACAGCATCGGGATGATTAGTGTAAATGTTTTGTGAAGTATCATTGTTAGCAAAAATGAGTTCTAGGACTTCCGGTTTCCGCAGATCTGAACCACCATCAGTTGCAATCGCCAAAGCTGTAATGTAGTCCTCAAGTTTCTTACTCCACAAAAAGTACGCAGTTCTAATCGATTCATTCGTGACATCCAGTTGGTACGTGTGTTCAAATTGCTCAGTAATCAGTTGTGTTTGCTCTCGACGTAGTGCCCATAGTAGATTCTCAATACGATAGTCCATATTTTCTGGATCACACTCGCTCAATCGTAGTATCAACTCATTACCTTCCATGGACTCGTCGTTAAGGTCTATATAACTACCGAACGGAGAACTACGCATTTGCGCAATCCCTGCTAGTTCTTCTTCGTCTGGACAATCTCCCTCCAGAAAGTCACGTATCTTTTGCTTGGCTTGTTCCGGGAAATGTTGCATCACGATATTTGCTAGGAAATAAGAAAAATTCCCAAGCTCATCAAGGTCTAAGTTCAAAAGCTTTTCGTAGGCATCCTGCTTTTTATCGTCGTAAAAGTCCTTCAAAATACCCTCGAGATCGTGTTCGAAGTTGGTTTGCTGTTTGGTCTCTTCAACCATCGCCAGCAAAACTTGTACGTTATCTGGTATCGTGTTAAAATTCAAAATCAAATCAAACAATCGTGACGTAATGTAGGGATCTTGAAAGTCTAACGTACTAATTAAATCGGTGGCGCGTTGAATAACTTCATTTCGTTCTCTATTGTCCCACTCAACTTTGAGCAGTTCGCCAAAATAATTGATACTATAAAAATTGAAACCACCACCAAATATCTTGTCGGACGCTTTCACCATGAGGTCATACACTTCAAGCAAGTTGGCCGTACCATAATTGTCCTTCATGTAGATGAAGATTTGTGGCATCATATAGTAGTTGAACTCCGCGAATTCCTGTCCCTCAGACGAGTTCAGCAATTCCATCAAATCATCGGAACTTTCAAATAACGGACCAACACTAGCTTGCAGTTCACGAACGAATTCTTGATTGTTCGCTAGCAGATTTAACATTCTCTTAGTATCTTCTCTAAGATCAACTAAAGCCGAGGAAGCCATACGAGTGTACTCGTTTTTATCAAATATTCGATTAGCGTATTGCAACGCACTAACGTACTCTCCTTGGTTAATAAATTCTTGGAAGATACGTTCGCTCGGAACCGGTGGTTCTGCTACTTTCAGAAGGCGGGCTACTCGCGCCACGTCCTTCGTTTCAATAGCATCGTGGAATTCACGAGTCATTAAATCGTCGTCTTCGGTGCGGGTGACTAAACTTGAACTTTCTTCTTCTTCTTGCACAAGGGTATTAGCAATGGAAACAGGTAGTTCAACATTGGCTGCAGAATACTCTCGGCGTATCGAATCTGCGAATGATTCATTGTCAGAGAAAAATTCGACCAGCGCGGCTTCCATGTTCGCAAGCTCATTCTCGAAACCTAAACTCCACGTCAACCTGCGGAGGAATTTTGCGACGTGATGCAGTCTGGAGTATCGTGTGTACTCAACCACTTCATCCTCTTCTAAACTTGCCTCGTTCTCCCTCGCCGCTTCGAGTTCATCCCGAAATATATCTACTAATGTCTCTAAATCGGACTGAGCTTTGTCGGAACCATGTAACCATGTGGCAATGACACCTTGAGCAAACGGTTCGTAGTATGTCGTGTACGTCCGATCGACTCCAAGATTTGGACCGGATGGGCTGTACCGGGCCATCAATCTTGCGGCATCGTCGAGTGCTGGCGGTGCTGTTTGTAGTAATGCAGGCTGGCTTCGAAGAATGTTCGTTAGTCCTTTCATGTATAACGTATTCGCCACCTCACGCTGTCCATTTCCTTCACGTAGAGATGCTGTTTTTAACAAGAGATCAGGGTTGTCTTGATTAAGGGAAAGAGCATGACTGTAGAAAGCTAAAGCTTTTTTACCATATCCGGCTTTCTGAAACAGGTCGGCCTTAGTTTGATTCGGATCGACCTGACCGGTAATATCACGAATCAGATCTAGAGACTTCTCAGCACCCAATGGATCTTCGCGCCGTAATAAAGTATCGGCGATACTGATGTAAACACTTGGCGGAAGTTGTTGACGCAAGCCAATCAACCGGCGCCCGTAGGTCAATTGTCTTTCTTCGTCGCCTGCGCGTTGCGACATGAAGAATCCAAGTTCAGGAGTCGCCATTGTAAACAGTTCGCGTAATACCGATAAGCGCCGTATACCAGCTTGCGAAATCGAATTTTCAATTGCCACAAATTCACTTTCGGTATTGTTCGTTTCTTGTGCAATCTCACCCAGCAGTGTGTATAGATAGAACTTATCTTCACGCATCGTAATTCGTTCCAGAATGATTCGATGAGTCCACCTAAAGGTTGCAGTTTTTTCATTCGCCAACCTTTGTCCGAAAAAGTCCTGTCCAATCATGTTCAGGATACCATCAATCGCAACTACGAATTCATTGTCGTTTTTGGCATGTTCAGCGACGTATTGAAATAGCGCTACCGCAGCATCAGTCTTCCCTTCATCTTTCATCAAGTCGCCCATCAATAGGAGGTTGTCGCTATGCTGTGGCTGGCGTACTAGTGCTAGACGATAACTATCGATTGCTTCATCGGGAAATCCACTCATGGAGAGAATATTGGCTTCAAATTCGCCGGTCACCGCTTCTTCGTCATATTCACGTAATTGCTCCAGCCAATGTTTGAGTTGATCTAGAGTTTCTTCATTGGCTTGCGCACTGTTGTAGGCAACCAAATTCAACACGATGTTTTGAATGTGTTCAAGCCGGTTTTCCGGATCAATTTTTTCCAATTCCTCTAGTACATCGTGGTACTTCTCATATTCTTGCAATTGCAGGTAAATAAGACCGAGTTGGCGCAACTTCTCGACTTCAGATATACCGCCATAATGCGAAAATTCTTCAACCACTTCAGAAGCACTAAAAGAATCACTCACTTCAGTGTATATTCGGACGAGCAAATTAACTTCGTTTTTGTCGGCGGTACCGTCGAATAACTTTTTCTCCAAGTCAATGGCAATGTCGCCAAGTTTGTTCAGTTCAGCGGCAATTAACAGAAACTGTGCTTCAGCAAAATTCCTGCGAGCGGGCGAATCCTCCCCCAACCAAATTTCTTGCCAAAGATTGAGCGACTCCTCACGGTTACCAATAACGCTTTGCAACCAAGCTAGACGCATCCGATCGTCGTATCCTAATTTTTCACCTTGAACCTCTTCGACCGTAAGGAAGATTTCAAGCGCGCGTTCGTAGCGATGTAAGCGTTCAAATGCATCGGCCACCAAACGTAAGTCACCTGCGTCGTCTGGCAAAAATTCGACTAGCTCATTTAAGGCGTCTACCGCTTCAGAGTCTTGCCCGTTATCGAGAAAAGTTTCAAACAGGTAGATCTGACCTGTGGTTGCGGGATTATGCTTTTGATTGTACCGGTGTACCATGTCGATACTGAATTCTTCGAATCCCATTTGACTCATATCAAGGGCACCAGTAACGAGCACATCAATGTTGTCGCCATTCACTTGTTCAAACCTTTCCCAAACTTCACGCGCTTTCTCGGGTTCAGCAATACTTACGTAATGTGAAGCTAATCCAGTCCACCATAGAGTGATCTGTGGTTCTACGCTGATCAGTCGTTCGTATTCGTCAATGTACTCATCGGTACGACCAGCCACATCGTAAATTTGTAATAAGCGAAACCGCGCATCGTAATCATTCGGGTCTACTTCCATGGATTGGTAGAGTGCAATGGCCTCGTCGTAACGTTCCATATCGATTAGTAGATCAACATGCAATTGACGGAGATCTTCATTCAGTTCGGTGCGGTTTTCCAATACCTTCACCAAGTCGTCGAGACTATCACTCTGTCGATATGCTTCATCCACCAAAGTTAGCGCGTAGAGTCCGTCAAACCGAATGTCCGTACTATCATACGCGAGCCATGCATTTTCTTTTGCTTTTTCATAATCTTCGACGAGTAACGACCATTCAGCTAGGCGAATGAGTTGTCTGAAGTATTTATCGTTATCTTCATCGGTTTTATAAAGGTCGATCGCCTTTTCTGGATGTCCGAGCACCGCTAACGTGATCGCGGCACGATTCTTAAACTCCTGATCTCGCTGCTGCGCTAGTTCAAACAACGCATCGACATTCGACGTGTCGACGTCGATCATTGCCAGTCGAATTTGAATGAACTCTTTCTCATCCCCATCGTTGGTACTTGCAAGCGCATCGGTGTACCAGGTGCGGGCATCATCTTCGTTTCCCTGAGCATCGAGCAAACGTGCTTTCAACAACGAACCATCCGTGGTTTCCTGCATACCCATCGCAACCTCGACCGTGTCAGTCGCGGCTTCAAAATCACCAAATCGCCAGTACAAATGTGCTACGGCTAGGAGTGATTTCACACGGTGGGTGGTCGAATTGTTTTCGTTTTCACTCTCGATTAGTAAAGTATTCACGGCATCGTCGATGTTTCGGTGTTCGATAATTGAATCATTGAATACGGCATCGATTAGCGCTAGGTCGAGCCGACTATCCGTCGAATTACTCTCATTTAATTCGTCAAGTGGAGTAGCCTGAAGACAAAGTGTAGTCCCCAACACCAAAATTAGCGACAACACAGTTCGAACTGCTCTACGGAGATAGTGTGATTGCATATTCATAGAAAAGTACCTTTCGATAGGTTCAACTGTCAGCTGGCTCGTGGCCACCGACGATAAATTAGATCTGATAGATAAGTAAATAACGCTAGGAGAAATAGCCACGGTGCAATTTGAGTGACAGAGTAAGACAACACATCCGGACTAAGGTTTTGGCTCAAATCAACGTTTGCAATTTCATCGACTACAAGTCCGCCGGTACTATTGGATAATTGACCGAAGTCGACTGCGTTTCTTGGATCTACTTGCGTTTCCGGCACTTCATCAGAAGTAGCTAAGCTGACTACGCGCCATTCGCGATCATTGAAATTGTTGCCAACACCTAGATAAACATCTTCATCTGTCGGGGTTCTTACCTGTGATTCAAACAAACCGGGTGCGGATTCATTGAATTGTGGCGGAGTGGTACCAAGAGTATTATCAAGTTCATACCGATTAAGTGACGGTTTCAACTGTGGATTTCGTGACACACGATTCGCAATGACTGTTGTTTTACCATATCGTCGATAAGTGTCGATTTCAAACGATCGCACTTCTGGTGCCGTTTTGCGAATCAAACGACCTAGAAATTCCGGATAATCATTCCAGTTACTCCAACTTCGCGTACCTTCACCGACTGGTTCACTAGCAAAAGTAGTTACCCGACCTAATCCATACAACCAAGTCGAGACAATTGGATGATCCATGTCGGCGATTGACAACAGCACTTCGGCACCATCTTTCGGATCAACTTCGACATACCCTTGAATTGGTACAATTGCCTCTTGGTCGATTTCTCCCCACCAACCTGGACCACGTGAGGCCACCACTTCGAACGCACCACGTTTATACATGGGCGACTTCTTAGTCGACGACTGTTTGAAGATCATTTCTACTAATTGGAACTGATTTCCAACCGAATAAAACCGACCACCCCCCCAATTAGCAATGTCGGACATGATCTGGTTATGACCACCTTGACCGACTAGAATCGTCGAAACTGTGATTCGGTCTCGATTTATTCTTCGAACCGTCGCTTCGTAGTTTGCCTGTTCCACGCCGGCATCGGTAATCAGAATGATGTGTTTAAATCTCGTGTTTACATTCTGTAAGCCATAGTACGCTTCCTGTACTGCAGGATAAAGTATCGTTCCACCAATAGCTTTCATTCGGCCGATCGCTCGATCGATCTCAATTTTGTTGGAAGCTGGTTGCATCGGTACAGCCCAATGTTTATTACCGTAAAACTCAACGATCCCAATTCGGTCATGCGGCTGCATGCGCCGTACAGCTAGTCGGGCAATATGTTTAGCAAGTTCAATTCGACTGCCCGCCATCGAACCCGACGTATCCAAAATAATCGCTAAGCCAACACTTGGGTCGATCTTATCCTGGTCGCCTATGATTTCTACGGGAAAAAGCTCAGTGATCGGTGAATCGTGATAACCACCATCGCCGAAAGCTGCTTCTCCACCACTATGAATCAAGCCTAATCCATCTTGTTGTACACTTGCAGCTAAGGTTTCCAGGACACCTTCTGCGAACGAGGAAGTGGGAACGTCGTCAAGTAAAACAACGTCATAAGCCCCGGTACTGAAATTCTCATCAAGTAAACTCGGATCTGGAGCATCAATTGCAAATCCAACACCTAACAATTTCCGTAAGTCGTCTGCGGCACCTTGCTGACGTTCGCCCAAGTAAAGTAATCGTACAGGGTCTTGAACGGGAACCACCGTACTCACAGAATTGTTCGTTAAATCAGCATCATGTTCTTCGGCAACTCTTAATCTAATCTCAAGTGCAAGAAAACCAGGGTTTTCCACGCGAAAAGAAAGTTCTACGCGTTTCCGTTCTATGCTTGACAACGTTGTTGTTTCAGCAAGAATCTCATCGTCGCCAACTCGAGTTACTTCGAGCACAAACTCAGGGGCAGTACCCACCACATCTACGTACATCTTTAAATTGTCGCCCACCCGCACATCGTTAACGTCTACGCCACTGATATACAGATCTAAATCACGCTGGAGCGCAATTGTATTAAC
Source organism: Gammaproteobacteria bacterium (assembly GCA_009845835.1). Lineage (GTDB taxonomy): Bacteria > Pseudomonadota > Gammaproteobacteria > Pseudomonadales > Azotimanducaceae > Bin55. Next base: position 70,197 of record VXYV01000106.1, on the reverse strand, counting down.
CGGGATTCCACGTTCTTGTAAGTGGTCAAAAGCCCGCCCCCAGTGACGATCAGTCGCTAAACCATCAGAAATCACTGTAACCGAACCTTGAGTACGCGGCGGTATGGCTTGCGCAGCAACTTCTAGAGCATCACTCAGGGGAGTACTATTCCCTTGCATGTGTGAAATTGTGTTGCCATCAAGAATGGGGGAATCACCACCAATCTGTACCACACTCACTTCACCTTCGTTCCCCAGTCTATTACTTAACTCACGCGCAGTTTGCGCGGCATTTTCTCGTTCCGTATCAGACAGGCTAGGTGATTGGTCGAGCACAATAGCGAAGTGTTTGTTCTCGATATCCGATACAAAAACCGGACGCATAAGGCCAAGTGTTACCAACAACAAGATTAAGGAACGGATAAGTAAATGAGGCACTCGTCGCGAACCCATAGGAAAAAGCCAAATGACCGGAACGAGTATTAACAGGAAAGCAAAGATAGGATAGCTAAAAGAAATGTCCATTAGGGCATTAATCTCCTTTGATAGATGTACCACTCAGCAATAACTAGACCAAACACCAATAGCATCAACCAAGTAAGGAGTGCCCAGCGCGGATAGACTGGAGTATTAATGCCAGCTTCCGACAAGACTCCTTGATTGGTACTACGAGTGGTCACAGCAGTGTCGAGTAACGATACTACGCCAGGTAGTTGATTCATGTTTTCAAATTCACCACTTTCGTTACGAACCAAATATGTTCCTGCCGCCATTTCACTTAAGAGGTCAGTGTTAGCGAGCGAAGCTCCCGCACTCTGCTCAATAGCTGGTCTTCCAGCGGCAAAATAAGCATACCAAGGTGGTTCATTGGCCAAATACCGAATGGATTTTGACACAAACAGTGGAAAACTAAAACTATCTCTGAAATTGAATTCATCTTCAACAATGGAGTCCCATAAAGCAATACTCCGCTGGTCGCCAATTTCCATCTGAACTTCGATATCACGATTCAGTTCGGTCGCGATCGACACGGCGTCGATATTTCTCAAGCCTAAGGAATCTACGGCTACTTGTAGCGAGCGATCGGCGTCCTCACCTTCATCAATACCAATGACAAAGGCAATTTCCTGACTATCCATAGGGACCACACTGAATGTTGGTAGCGGACTGGCTGGGTCACCTGGTCCCACAACTGCAACATCAGCTTCTTCCGAAAGTGAAACGATCTGTAGGGCAGCATCAGCGCGTAAGGCAAGGAGTACTGAATTTGGTAAATTTTCTCCGACAGCAACTCTGATCGGTTGCTTCAAGGGTAGGGCAACACTCGCTTCGTTATCAAACTTGACATCGTCGTCGCCAGCTAGAGTTACTTGGAAAACACCACCATTTGCCGGAACATCGTACATGATGAAGTCTGTTTCGTTCAACCGAGTTAATGAAGCTGCTTCAAGAGGTTGCTCGTTTAACAGTAAAGATAAATCTGTTAATGGTATTTCTTCACCTGAAGAATCAATAATACGTAGGAGCACATCGATCTTATCCCAGGCACCGGATAGTGGTTCTCCAATCCCCAAGGCAACAATTCCACGATTCTGTGTTCCATCATCTGTAGGAAGTTGCCAATTGATCGTAACATTATCAGGCAACTGATCGATCACGTCTTGCGGTATCGCCGTGCGTCCGTAAATGTTGATAAACAAGTTTTCCTCTTCCTCGACACCACGAACGAGTGTACGTATCAGGTCTTCGACTGAAGCTGGGGCAGATTTAGGTTCGACATCTGCTAATCTTCTTTCCAACAACAGTGTCTCTTCGCGGGTGGCAAGTACTTTTTGATTTCGACCCGCGGTTATATAAACTTCACGGTGATCCTTGGAAAACGAACCAATGTCATTTAACAATTGCTGTTTTGACGAATTGAATTCGTTACCGACAGATGCTCCCGCGGAGGCATCAAGAACAAAAGCATGAAAGTCTCCGGTGGCACTAGTGTTCGTTCTAAAGTCGGAAAATCCTAGCCAGAGTAACCAGCAGATCAGTAATACTAGTAGGTACGCTAACCAATGTTTAAACCGATTTCGGAACACTCGCACGGGCGCGTCACGAACAGCTTCGGCCCAGAACAGAGTAGTAGGTACATACAACTGTGTATAGCGAATACGTAATTGTTGCAGTACGAACAAACCGACCGCGAGCGCCGCGAGTCCTACACCAAACAAGAGAGGGCTAATGGTTAAAAAATTCATATCAATAGATTTCTAGTCTGAAATATAGTGCTCAGTTGATCGAGAATTGGTTCTTCGATATCTATTTGGACGAGACCAGATCCAAGACCGTCTGCAAGTTCTGATAAGTCTTTGTTAAATGCTTGATACACCCGTGTATATTCGCGCAATACTTGGGGCGCGATCGTAACATCGATCGCTCCCTGGGTCTCACAGTCTACTAACCGTAGATCCCCAACGATGTCAGCATTCACTGTTGGATCTGCATCGCTAGCCTTGATCAATTGCACCAATAATACCTTATGCCGAACAAGCTTAGTTGCTTCGGTAATAGCCTGAATTCCCTCCGGGTCGAAAAAGTCTGAAATGATTACTAGGAGTCCACGGCGTAACTTTTGTACGGCAAGTAATTTAAGTACCTCAGACAATTGGGTCCCATTTAACTCATGGAGTTCGACCATCTGGCGCGCTAAAGTTATGACATGTCCCTTAGACGAAATCGATTGAGTATTCATATTGAGATCGTCGGAAAAGGAGAATAGTGAAACTACATCGTGTTGGCTAGCCGCGATCGAACCCAATGCTAGTGCAGTTCGAAGTCCGGCACGGATTCGTGGGGGATCTTCGTGAAACATACTTTTTGAGCGATCGACAAGCAGATAGAGCGGTAGTTCCTGGTATTCTTCAAAAACATGTACGAACAGTCGACCCAAACGTTGGTAGATATTCCAATCTACTGCACGTAAATCGTCGCCTGGAACATACGCTTTAAAGTCTTTAAACTCTTGACCAAATCCTCGATCATGCGATAATTGTTCGCCGTGCCGACCCTGTCGGATGAAACGCTTAATCCTTAAATCAAACGTTTCTAGGGCACTGAGAAATTCAGAGTCGAAGAGCTCTTCAAAAGTAAGAGCAGTTGCCACAATGTTACCTCTGTCTAATTGACAGCGTGTGGTGTTTTGACGTGACTCAGAATGTCATCGATAAGCGTATCAGTGGTCACATTAGAGGCTTGCGCTTGGAAGTTCAGAATCAATCGATGTCGTAAAACATCGTGTGCGATTTTCTTCACGTCGTCTGTGCTAACTGCGAACCGGTCGTTCAACAGTGCTTGTACTTTGCCGGCTAGCATAAGTCCTTGCACTCCTCGCGGACTAGATCCTAAAAGGGTGTACTTATTAACTGATTCAGGAGCATATTTGCTCTGCGGTTGAGTCGCGATGACCAACTTAATGGCATAGGATTTGGTATCGCTAGGAACAGCTACACTGCGGGCAATTTCACGCAAGCTGAGAATGTCTGCTCCAGTAGCGACAGGATCTATCACGACTTCTTCACTACCGGTGGTACGGTCAACGATATCGCCATATTCATGTTCTTCTGGATATCCGACAATGAGTTTGAAGAGAAAGCGGTCGAGCTGTGCCTCTGGGAGAGGATACGTCCCTTCCTGTTCGACCGGGTTTTGTGTTGCCATGACACAGTACGGTTCATCTAAACGAATAGTTCTGCTACCGACAGTAACTTGCTTTTCCTGCATTGCTTCCAAGAGTGCTGACTGTGTCTTAGGTGTTGCGCGGTTGATTTCGTCCGCAAGAATCAGATTGCTGATCAACGGGCCTTGTTGAAAGTTAAGCTCGTGACCGCCACCTTCAGTTTCGGTCAATACCATGGTACCCTGAATATCTGCAGGCATCATGTCGGGCGTAAACTGAATACGCGAAAAGCCAAGGTGTACAGCGTCACTGAGACACCTTACGATCATGGTCTTCCCTAAACCGGGAACCCCTTCAAGTAATACGTGTCCACCAGCCAATAGTGCTGTTAATACGCCATCAATTACATCGGATTGCCCCACCATCATTTTGTTGACTTCGGCTCGGATCTTGTAAAAAACCTCCTTGAAATGAGCCGCTTGGGAAGCAACTGCGGAACTTTGTTCTGCCATGTGTGTTCTCTCTTAGTTAAGTAATTTAAGTTAAGGGGATGATTCTTGGCGCAATGAGGTAAAGTAGTTCTTTACGACATCACTTAACCAAGGCTTCATTTCGGGACGTGAGAATTCGCCGACACTCTCGTCGATTTCTCCACGGTCTTCACTTTCTATGTTTGTGACTTGATTGGGCACCGGAACTGCACGTTCGCGTTGAACTTTGATTCGGCCTATGTTGACCTGCGATCGCAATTTGTCGGGCATCGGTACACCTAATAGCATGGCTGCTACTCCACGAGTTTTCTTGAGACCGCCAGCACCACCTCTGCCATTAGCTTGTTCGTTTTCTTCATTCGATACACCAGAGGGTGCAAGTCTCCGGTCTACGGGCGCTTTCTTCTGATTGAGCATCGGTTTTGCAGCACTAGCTGACTCTTGCTCTTCATCTTCCTCGTCGTCAGACTCTTGATCGACATCGTCATCGAAATCGTCAGTTTTCGAACGAAAGTTTTGTTCCAACATTTCACTAGATGATGATTGTTGGCCAGAACCAGTCCCTTTACCGCCGGCGATACCACTGGCAGATTCATCTTTATCGCTTTCTTTAGGTTCTTTTTTCTTTGAGTCTTTTTTCTTTGAGGGATCTTTGGCGCGTGCTTCTTGGTCTTCTTTCTTTTCAGGATCGCCCTGACCAGATACGCTTGAATTAGCTTGACCCGGTTGATTCTGTTGTGAAGCAGTTCCACTCAGACCTGTTTGCATTGCTTCTCGTGGGGTGCTAGTAGCCTCTTGTGCTTCTGTTAAGTTTGAATCAGATGAGAGAGATTCTTCACCTTTTCGAATTTTGGTTTTCTTTTGCTCTTCAGGAACCGGAGTGTCCAGTTCCATTGCTTCATGGGCCCCGCGTTCTTCCTCGCCGTAATTTGGTAATTGCGCGTCTTCGTGATCAGGAAGCAGCAAGATTTCATCCTGAGTTTGGTCTTCCTCAGGTTGTTCTGGTTCGAATACTAACGCATGTGCAGTTACACCAATTGCAAGTAACACTAAGGCGCCGATCACGTGCTGCCATTTGACCGCATCCATAGCTGGACGAGCAATTTCAATTTTGCCAAGCCGAGTTTGCATAGCGTCTTGGGCATGTGGTATCGCATCTGAAATTGCTGCGGTTTCGAACGGTGTAGTTTGGTCCTTACGAATAAATTCGTCAGCGGCTTGCAGTCGATCCTTTAGACGAAGTTCTCGGTCAAATAAGGCTAAGGATGTTTGCCTATCGATGTGTCCGAACAAGAAGCCAATCAAAGCCCAGAGCGCCAAAAATACGACGGGAATGAGAATCGTGCATACGATTGTGAGGAATATACCCAGCGGCCACACAGTCGTAGCCGTGATCAGCTCGTAGATTTGGACAATAACGTAAACAGCGGGCAAGATAAGTGCAATCCATCCCACGCTGGCCCAGGCTTTCTCCATTGCTTCCTTGAATGCGAATCTGCGTAAATAACGGGATCCACGGGTTGCTAATTGATCTAGATTTTTCTGTAGTTCACCCATATCTAAAAAATCCTCAGTGTTGACAAAATAACAGAAATTGTCTTATAAAATCCAATATTTTTAGTACTTTAAGTCGTCAAATGAATCGAATAAAGCGACTTATGCACGTAATACCACGTACGAAAAGTCTTAAACTAATTCTGCTAAATGATTGATTGTTTTACAGCACGTAAAGGATACATTGTAAGCAATCTGATCAACCTTTGTACCTGTAGACGCTGAAAAGCACAATTTAGACATCTAGTATTAAACAACATTTTTGAAAACAATCCGTCGCGATAGCATGGAAAGTGTTAAATAGACTAGGTACGAGCGAATGATTTTCCCACGTCCGATTTAGGTGCTTCTTTAAAATGTAGACGATACATTTCTCGTCCTAATTCGCTATTCCCTACAAGTTGAACTACCTACTAGATTTATTCGACATGACTAAACCGCGTGTCGTTTTGTTGATGCTGATTTGTGCTTTGGTAGGTATGCTACTATCTGTTTCACAACCAATACCAGTTATGTTGATGTTGAACGGTTTGGTTGGGATCGCTTTGGTTGCTGGTAGTGCTGCAGTAGTCAATCATGTCGTCGATGCACACATCGATACCCAGATGAAGCGAACACATCAACGACCGATTGCGACTGGCCGTGTCAAACCAATCGAAGGAATAGTATTTGCTGCTATTTTAGGAAGCACGGGTGTCGTGATTTTGTTCCTGTACGTTAACCCGTTAACTGCGTGGTTGAACATTGCTTCGTGGATTGGGTACGGTTTGATTTACACGATATTCTTGAAACACAAGACCTCTCAAAACATTGTGATCGGGGGACTCTTTGGTGCAGCACCGCCTTTATTAGGTTGGGTTGCGATTACCAATTCCATCGATATTGAAGCTGTGTTATTAGTTGCGATCATTTTCATGTGGACACCACCTCATTTTTGGGCTTTGGCGATTGATCGAGCGGAAGATTATGAGACTGCAGGTGTGCCAATGCTACCACTCACTCATGGCGATCGATATACTCGATGGGCGATTCTTGTCTACACCATTTTTCTCTTTATTACGACGCTGGTGCCTTTTGTGATTGGAATGAGCGGATTGTTATATCTCGTGGTAGCGCTTGTATTGGGGATCCTTTACATGGGTTTTGCCGTCGGAATGCTGGTGTTTCGAGATTCCAAACTCCCTGTCAAGTCATTTCGATTTTCCACTGTTTACTTGGGGTGTCTGTTCGTTGGTTTACTGCTGGACCATTACGTATCTCTAAGTTTTGCCTGACATTTTTCGCGAATTGACAAAAATTTATTGATACGGGCTTGAAATCAGAAAAACTAACCTTATTTACCACATGTAAACAATGAAATTCAATTCGAGGAACAAACAACGAGAACAAGGAGATCCAAAATTATGACAACACATGAACAAAGCAAAATTCAGCACGTTGTTCGCCCGATATGGGATGCTTGGATGCGTTTTGGTACCCACCACGTACCGTACATCAACAGCGAAAATATACTAGAAGAGAACTCTAATCCCGGTTCAGAACAACCAGTAGAAGATTCTTGAACAAAATTTTTAACGCCGACTGAATTACAGAACTGAAGTAAATTCTTGGATCGAACAAACAACTTATACTCGAATCACAAAACAAAGTTAGTTACGAACTAGATCCCTACATCTCATCCCAACACCTCCAGACGGCGGAGAATAACTTACTGTTTTAAGAGGGTGAGGATTATCGCTTTTGCGTCGAATTTCCGGAGAGACTTCAGCATACACAGTAGACCTTTGCAACGGAACCCGATCTATGGAACGTATTAATTTTTGAAATTCTAAGGTGCTAGTTTCCTGTCCGTGTAACGTTCCAGCTGCTCGAGAAATACTTTCGTTCATCAAAGTTCCCCCAAGATCGTTACAGCCTGAATTTAAAGCTGAAATAGCACCTTGTCGCCCCAATTTCACCCAGCTAGCTTGAATGTTTTTGATATAGGGATGGAACACGATCCTGGCCACTGCATACATTAGTAAGCACTCACGAAAAGTCGGGCCTTTTCTGGCTGATCCCTTTCGATACATTGGGGCTTCCCGGTGAATAAATGGAAGTGGAACGAATTCGGTGAAACCACCCGTATTCTTTTGAACTTCAAGAATGGCCAACAGATGTCGCGCCCAATGTACTGAACGTTCTACGTGTCCAAACATGATGGTCGCCGTAGTGGGTATACCCACTTTGTGAGCCGTACTCACAACTTCTAGCCATTGTTTGGAATTTATCTTGTCCGGGCAGATTTTCTTACGCACAGAATCATCGAGAATCTCGGCTGCGGTTCCAGGTAACGTGTTTAAGCCAACCGTTTTCAATTCTTTTAGGAAGTCCTCGAGAGAACGTTTAGAACTCAGTGCTCCCTGCCAGATTTCCAAGGGAGAAAAGGCATGGACATGCATCTCTGGTGTAACCTCTTTCACCAACCGAACAAGTTCGATATATTTATCTCCGGTGTAGTCAGGATGAATGCCACCTTGCATACAAACTTCAGTCGCACCGCGGTCCCAAGCTTCTACCACGCGGCGTTGAATTTCTGTTTTGTCAAGATCGTACGGACGACCGCGGAGGTCTTCCGACAGTTTACCTTTCGAAAATGCGCAGAAGCGACATTTGAAGTAACAAATATTGGTATAGTTGATATTCCTGTTAACGACATAGGTTACTGTATCGCCGACAGTGGTTTTTCGGAGTTCATTAGCAAATTGCACGATCTGGACGAAGTCACCACCACGGGCAGAAAACAACTGCACAATCTGATCCAGATCAAGTTCTTTGCCGTTTGAAACGTGATCAAGTGTGGCACTGACTTGGTTTGATCGAGTCGACGGTGGTCGTTCGACATTTAACCGACCGTTATAGGGAGGTTCGGTCAAGTCACCGGGACACCAATCATCCGCACGTGGTAAACCGTCAGCATCCACCGCCCGTAACACTCGCGGACGAATAGCTGGGTCGATCCAGATTTCTGGATCCTGGATGTATTTCGGGTATACCGTTAATCGTTCATGTAATAGTTTTCCGCGTGAAGCAGTCTCGTATTTAAGTTTTTTCAAATGAGGCCAGGGTGCTTCTGGATTTACAAAGTCAGGTGTGAGTGGTGAAACACCACCCCAGTCATTAATTCCTGCGTCAATGAGGTGCGGTAATACCCCTGGACTCAAATTGGGTGGGGCTTGGATTGCCACCTCTGGTTCAAAAATCAAACGCGCGATAGCAATCGTTCGTAATATCTCCTCTAGACTAGGTTCTGAAAAATTCGCCATTTGCGTATCAGACTTTGCTCTAAATGGTTGCACAATAACTTCTTGTACGTTGTGGTATTGTTGGTGAACCTCGTGTGTGTCCCATAATGACTGCAATCGTTCCTCGGGGGTTTCACCAATACCCATCAATATACCAGTCGTGGTGGGAACTCGGCTCTGTCCAAGCCAATTCAACGTTTGCAGACGAATTTTTGGGTCCTTGTCGGGTGAACCATAGTGCGGCATACCTTTCTTAGTCAATCGCGTGGCCGAAGACTCTAACATTAATCCCATTGAAGGAGCTTTGGACCGTAATGTTCTGATTTCATCCACGGACAAGGTACCGGGATTGAAATGGGGTAACAAACTTGTTTCTTCAAGGACTCGAGCAGCGACATCTTTGAGGTAATCGATTGTCGATTCATACCCATGCGTGTTTAGCCACTCTTTCGCGACTTTGTAGCGTAGTTCAGGTTTTTCTCCTAACGTAAAGAGTGCTTCTTTACATCCTAAGTTCTGTCCCTGTCGCGCAATCTTTAAAACTTCATCTACAGTTAGGTACGGCGACTTAAGCTTGCTCGGCACCTTAGCGAAGGTGCAGTAATGACAAACGTCACGACAAAGTTGTGTGAGCGGTATAAAAACCTTTTTTGAATAGGTGATGACGTTGCAGTAATGTAGATCTCGAATTTCGGCTGCTTCTGCCATCAAAGACCTAAGTGACCTTTGTGTCCAAAGTTGGTTCAGTGTGTCGTTACTTAATGTTGGCAACATGGCGAAATCAGTTTATTGGGCGGTGGCAGTTTCTAGTAATCTTTCATTGAAAATCACCGACGCTGTTTGCGAACAGGGAGCTTTTTCTATTACATCAAACAGATCTTCAAAGTGATCTATGTCAATAGCAAAGGAGGACATTTGCACTATTTTTGGTTCAATACCTGCTGCTCGGATATTCTCGAGGTGTGGGACAAAACTTTGACCATCGAATACCAGTTCAAAAACGATGGGTGGTGAAATTACCAAAGCATTGGTACCGAGTTGCTGTGCATCTGGCACAACTGTGACCTCATGATGTTGTTCCAACAACTCATCGATATCGTGACTCTGCACTAACGGAATGTCAGCAGGAACGATACAAATAGTAGGGTTATTGAATTGCTTCTTAGTAAACTCGCACGCCTGCGTGAGAGCAGTTTGCAAATTCGAAGAATGATCTTCAAACAATACTGTATTTTCATAGTTCAGTTCTTTCACATAAGCTGAACTTGAACATACCACGGTCCCAGCGATTCGTGAGGAATAATTCAATGCACTCAAAATATCTCGCAGCATTGCTTGAGCAAGTAACCCTCGTTGTGTCACTTCAAGATGTTCGTGAAACCGACTTTTTGCGAACGGTGCGTCTTTAAATGGGACTAATGCCCAAATCGACTCGGTCATTGTTGCGAAAGAGAGCGGACAAAATTAACCGAATGGCGCGCCAATTTGATTCGATCTTGGAGTGTAGTCATGACGGAGGGGTATGCAGAGACACTTATGTCCATTGATTCAATTTCCGGTACTGAATCGATGTCAGATTCATCAACGATAAATCCATTGATCAACTCCTTGTAGTGTCTTGCAACAGCGATAGCCGAAACGGCAACTCCTAATTCTTGCATGATCTTGGCTGTTGGTCCTTTAATAGCCTTGCCTGCTACTACAGGCGATACTGCGACGACGGGTATTCTTGTAGATTGTAGAAACTCAAACAATGAATCGATGGCTAGCATGGGTCCTATCGAGAGGTATGGATTTGAGGGACAGATGATCACACCTTCGAGCTCCGACAAATCTAACCGTGGGTTTAAACAAGCATTTGAATGCTCATACTCGATTTGGTTTACAGTTGGTTCACATCTTTTTTTCACGAAATATTCTTGAAAAGATAACCTTCCGATCGAGGTGTGTAAAAAAGTTCTGATGGGATCATCGCTAACAGGGAGAATTCTGTATTTAACTCCAAGAGCTATTCTGATTCTGTCAGTAATCTCCGATAGGTTTTTACCCCGTTTGAGAGCATGTGTACGTGCTATATGAACCGCAAGATCTTGGTCACCTAATTGGAACCACGACGGCTCCCCTAGGTAAGCTAGAGTATCGAGACAATGCCAAGTTTCTTCACTTCTTCCCCAACCACGATCAGGATCGACTACTCCTGCCAAAGTGTAGATCAAAGTATCAATATCAGGTGAAATATATAGTCCTAAATGCTCGAAATCATCGCCTGTATTGGCTAGAAAGATAAGTTCGTTTGGTGTCAAAAAATGGGTCAAACCTAAAGCGAGTTTTGCTCCACCTATACCTCCGGTAATTGCGAGAATCGTCAACGGAATAAATCCTCACTTAACGGTCGATGACAGACTTTGACCGATTGATCATTTGGGAACGTATTTGGTATCCCGCGAACAACAGCTACAGGTATCTGTTCCGTTGTTTCTCCCATAACTAGATTAGCCGCTGTTGCGATACTGTCTGCGCGGTTTACCATTGTTATTTTGAGCGTTCGACCAAAAATATCCTGCTCACTGCGCCAATCCTCTAAAACAGTACAGTTAGCAACACCGATTGTTATGCTAGTGCTTCCCAGTCGCCATGGACGATTTGCCGAGTCACTAATAACGACGCCGACATCCACACCGGTTTGTTGCGCGATTTGATGTTGTATTTTCCGAGCCGATTCGTCAGGATCTAGTGGTAACAACAACGCGCTTGGGCCGGCTTCGTGAGATATATTTGATTGATCTACACCAGCATTCGCGGACACGTGCCCTAGGCGGTGGCGCGTGATTAATACGCCTTTCTTTTTGCGAACAATTTCCGTTGATTCTTGCAGAATGACCTCTACTAATCGAGCATCTTTTTCAACCTCTTGCGCCAGTTTTATCGCCTTGAACGAAGGCGATACCTCGGACAGCAATACTTGTCGCCCCTCTGCTTTTGAGACTATTTTTTGTGCAACAACGAGGATGTCGTGTTCTTTGAGTTGAAACTGCTGCTGGGGCAACAGATCGATAAGGATTTGTGCGAGATCGTCGTTGGGTTCAATGAGTGGAAGACCCTCAAACTGTTGGATCGTGATTCCCACAGTGCCTCAATGCTTGGCTTGCCCGAATACTCTAATTCCTGAATGTGTGATCGGATGGAGTCGATTGATTTGGATGAGAACACTAGTAAGGGCTTCTGCTGCTGCGGCATTAGCAATCGGACCAGCGTGCCATCCGCGAAGTCCGGCAGCTTCGGCTAGTTCAATAACTTGTTCCCGAGCTTTGCGTTTATTGCCGGCAACAAGCACGTCACACTCAATTGTTTCATCCGAAACGAGTAGGGATGCAGATATATTTTGAAATGCCGATACGACCATAACGGACTCACCTAAAAATTCTTGTGCTCTTTGTCCTGCACTTCCCTGTTCGGGAAGTTGAACAGTCCCTACCTTGGGCGGTACCAAGGGAACAGTAACATCCACTAAGATTTTGCCTGACAAATAGTTTTTTACCGTTTCGAGTGTAGAAATTTGGTGTGCTGATGGTACTGTGAGCACAACTAACTCTGCTAATTGAGCCGCCGAAACATTGGTGTATGCGCGAACATTGGCTTCAGGATATTGTTGTTTAAGCTTTTCCACAGCTTCAACCGCTTTTTGTTCTTGTCGCGACCCAATATAAATTTTATAACCGGCTCGAGCCCAACGTAAAGCTAGCCCATATCCAACCGATCCTGTACCGCCCAAAATCGCAAGCGACTGACTGTCACTCTTTAATCTCATGAATTTTTGAAACAGTTCCTTTTCTAGACAGCTAAATGTGTAGAGGTAACCTTCACCCAACAGACATACGCATAGCCAAGGTACATTGTCGAGTTACCGAAGAATTGGAACATTATGTAGATGTCGGACGATGTTGTCACATATAAACGGGATTGCTGGTTCTGATAAATCATGACCTAAGTTTTTCACTATGACTAGCTCTGTATTAGGTAGTAGTCGTGCTAAGTCGTCCGAACCCTTTGGATTGACAAGCGCATCATGATCACCATGGATCAAAAGCGTTGGAATGGATACCTGAGTTAAGCGGGACGAACGATCGCCGTCGCAAAGTATAGCCGCTAGTTGTCGTGTAGTTCCGTCCGGTCTTCGGGCGCGATCATAAGCTCGTTCACAAAATCGACCAATTCCATACTCACATGAGTCGTAATGTGGACCTCCGAAAATTCGACTCGCTGCTCTTGCCGATTCAATGTCGGATTCACGGTCGGAAGACGCCAAAGTTGAGGCGAGCGCACCGATCGCCTCGGCCGATGCACCAGGTACCTTGGGATTACCAGAGGAACACATCAATAGAACTAAACTAAAAATTCGCTCCGGAAAACGAAACGCGAGATGCTGGGCGATCATTCCACCCATCGATACACCAATCACATGAGCACCGGATTGACCTATGTGATTTAGCAACTGAACCACATCTTCTGCCATTTCTTCGAGAGTATATGGAGGCTCGAAACAACTAGGATCGTTAAGTGCTTCTAGCAAATGCATGATGTCAGGTGACGATTTTTCTACTTCAAATGAATAACCGACGTCTCGGTTATCAAAGATTACTACGCGAAATCCAGCGTCAACGATGGCGCGCAACATCGATTCTGGCCAATGAATAGTTTGACACCCAAGACCATGAATCATGAGAACTGTCGGTGCCGAACGAGATCCCATTTGTTCGAAATAGATGGGACCATTAGAACTTTGAAATGATGGCATATTGTTGAGACTTTTGATTATTATGTAACGCTCTACACACGAAATAGAACTGAGGTGTAAATGTTACTGAGAAGCACAAATAAATACTGCATTACACTTGCCGTAGTTATGTTTCTACTACCTCTTTTCGCCGAATCGGACGAACAGAAGGATCAGTGGGGGCCGGAAATCGGTTCGGAAGTCCCTAGTGTTGACTTGGAAGATGCCCAGGGAAAGAAACGAACTATTAAAGATCTTCGTGGTGAGAAAGAGTGGTTACTCCTATTTTTTTGTTTTGGAGAACCTTACGATTCACAGTTGCTAGCCAATTTACAAGAGAAAATCGAGGAATTTCATGAAGCCGGTATTGCGGTCGCAGTGGTTTTCGATCAAACGTTTTATGAAAGTTCCGAGCATAAAAGTTTGGAAAATTTGAAGTTTTCCCTTCTTTCAGATAATGAGTTTGAAGCCCGTAAAAATTTTGGTTTGTATAAAAGAAAACAAAAAGAGGATGGCTCGTGGAAGCGCGTATTTTCACCAATTGTGTTGATGATCGATTCAGAGAATAAAGTTGCATTCAAGCAAGAGTTGCTACTATTGTTAGTTCATGCAGATGGATTCGACGGTACATACGAAACTGATCACGACTATGAACCATCGTTGGAAGAAATCTTGAAGTCGTTGCTAAGATTAACTAACAAGTCGAAACCTGACAAAGAAACAGTAATCGAAGCAGAGTAACTTTTTTGTTTACGCGAAAAGGATTTTGCAGATTAAAGTAAAGTGTAAATGTATCTGAGAAACGCAAGTAAGCTCTGCATGTCGGTCGCGGTCGTATCGTGTCTACCGTTGACTCTTTTCGTTAATTCGGATGCACAAGACGAGCAATAAGCATTAAAGATTGCGAGCTCTCGAGTAGTCTCAGTGTCTTCCATGGGACAATGGGAGCATGACATAGACACAAAAGGTCCTGAAACAGGCACCGAGGTACCTGAAATTGTGCTAGAAAATATGGACGGAGAGAAACGAGAAGTATTAACGACCTTTGCACCGAAAATGAAGGACTAATCCTATTCTTTTGTCCTCAAGTCGAACCCTTTCGTAAGTTGCTGTTGGCTGATATGCAAGAAAATCTCGAACGGTTTAGCGATGTAGGGTTTGCGATTGCGGCCGTGACCTACAACGAAGTTGAAGAGAGAGATACGAATTAATCACACTTCCTTAAATATATCCAAGGGCTTCATATGATGATAACTCACAATGATGGTCCAGACAACTACTATTCGAATGACTATGCAAATGAACCGTCGCTCGACGAATTTTAGAGTCCCTGTTGAAACTGTCGATTGAGTCTACAACTGACCATGCCTCAACTGATTTAGACCAAGACTAAAACCATCCCGAAATCAACTCTGAAGAGTGGACTATAAACATTGTGACAAGCAGGCAGAATCTTTGCGTTTCGGGTTACGGTAAGATGTAATTTTTTAGTAACGAGAATTGAGGTGTAAATGTTTCTGCGAACTTTGATTGGTTTTCGGATTGCTGCAACAATAACTCCATTTTGTATGTTATCAGTGCATGTGCATTCTGAAGAATAGGAGAAAGATTGGGGACCAGAGATTGGTTCAGAAGCACCTAGCGTTGAGTTGCGAGATACAGATGGAATTAAACGAACGATAGCCGATCTTCGCGGTGAGAAAAAAGGGCTACTCCTGTTTTTTTGCAATACGAGGAGAATTTTTGCTAATAGTGATGATCATCCTTGTCTTGATGGGTTATTGTCTGATATGCAAGAGCATTTTGAACAGTTCGACAACGCAGGGTTCGCGATTGTCGCTGTAATAAACGACACAGTTGAAGAGAACAAAACCCAAAAAATCAGCATAAATTGGATTACCCATTACTTTTTGATCATAACTTGTGTACGGGACAGAAAGCGACACCGTAAGAATTCGTACGAGCTAGCAGATTCACGGAACGTGTTCCTTACAATATAACAGAGTTAGATGTACACATACAGTGAGGTAAAAGTGTTGATAAGAAACATTAGCAAACTATTTAGCGTGACCGTATTGGGTTTACTTCTCGCCATGTCCACATCAATTTTCGCCGCCGACTATCAAGATAAATGGGGACCGGACTTAGGTTCGGAAATCCCAGATCTGGATGTGAAAAACACCGATGGTGACGAACAAACTATCGAAGATCTTCGGGGTGAAAGCAAAGGGATACTGCTATTTTTTGCGCGCACTTCAAATTGGTGACCGTATTGCAAGGCGCAACTAGTTGAGTTGCAAGGAAAACTGGAAGAATTTAATGACGCGGGTGTAGCCGTTGCCGCGGTTACCTACGACAGCGTCGAACAGAATGCAAAGTTCAAAAGTGCTGAGAATTTGGACTTCAGCCTGTTATCGGATCAAGGGTTCAATACCGTCAAAAACTTCGGAATATTGAATGAATCCCACAAAGAAGGAGACTTCGCGTATGGGGTAGGTCATCCCGGAGTATTCTTGATCGACACAGATAATAAAATCGTGTTGAAGCGTGCTGAAGAACGGTATTCAAATCGACCATCGATGGATGAGTTACTGGAAGCAGTCAAGGAATTTACTGGGGAAGCAACACCTGTCGAGGATAAAACCGAACAAGAGGATTGATCTATTCAATCCAGTGGTTGGATAAGCCGCAATCATTAACGTTTCCATAGTTTGCTGACCAGAAATGGCGCAAACGATAGATAGAAAGTGCTTCGCCATGCGATACCGTTTTCGATCCATCTTGTATCTTCCCAAAAGAATTGGACAGTACCTGATAACAGCATCTCGAATGTAACGAGAACACAGATTACGAAAAAACATCTCGTGCTGAGTTCTTTAGAAAAAGTTGATCGAAGGTGAAAATACAGCATCCATTGCGCTGCAATGGTGAACACGAAGAAACCTTTTGTTCCGTAATTTCTGAACGTTCTACAGATTTCGCAGTCAAGTCCAAGAGCAGTAAGATGAGCGATTAAAAAGACAGCTCCTATGCATCCACTAACTAGGATCAATGTCGCTAAACGAGCAGACAAAATTCGTTGGAACCGTTGCCATCGATACACGTCGATCCAATAAATGAATAGGAGTATCGTCGCGGGGATTAGCAGGATCTTGAATAAGTAAAAGCTCGTCCCATAACGACCGGCTTTACTGACACTAGTGCATCCTTCAAAATGAGGAATACACCAAGGTACATATTCCTCTAATCCAGAAAATATATATCCTATTAAAGAACCGAACCAGAACAGTAACCAAACAACAATAGGACCGTATATGATCCAGGGTTTAAATTTAATGTTTTCGGTATTCATTTGAGAATACTTGTTGGTGGTGTGCGTACTTTCGAGCACTAGCATTTGTACAATGAGTAACATGTTAATTAGGTTTCACAAACCGTGTGTGCTGGCATTGTGGTTGGTTGTTCTGCTTATGCTGTCAAGTTGTCAGTTATTGCTTACTCCAATCACTAACAAGATTTCCGACGATCTCGCATCGGCGATACTCAATCACGATGATGTTTCGTTGATCGAAGATGGATTACCAGCATACCTGATCATGCTTGATGCTCTTATCGTGAGTAATCCGAAGAATACTAAGTTGCTGTTCGCTGCAGCAGAATTGAACAGTGCCTATGCGATGGCTTTTGTATCGGAACCAGAACGCAAACAGTTAATGACGAAAAAAGCCTGGGATCTAGCGACACAAGCAGCTTGTATGCGAAATAAAAAACTGTGCGGTATCGACTCAATGTCATTCGCAGAAGTCGCATCTACGGTATCGGAATTAAGTCTGAAAGATGTCCCTACAATCTATGGCGTAATGAGTACATGGGCAAGTTGGCTTGATGCACATCAGTCAGATTACGGGGCGTTAGCACAATTACCCTCGGTTCATGTTTTACTCGACCGCTTGCTTGAACTTGATGAAAACTATTACTTAGGCGCACCACATCTATATAAAGCCGTGCTTGATTCGATCATTCCACCTCTACTAGGTGGAGATCTTGAGCGCGCACGCGAGCATTTTGAAAAGGTAATTGAGCTCAGTTCCGGGAAAAATCTTTACGCGAAGGTCTTAATGGCCAAACAGTACGCACGTTTGGCATTTGATCGCACGCTTCACGATAAGTTATTGAACGAAGTGATTTCCGCGGATCCTAAAGTGAAGGGTTTCACCTTTCAAAACGTTCTAGCACAAAAACTAGCCACCGAATTACTAAATAGTGCAGATGAATACTTTTAGCAACAGACTCGCTATTGTCGTTTTAGCAATAGGTTTTGTTGTGTCTGGAAGTGCTACAACTACATTGAAAATTGCGACAATCTCCCCGGATAATTCAGTGATTGTTGAAAACTTGCGCACCGCTTCCGACAATCTATTCGCTCGGACAGATGGTGAGGTCAAGTTAAAGATCTATGCTAATGGCGTAATGGGGGATGACTTGACGGTAAAACGGAAGATCCGCGCCCGTCAATTACAGGGTGGAATTGTGGCAACCCAAGTCTTCGCGACTGAAGTTCCAGACTTAAATCTGTACAACTTGCCGTTGCAGTTTAAGGACCTCGACGAAGTTAATGTCGTTCGACAAGAGTTTGATTCATGGGTTAAGCAACAGTTTGACAATACTAATTTTGTCCCCATAGGATTTATCGGAATTGGTTTTGCATATGCGATGAGTACGAAGCCGTTCGATACGGTTGAAGAAACTTATTCGTTAAAAATATGGACTCCCAAGGACGATCGCATCGCGGATCATACGTTGAGAACCTTCGGAACATCGCCCATTCCACTAACCGTAGTCGATGTACTACCAAGTCTACAAACGGGATTGATTGATACTATTGCATCCCCACCTGTTGCCGCAATCGCTCTCCAATGGCACGCGCAAGTAAAGTACATATTGAATATTCCGTTCACCTATGTTTATATAGTTTTTGTGCTAGATCGCCGGTCGTTTAATCGCTTAACTGAATTCGCCCAAGAGATTTTGCTAGAGGAATTGCAGGAGGTTGTTACCGCCTCGGAAGTTCAGCTCTACAAGGATCAGGATGATGCCTTCAGCGCGATGCAGGACCATGGTGTGGAATTACTTGATCCTGATCCGGACTCGTTGAACCGATGGAATCAAGCCGCTAAAAAAGCCATCGATCAAATGCGCAAAAAAGGGTATATACCAGAAGACCCGTACCGCAAGCTGCAGGAAGTATTACAGGATTATCGAACCCAATAAATTTCTTACGTTACTAAGACAATTAGAAACCGGAGTTCTCGTGACTCTCTTTGTCATCGTCTTAGGTGTTCCGATCATGGAAGTGGTATTGCGAAATACCTTTTCATTTGGATTGTCTTGGAGTCACGAACTTGTGCAGATGACCGTCTTGTGGATTACGATGATCGGCGCGATGGTCGCGGTCCGCGAAAGCGGTCATATTCGACTAGATGTCCTTGACCGGTTTCTTCCCGAGGTGGTAAAGAAGTACACTCACTGTATTGCAAATACTCTCGCGGCGCTAGTTTGCGTCGTGTTCGCGATTTTTTCGATCCAGGTCATTTTGTGGGAGTTTATTGATGGTACACCTGGTATCGGCATACTACCCAACTGGGTTTTTGTCTGCATTATTCCGATTTCGGGATTTGTAATGGGAACTCGCTTTCTTTTTGCCGCCATTTCGAGTATACGCCAATGATCTATTTGGGACTGGTAGGCGTTTTGATTATGGCTTTGCTAGGTGCTCCACTATTTGCAGTGATTCTGGCATTGACAATGGTTGTATACCTAGCTACGGACATCAGTCTAGTAGGTATTGCAACGGAGATTCTGCGTATCGCGAACACGCCGTTACTTGTTGCGTTACCTTTGTTTACGTTTTGCGGTTATTTGCTTGCCGAATCGAATGCTTCTCAACGAATGATGAACTTGTTACGAGCCTTACTCGGTTGGATGCCTTCTGGTATTGCGATCGTCGGGTTTGTAGCATGTGCATTGTTCACGGCATTGACAGGGGCGTCAGGTGTAACGATAGTCGCACTAGGTGCTGTGCTATTTCCAATACTCATGAAATCGGGATATTCCGAAAAATTTAGTTTAGGTCTTGTAACGACTTCTGGTAGTTTAGGGTTATTGATTGTCCCGAGTGTACCACTCATTCTCTATGGAGTGGTCGCGCAGCAAACGAGTGCTGAAGTTACCTTCACGATTCAAGAACTCTTTCTTGCCGGTCTAGTACCCACTTTCTTGATGATTTTAGCACTGTCAACATGGTCTTTAATCAAACATCGAAATCTGCCGACGACAAAATTTGATGGTAGTGCATTATGGAAATCGATCTGCGAATGCAAATGGGAACTCCCATTACCAATTTTTGTGTTAATCGGGATCTATACGGGAGTTATTACCATTTCAGAGGTAGCAGCAATCGCTGCTTTGTGGGTACTGATCGTCGAAGTGTTTATTCACAAAGAAATATCCTTTCGGAAGCTACCGACTGTGATTCAAGAGTCAATGGTTATGGTGGGATGCATCATCCTCATACTAGGATGCGCCCTAGCTTTAACCAATTTCTTTGTGCATGAACAAATCGCTGAACAGTTGTTCGCACACATCAACAAAACCATTTCTAATCCGATAGTCTTTTTACTGCTCTTGAATTTATTTCTGTTGTTGCTGGGGGCAGTATTGGATGTGTTCTCGGCGATAGTCATTATGGTACCGTTGCTTGTCCCGATCGCGATGGGATATGGTATTCATCCGGTTCATTTGGGAGTCATATTTATGGCAAATCTACAAATAGGATATTTCACACCCCCGGTAGGTATGAATCTATTTATCTCAAGTTATCGATTCAAGAAATCGATCTTGGATCTATACGGTGCTTCCTTCCCGTTTATGGTTGTCTTGTTAGCAGTATTACTTGCGGTTACTTTTGTTCCTTTCTTTTCAACTTGGTACCAACATCTATAGTTTTGGTACAACTGCGGAACAAATAATTTCTGTCTAAGTTCCTGCTTCCTCTACCACAGTTTCTTTGAAATATTCACTATCTACAATTTCGATCGTTAAATTTTCTAGACTATTGAATATTTCATGTACGAAGGCATCAGGGAATTCGAGATGAGTCGCATCCGCGCGAATTTGTCCCCACGTCGAATCTACCAATCGATGTGAACTGTCGGACAAACGAATTTCGTTCCATGCGTGAGGCCGGAAAGACTGTGTATTCTCATCGTAGGCGAGACCAAGCACCATTCTGGATTTAAGCCCCATTAGTTTTGCGAGACCATTCAAAATCGTAGCATAGTCAGCGCAGTCGCCTGAACCTAAATCTAGAGTTTGAGAAATTGACTGGGTGGTTGACGATGAATCGTAACTAAGAAAACGACTCAAGTGGAACACAAGGAAATTCACGAGTTCATTCTCGTCGTCGGACAGATACCGTAGTTGATTAGCTATAGGGGTCAATCTCTCAGTCTCTTCGTGGCTTAGTTGAATAGTTGGCCAATGTATACGGTTAGAGGTTTGGGGGTTCGACTCTGCATTGACGGTAATCGTTGATTGTTCATCCAACAGTTCTTGCCAAATGTCAGGTATGACATTACTGAAATTCAATTTCAGGACTAAGCGAGAAGTTTTCCGTGGATTAGCAAGTGGTTGATTCACCAAAATCCCTTGCGTAAAGTCAAATTCAGGTGTGGGAATAGAAGTATTGTTGAGTTCCTCAAGTGACCGTCTAACGTAACTCAAACCGTCGGGGTGGGACAATTCCAGTAAAGTGGTTGTTTCACCATCGATTCCATACGTTGCTTTCTTACCCGACGCATTGGAAAACTGAACCTCTGTTTCGCTGACAGAAATTACTGTCCAGACTTCATCTTTCACAGCTATATTTGGTCTTAGCGATAAAAGAGAGACTTCTTTTTGACTATTTTGTTTCGTCTTCGAATTTAAGGCAAACAATTCCAGCGCAAATAAATCCTGAAGATTGAGGTTTTCGACATCTTGATTTCCGGTAAATTGCAGCTGAAAACCGGCATAATCGAACTGATCGGGAGAGGTGTTGTCAGACCTTGATTGGACAACTTTTAGCAATCCGTAGGGACGTCTGGCTTCGAAGCGAAAACTTGTTTCAGTTCGAAGGACAATTTCTCCGACAGTGGGTAGGATGAGATTGGAAACGAATTGAATAGGTTCGTTTTTTACATAGTTGCCCGAGATCTCATACCGCCCGATTGGTTGATCATTGTATTTGACCAGGAAATATTTTGGTTCGTTCAGTGTATCTAGCAAACTTTCTAGGTCAACCTCTTGTTCATTTCGCCCGCAACTTACTAACAGCATCAACAAAGTAATGCTGAACAGTAAATATAGAACTGCTTGAATTCCTCTTTTGTTCATCTCATTCGCCTTAGCACTGTAATCCGTTCCGTATATGCACCAATATATTTTGCAATTCAACCGCAAAACTTCAGTAGTATTGATTTCTATCCATCGATCAAATAGTAGTGATGCAGTTTGACTTTGGTATCTTAATCTTTCTAATAATTAAGGTCGTCACGTGCTAGCACGATTTCCGGCTCGTGGTGCACCGAGAAATTTACGGAGCGAGCGATGTAACACATCTTATTGGCCTTCATATGCAAATGCATCGCTTCGGTCGCGTCGCTCTTGGCTGAAATGGTGACACTTGGCCTTAGCGTCACTTTATTGAACTCACCGGATCCATCAGGACTCGTCAGCATCAACCCCTCTGCAACGTCCTCATATGCCTCAACAACGATGTCATTGGCTGCGCAAAGATGCAAGTACCAAAGCATGTGACAGGATGACAACGCGGCGACCAGCATTTCTTCCGGATTGTGACGCTTTGCGTCCCCTAGGTACTTCGGATCTGCCGACCCGCGTATTGTTGCCTTTCCGTCACAAGCAATTTCGTAGTCCCGCGCGTAGGCATCGTATGCAACGGTTCCCGTACCTTTGTTTCCTGTCCAGGCAATCGTTGTCGTATAAGTGTGCTCTTGCGTCATGTCTCTAGTCACAACCCCCATTCTCATTCTCCACTAAACTTTCCAAAGTCAAACTGCATCATTACTGATCAAATCGAGAAAGTCGCTTTCAGATATTATTTGAATATCGTACCCTTCTGCGATTAGTTCCTCAGCTTTTCGGTGTTTGCTGCTCTTCGACATTCCTTTTAACTTGTGTTTATCTTGAGTACCTACAACTAACACTGAAACGTCTGTATTGACTGAACTTACCACTACGCATCCAGCTGCAGAAGCTTTCTGAACAGCTTCAGATCTTTTCATCGCAAGTGAACCTGTGAATACCAAAGTTTCTCCATACAAATTACCGTCGACCTTACCCGACAGATTCTTGTATACTATGGTTTCCCTCGGTGTACTAGCGTGTTGAGCAGTTTGTTTGAGCCATTCTGATATACCTATATCCGATTCAGTTATCGCTTTTAACAATATCTGTGCTGCCGCACGTGCATCTTCTAGGGCGTCGTGATGTTTGAATGCAATACCTAATTCGTTTGCCAAATTTCGTAAGCCATATCCACTTTTGGAAAATTTTTTCCAAGTCCGTCTCGCTACCGTTGCACTGTCCAACCATTGAACCTGCAAGGGGTTTAATTCATACTTTTGCATAGCCCGTTCGAGCGAAACACGATCGAACGCAGTGTGACTTACTAAAGGTATTTCACCGAGACGATCCTGCAGTTTTTTGTGCAATTCGGGGATTGTGGGACTAGAAGCAACCATTTCTTCGGAAATACCGTGAATTTCCACAATCCAAGGATCAAACCAATCCTCGGGATTTACATAAGACTTCCATGTATCAACGATGACCCCGTTCTCGACATGTACGATTCCAATTTGGCATATTGAAGCACGGTCGTTATTAGCGGTTTCTACATCAATTGCATTGAAAGTTTGATCCACTTATGAATTCCTTTAATAATTGCTACTCAAACCTTATTCAGACAATGTAATGGTACATGTAAATTTTTTATGCCACTTGTGATTTGACACATTATGTTACTTTGCGTACCATTCAAGAAGACTACTACTGGCCTTCATAGAATACTGACTATGGATACAACCCCACATGACTTCATACGGGCGCGAATCGTTCGGGATCTCAACGACGGAACTGTTAAACACGAAATTATTACTCGATTTCCACCTGAACCTAACGGATTTTTGCATATCGGTCATGCGAAATCAATTTGTCTTAACTTTGGAGTTGCGGATGAGTTTGGTGGCCAGACCTATTTACGTTTTGACGATACCAATCCATTAACCGAAAGTGAAGGTTTCGTAGAAGCGATCAAAAAAGATGTAAATTGGTTAGGATACGACTGGGGTGATCGTCTTACTTTTGCATCTGATTATTTTGAGCAGATCTATGCATTTGCTGAAGAGTTAGTTGTTCGCGGTTGCGCATTCGTGTGTGATCTTAGTGCTGAAGAACTGCAGGCTACTCGCGGCACACTGACAACGGTCGGTCAAAATAGTCCATTTCGAGATCGTTCAATCGATGAAAACCTCACACTGCTTCAAAAAATGAAAGCTGGGAATTTTGCGACAGGCAGCCGGGTATTGCGCGCAAAAATAGATATGAGTTCTCCAAACCTAAATCAACGCGACCCTGTGCTTTATCGCGTTATTCACGCCGCCCATCATCGAACAGGTGATCAATGGTGTATCTATCCTATGTACGATTTCACCCACTGCATCTGTGATGCCTTAGAAGGAATAACGCATTCATTGTGTACCCTTGAGTTCGAAGATCATCGTGCTTTGTATGATTGGGTGCTCGACAACATCAACATCAATTTCCATCCTCCTCAGATCGAATTTTCACGTCTCAATTTAGAACATACTATTACGTCGAAAAGAGTGTTACGGGAACTGGTTGATCAGCAATTTGTAAACGGCTGGGACGATCCACGAATGCCTACTCTTGCCGGTTTACGAAATCGTGGAGTACCACCTGCGGCTATTCGTGACTTTTGTCGTCGCGTTGGTGTTACTAAACAAGAAAACACGATTGAAACTGAGCTATTGGATTTCTGTATTCGGAGTGATTTGGAAGAGAAGGCACCAAGGTGTATGGTTGTACGCGATCCGTTGTTACTGGAAGTAACAAACTTTTCGGGAGAAGATATTAGGCTCACAGCAAATTGGCATCCTAAGCTAACAGAGTTTGGTATGCGCGAGTTGGTTTTTGGTCGAAAGATTTATATAGATCAGACTGACTTTTCCGAAGATCCTCCTCCAAAGTACAAACGTTTAGTACCGGGTGGTATAGTCCGATTAAGGTATGCTTTCATTGTGCGATGTGATGAAGTGGTTAAAGACGATTCCGGAAAAATCATTTGTCTTAAAGTGACTTACTTTCCGGATTCTCGAAGTGGAAACGACACTAGTGGTTTAAAACCCAAAGGTGTGATTCAGTTTGTCGCCGAAAACAACGCATTACCGATTGAAATACGCGATTATGAGCATCTTTTTTTGTCGAAAACTCCTAGTTCTTCAACTTGGCAGGACTCCCTGAATTCGAACTCCGTGGCAGTGTCAAACGCGTTGGTAGAACGAACGATCTATGCTCGATCAGAGCAACATTGGCAATTTGAACGAATGGGTTACTATTTTCGCTCGCCAGGTCACGACTCCGAAGTTAAACCCGTGTATCACCGGACAGTTTCCTTATCACAACGTTGGTAATTTTGCTATGAGGTCACCTGACTATCGAGGTGTAACTCAAGCATACGAACGTATTCGTTCTCACATAAAGAGAACGCGTTTAGTGGAAAACAAAAGGTTAAATTCCAAGTTAAATTCCAAGATTTATTTCAAATGCGAGAACGAACAACTTACTGGCTCTTTCAAAATTCGCGGTGCTCATAACGCGATACTGCAGCTAAAAGATTCAGATCGCAAAGTGATAACCCATTCATCTGGAAATCACGGAGCTGCGGTCGCGTTCGTTGCAAAAAAATTAGGTAAGGAAGCTTATATAGTGATTCCTGAAGACACGACCGAATCAAAACGGGAAAATATGCTCCGCTACGACGCTCAATTGATTGAATGCGAACCTTGTGTGGAAGCTCGTGATTACCAAGTTCAAACTATTCTCGAAAGTTCCGATATGAAGTTCATTCACCCTTACGACAACTCCGAAGTGATTCATGGACAAGGGACCGCCACTTACGAATTCTTCGATCAACTCACTGAAACGAAAGATGCCGAACTCGACCAAGTTTGGGTCCCAGTAGGAGGTGGGGGATTAGCCAGCGGCGCCGTATTGGCTGCAAGCGGTGAGGTCGAAGTAGTTTGCGCAGAACCTGAAAACGTCAATGACACCTATTTGTCGCTGCAGCTCGGTACGCGACAACCACCTACAAATAAAAACACAATAGCAGATGGCTTAAAAGCGGGATTAGGTAAGTTGAATTTCGAGATTTTGCAAGTTACGCCGGTGCGGGTGGTAATCGCAACAGAAACAGAAATCAAAACAGCAGTGTCCTGGATTAATGAGTCGCTTAAACTGAATGTAGAACCGTCAGCGGCGGTCGTCGTTGCTGCAATGCTAAAGAATCCGCACCTTGTCAAAAAGAAAGTTGGTGTGATTCTGACCGGTGGGAATGTCGCGCAACGAGCCTAGATTATCGTGCGACGTTTTTCCGATGTCGTCTATGTGTGTTAAAATTCCAATGCCTTTATTTTTTGAACCTAGGTTTAGAACTAATGCCAAAAATTTGTCAAAACATTTACTTTATATTAGCCTCAATACTTGTACTATTTTGTCTTGTACTCGGGGGTTGCGATCGACCAGAAACAGTCGCTGAAACTTCTACCGATGTAGATGCAGAGATTGTTATGGGCGAAATAAAGTTCCCGGAAATCGTCGGGGTTGATATTCCTGGAGCACCTAAACTTCAACCTCCAATGTTAGTCATGGGTGGTGATTCTCCTGTCTTGACTGAGAAACATGGCTTAGTAGCACCTGCTTTGTGGGACTGGAACGGCGATGGCAAGAGAGATTTACTCCTCGGTGAATTCGAAACTAACATTAGTGAGTTTCCTATGGGTGAACTTGGCTCAACAGTTCGAGTTTACCTCAATATTGGAAGTAATGAAGCCCCTCAGTTTTCGAACGAATTTGAGTGGGCGCGCGATACCGAAGGCACGATCATGGAAGTTCCTCAATGGTGTTGTATAGGGTTCACACCATATTTTTATGACCTAAACAACGATGGTTACTTAGACATGATTTCCGGTCAATATCACCCCGGCGAGGTAACTTGGTTTCGCGGTAGTGAAGATGGGTTTCTGCCTGGCGAAGAGTTAGAACAGGCAGGAGATCCTTCGGCAGATTGGAATCTTATGATGGCTCAATATATGGAAAACGCAAAGGAAGGAGAGCAAGTAGAACCTGCAGACACTTTTGATTACTGGGTGTATTCCTCGGCAGCGATGGGAGATTTTGATGACGACGGAGACTATGACCTCATTTTTGGTGGTAGTGCCTTAAAAATGAGTGAAAATATAGGGACGAAACAAGAACCCAAGTTTGGTGCAAGAAAGTTGCTGTTAGATATTGATGGTAACCCCTTAAGCATTGGGGAACCTCCAATTCCCGAACAAGTCAGCGACTGGCCATTTAACGAGAGTCCTCTTGCTGGCGACGGTAAAACTTCCCCATATGTAGTAGACTGGGATCGGGACGGTGTGCTTGATTTATTGGTAACAGGTAGTTATGTCAAAGAAGGATCGATGGCTATCGCATTTTTTCGAGGTACCAAAGTGGACGGAGAACATCGCTTTCATCCACCGATTGATTTGTTAGCAACCACGGACGGGAGTAAAGCGTTACCGGGTAGTGGCCCCAGAATCTATGTTGATGATTGGAATCTTGACGGTACACCCGATTTAATCATAGGTGCTAGTGTGGCGACCGTAAACGGTGGTGAATTTTCCGATGAACTGTCCTGGGAATGGGAAGCTACGAATAAAGTGGAGAGTGCTGGAAAGGATCCGGGTCTCTATCCCCCTAGAGAAAAACCAACTAAGGAGTACTTCTTAGCTATGTCTGAGGATAGTGGTGGATGGTGGGAGACTGAAGAAGAGCTAGACGAACACGTTGCGATGAACGTCGAGTATTGGCAAAACACCGTTGGTGTACTTTACGACACTGGACGTGAGCATTGGCTTACGATGCGCCATCAAGGCCGTGTGTATGTTATGTTTGGAAGGGAGGATAGCAAACCTGCACCGATCGATAATCAAGTCATAAATCCTTCCTTGAAAGGACATGAGACTTCAAGGCGCGAGGAAGAACTTCGAATTCTACCGAAAACAGCCCCAGTGAAACTGGATTTGTTCGTTCCGGAATCTGTCGAACAGGGTGGACAAGCAGAAGTATCCCTTTCTATTGAGATTCAGGACGGTTGGTATATCTATGCCCCAACTGGCAAAAATGCCGAACAAGGTATGAAAGAAACTAAGGTATCGTTCTCTGTTCCGGAAGCGTTGCAACAGTTAGGTATGGTAAAAATGCCACCACATCAATACAAAGGTTCATTTGAAGTGTACTGGGGACCAGAGGTAACCGTATCACAAGAAATAGGAACAGAAGATTGTGAGCCAGGTGTGTATGAAATTTCCACGGAAGTAACGTATCAAACGTGTAAAGAAGATTTGTGTTTACCACCTAGAACTTTGACCCTTAAGGAGGTCTTGACGATTGCAGAAAATTAGTTTGAGCTAACAGGTGAATCCAGTTTATGAAAATTGACAGTTCTAACTGTCATATAACCGACTTTTTACCAACCACCGATTTTCTGTTTTGATCACAAGGAAACCACTGATGAAAATCTACTGAGTAATTGTTCCACTGCTACTGTTCTTCTTTGGGGGAGTGAACCTATACGGAGAAAACGGAGGTGTTAACGGTTTTAACACTGGTAACTGCCAAGGTGTTTCTTTATGGGCACCAAGTTTAGAAAAGTTAGAAAAGAGCAACAAACAAGACGGTTGGGACTTTAAGTCGTATAACTATGAAAGAAATACTGCTATATGTTACGCCTATACCGAGGCCACGAAACCGAAGCCTGCTCCAGATCCAGATTTCCCCGATAATAGCGGCGGGTCAGTCGTAAACCCGTCGCTGTTTGACCCTATCGTGCTTGGTGTATCTATCGTAATTGGAACAACATTCGATGAAATTAAACACAAGGTGCTTTTGAGTTATTGGAAAAGCAAAATTGAAGACATTGACGCCGTCCAAAACTTAACAGGGCATATAGACGGCACTCAATGGTCGAACGAAACACCGCATGACTGGAATATAACTACTACAACAGAAGCAGAAAGAGATACCACCGCGCTCGGAAGTTTACGCTGGGAACTCGATCCAGTGGTCATAGACCTGTATAGTGACAATCTTGAAGACTGGGCTAGCGACAACGATGTTTTACTCGCTGACCTAGTGATGCAAGTTCAAATAGAGGAACACATGCATTCATTGCAACTTCAAAGATTACACGATGAAGAAGACAGAGATTACAACATTTCTGATCATTATGCTTTTGAAACAGAAGCAAAAGTGTGGCTCTTATCAATCGCCTCCTACATATTCAAAGATGGAGAACCACCGCTGTTAATGAAAAACGTTGAACACCCCGCTGATTTCGATGACAACCGCAAAAGATTTAACGAACTTCATCCAAACGCAGACAGTCTGGAAGGTAAAGAACTACAAAAATATCAGGAGTTAAAAAAGTTCTTTACCGACTTAAGCGAAAAGTACGGTAAGTATAGAAAAGGACGTAATCCGAATTACAAAAAGTCCGATATTAAATGAAAACTCACTATCGAATAATTGCCTGTTGTTGCCTGGTTTTTTTAGGCTTAGGTATTGTCTTGTGGTTAAGTTTCCCCCGTTCAGCACCCAACGAACTCCAAACAATAACCACAAATACCAACCTCAGTGTGAATCCAGCTTTGCCAGCCCCGCTCGCGGCTGTTGTTGATCCACAAACAACTACACTGCTCGGCGCGCCGTTACCACCCGTTGCTTATCCCCCCGGGTCAATCGGCGAAGCCTGCGAAGTAAACAAATTTCCTCCTAGAGTTGGCTATTTCGATCTAGACCGAGAAACAGAGCTCAGCCTAGAAAATTCCCCCTTCGATCGCGACGGTAAGTGGAAGGCACTCAAAAACGAGAAATGTCTGCTCGCGTTAGAACGCCATCTGAACCCGATTAACCCGTACCTCTGGGGAACAGAACATGAACCACAGGGAAAACTCAGTGCCTTCGCCTTTGTCAACGTCGATAACCCCGTGACCTTTGAACGGCTCTTTACCGATCCCGTTGGTGACTTTGCACTAGTTCAAGAAGTTTTTTCGCGCCCCGAATGTCAACTCGGTACCAATGCAGATCCCAACTGGGAACTACACGAATCTTGCCACGCCGACGCCCTACTCAACTATGCGCTGTTATTACGGTTTTGCTACGGTGATGGAAGCCATAACCGTCCTCGCAAATACTATGAGAAAGAGGATAATCCAACGCCCGAACAAGATCGCAGTGTGTGGATACAAGGATTGGAAGCATTCTGGGTACGACAAAAGTGTAAAAGTTTAGACCCGAATCTTAAATTACAATTACCGTTACATACGGTATTACAGCAGCAGATTCACGCCCTTCAGGTCAAGGATGAAAGCAAATCTCGGCGCCAACAAACCTTAATTGGAGCGTTGATTGATTTAGCGGCGCGCTTGGGCGATCCCACCGCGGCCTTGACACAACCGATTGATCATGGTCCTGGCGACCTCATTGGAATTGATTCTGGCAACTGGTATGATGAAGCAGGGTATAAGTACGGTCCCTTTGCCGAGTGGTTTACCCGTGATTTTCGTCCGGACGACCTCTTTACCAAACACCCACCGAGTCTTGAACGGTTGTACGTTTTTCTAGAACTATTCGCAGAAAATCTCAGTGCCGCGGATGGACATGAAATGAAACTTAATCATGACGTCCTGGTGCAACATTTATGCTCCCCACCTTATGTCGACGAAGACACGGTTCCTGAACCGCCCAGCTGTCGTGAAATTATCATCGAGTTACGTCAAAAGCCGATTGACCCGGCCATGTTGGAATGGATCGCGACCTTTGAAGATGTCGCGATGCGCCTTGACGTCTACGAATAAGCCCCAAAATAGCCCCGTCCAGTTAGTCGAAACTACCTAGGGATTTCGTTCGGAGCATTACTGCCCCTACGTGAGCGATTCTGCCCGCTTTTTGTTGAAAATTGACGATTTAGGTAGTTTGGCGTTGCTGAGAAATTGACTTTGTAGTGATTTAGCCGGTTCTTCGCAACTCTGCAATGTTCGGACGAAAGCGATTGACCGGCGGATTTTCAGGTGCAGGTGGTACCGATCCATGCGTTTTGATTTGTTTGATCACGGCCCGAATTTCCATATCTAGATTCAACAGTTTGAGCACGACGGTTTTAGGTGAGGAAACGGTTGACACATCGTCGGGTTGGTAACGCTGAACGGCCTATATCGCTTCGCTCACAGAAATTCGTGTGCTTTTGCCACCATGAACAGATGGTTCAGTACACCATTGCCGTCTCAATAAATCTAATGGTTCTAGCACTGTAGATCGCAATCCTAACACGTCAATAAGCATTTGTTGATCTAATAGTTGCCTAGTTGAGTCTCGGTAGGCTTCATTAGCCGGTAGAAACTCTTTCTCGGAAAACTCATCAAAAATGGATTGACATATCAACAATTGCCGTTTCGTCAATCGCCGACAATCTAGAACAGGATAGTCAGCCAAAGTAGATACGGTCAACATAGATCTTCCTTCCTGTTGCCTAGCACCTGCCCACCATCTTGAAATTAGACCAAGTGTTGTGTTACACCACAGTACGAGCGGCACTTCGTAAATTTCGTTGAAGAGAACAAACGAGGGCCAGGCACGGCCACCAATCACTTTGGAAGAAGTAATACAAACAGAAAGAGCTTGTGACGTCAGGCGAAAATCGACATTCAAATGAATTCGAGTAGCTGATGTCTTCCAGAGCGTTTCAGCTTCTTGGTCGAATCTAGGTCTTACTTCGCCGAAAGAATCTGGATTGACCACTAACTTTCTTTCTCTTTCACTATTGTGACTCCATAAAACAGGGTAAGTTGGAATTCCTTCATACTGAAATAGTTGAAAAACACCACGTTTCGTCGGTGCCGTTGACTCAAATTGTCCAATAGATCGATGAACAGGACCAGCTTTCCCAAGTTTTCCTAATGGGACGATAGGAATGTTTAGTTCTTGAGAATGTCGAGGTAGATAAATGTTTGAACTCAGCAGGGTTAGCGCAGTACGAGTCACGTCGCTAGAACGTATAGCAGCACAGCCAGCATCAGACAAGCTACCTCGAAAATAATGTCCGACTCGCATATTTCCTAGCATAATGCTTCCGTAGGGAGAGGTCGGTTGAAGTTTCAGGATGGCTTTAGCGGTTTCGGTTGCTGCTAATACGGAACGTGGTCGTTCTAACATATTTATAAACAAACAGTCCGCGACAGTTTCGCAATCCTCCTCTGAATTTTTGGTGGCGACGATCAAGACTTCAGCCATACCAGTGTCTGCACTAAAAGCTCTTTTTGTGGAACCTATAGCCGCAATGGAAAGAATTGTGACTTTCTTATACTGGTTTCTTAATAGTTCTCTAAATTTTTTCCACGAACTACCTCGTAATACCGTTAATGGAAGAACGAGAGCTAGTACGCCTCCCGATTTGACTTTAACGTGTGCCAAGTCGATAAAGTTAGATGCTAGACCAGCATAGCCATCTCCAACGGATGTTTTCATCCTACGTCGAAGTCGCTTTAGCATATCAGACATTGCACGTTGCTCCTCTTCCGATGTTTGAAAACCGGCAAAGGAGGGTATTGGAACAGTCGTAGACTCGTGATTGGTCGGTCGTGTAAATGGAGGATTCATGATCACTAGATCCAATGATTCTTTTGGTACCGAAATATTGAAGACGGAATCACTCTCTTGAGTACCGAGAATTTCATAAGATCCCGTTCCAAAAATACTTGGACTGATTTCATCCACTGTCAAGTCTAGAGAACCTAACGACACAGGTCTACCGGTTTCTTCTGGTTGATATCCGTAAGGCATGGTATAAACGCAGGTCTTATCAAAGGTTATGGCTGGATTGGTTGATGACAATTGGGATGCGGTCAAGTGAGTCGCTGCTGGCATGATGTCCGCAGCAATGAGACCGTTTGCCATTAACGATGAATGCAATTGTGATTCATTACCACCCTTGCGTCTAAACTTGCGTAACAAGACTTGGTAAGCAGCGGTTATCAAAGTTCCAGTTCCGCAAGCAAAATCTGCGATTTTTAAAGCTGATGTTTCTTCCAAGTTGGACAATTCCGTGTCAACCCTCCCAAGACTCAATTCTGCGAGTAACGCGGCACTATTGGGTAACGTGTAGAACGTCGCGAGGAACTTTCGATCGGTTATCAAACGTTGTAGCATGCGCCCCGAAAGGTCATGAATACTTGTAGACCCGATAACCACCAATCTTGCGGCCGCGCGTTCCATTTTTTGAAATATCACGATCGACAATTTAGTCCCAAGACATTCGACTACTTTGGTTGCAATGTCAAAGATTGGCCAATAATTGATCTCTTTTAGGATGAATCGCCAGCACGGTAGTAATTCCATCGGCAGTATCCCACTTGAACCATTCTTCAGCTCTTCAAAATCTGGTAAGTTATGAGCTTGTTGAATTGACATATGAAAGGTGAAGGCGTTGGCGAGTATCGTCATAGCCATGCACACGGTTTGTATTGATGGTTCTTGGTTGAGTAACTCACCTAATTTTTGACAAACGACAGAGTTTTCCCTGAAATCATTCAAGATAACATGAGCAGATTCATTTACAGCTTGTTCCAATACCTCGGTACTCTCGGCAATCAATTGTTCAGAGAGTCTGACCATTTCCAAACAATCGGTCAAATCATTGATGGAACCAGTGATCCACCCTTTGATTGGCCAACGTTGCGTGTCTTGATCAAGTAACTCAAAGATGCAGTATTCAATTTGAGCTTCGTCTAAATCTATTCTCGGATCTTTCGTTGTTCTAAGTGATTCGGGTAAACGGCAAGCGATTGCGTGTTCGACCAAACGGCCACTTTCAGCTACAACTAGCCCAAGCCTGGATGTTGCCTCGGATTCCACGGTACGTGCTGGAGCAAATTCGGTCTCTAAAACTACTGGGACTTCGTCCAACGTGATTAAATCCGGTTGGGCTTTTGAATCCCTAAAGATGCCAACTTGTTCTGCTAACAGTGTTTCAGACCATCGTGGGTTGCGAGTTCGAAGAAGTTCTCCGAGCAGAAAGTTAATCGAAGGTTCTTTATGTCGAGCCATGACTCTCTCGGAGGCTATATACAAACCGTGTTAGGAGTGCAAAGTTTTTAATTGGTAAAACAAATAGTTGGCTCAATTTGAGTCAACTTGTAAAAGGTCTTGGGTTATTCGTTGGGTGTGATGGCTTATTTCTTAAATCTCACGCTCTCCACAAACAGGTGCAATGCCGAAATTTCCCATTTTCACCGTTCCTTCCATAGTGTCTTTGTTAATTTCAACTTGAAACTCGAGGCGCATGGGCATCGGTTTCTCGAGTGCCGAAACCCAGGAAAGTTTATTCCCATCTACTTTTCCTTGTTCGACAGCAAGATCACCTTGTAAGGTTGACATTTGACCGGTGAACTGATCACCTTTAGCAATCACGGTAAGTTTTGCTTTTTGTTGTCCGATTGGGGTATTAACGATGGTATTCCATGTACCGTCTACTGTACTCATAGATTTTTCCAGATTTGTTGAAATTCGAAAGTCTCAGGTTGTTGATGTGCCCGATTTGAAATGGAGAATTTGGATCATTGTGAATTTAGTTTTCATATACGGGTTATATCGTTTTATTGAATGTTAATGATACTTAAATCCGATTTCAAACGTGTTGTTTTTTAGTCTTTGAATAACCGATTTAGTAGTCCTGGAAGCATCAGGATCAAGGCAATATGAGCAACACAATTGATTGGGAACCAGATGATTTGTTACGAGAACGTGGGTAAATGGATCGGGTACAGGTTTATCAAGATTTACAGGGTAATACAGGTTGTCTCCTGATTTATTGCGGCAGTTCGTTGATAGGACTATGAGGACTATGACGGAAATGTAATTGGAGACCTACCTATCGCAATTGATAGTCAATTTTTGTCTTTGGATTCTGTTAGGCAGTTATGCGAAGAATACGAGACAAGACAAGTCAAATAAATGATTGACACCACCATAATGTTCTTAAAGCGAGAATTGCGACAATGCAGGGCAGATTAGATTGATTCGATCTTTCTAACAGTCCAGACAAGAATCCGTGATCATATCGTCGAGTTAGTGTTCATATTCATCGTGTTGAAATACTTTAACCATCACTTCGAAAGATCTGGAATAGCGATTTTCACGACGTCAGTGAGGTTCTCAACCAAACTCACAGTGAGTTCATCTCGCACTGCATCGGGTAACTTTTCAAGTTCGGATTCGTTATCCTTCGGAATAATCACGTGGTGAATCCCCGAACGATGAGCGGCTAACACTTTTTCCCTAATCCCACCAACCGGAAGAATTAGTCCCGACAGCGTCAATTCACCGGTCATCGCGATGTCGTTTCGAACAACTTTCGAGCTATATGCGCTCGCGAGTGCTGTTGCCATCGTGATACCAGCTGAAGGTCCATCCTTAGGAACTGCACCAGCTGGAACATGAATATGTATTCCAGATTCCTCGATCGCTGAACGATCAATGTGCAAGGACTCTGCCGCAGCCCAAATGTAACTTCTCGCAGCTTTGGCTGACTCTTGCATGACTTGCCCTACGTGTCCAGTAATGGTTACTTTATCTGCTTTTGATGTGAGTGATGCTTCTACATAAAGCACATCTCCACCAGCTTCGGTCCATGCTAAACCTGTGGCCACTCCATTCGTAAGTTCCTTACGATGCCAATCCTCTTTGAATTTTTCGGGTCCTAGGAGGTCTACAATCTTGTTGCCGGTTAATTTACCTTTACTAGACTTTCGTAGAAGTCGATTCTTTGCTCGTTTCCGTGCAATACTCTCAATCGAACGTTCGAGATTTCTCACTCCTGCTTCGCGTGTATAACGACGAATTACATGGCGTATGCCTTCGTCAGTGAAAATCATGTTCTCGTCTTTCAAACCAGCATTAGTAGTCTGACGTGGGATCAGATATTTCTTCGCGATTACAAGTTTTTCGTGTTCGCTGTATCCAGTTAGTTCGAGGACTTCAAGTCGATCTAAGAGTGGTTTGGATACACCTTCTAAAGTATTTGCCGTTGTAATGAAGAAGACTTTTGAAAGATCGAAAGGTAAGTTCAAATAATTATCGCGAAATTCTTTATTCTGTGCTGGGTCTAGAATTTCCATGAGAGCCGCAGACGGATCGCCTCGAAAGTCTCGACCTAGTTTGTCAATTTCGTCTAACATGAGAACCGGGTTGCGTACTCCGCATCGCCGAATGGCTTGTAATATTCGTCCAGGCATTGCACCAATGTAGGTACGTCGGTGTCCTCTCAACTCGGCTTCGTCATGCAGACCACCAAGACTCATTCGCTCGAATTTTCTTCCCATCGCTCTGGCAACCGATTGTCCGAGTGAAGTCTTGCCTACACCAGGAGGTCCAACAAAGCATAAGATTGATGCCTTCGCATCTGGATTCAACTTCAAGACCGCTAACGTCTCCAGAATGCGTTCTTTGACTTCCTCCAAACCGTAATGGTCTTCATCCAAAATTTCGCCAGCATTTTTAATGGCGAGGTTATCTTCGGTGATAACGTTCCACGGTAATTCGGCGACTAGTTCTAGATAACTTCGTGCCACTTGAAAGTCAGCTGCATGCGGAGACATACGAGTGAGTCGTTTCAATTCTCTGTCAACTTCTTTCTTCGCGTTGTCAGGAATATTCGCTTGACGTAACTCTTCCTTTAGATCGGCTATTTCATCGTCGTTGTCGCCTTCACCGAGTGCTTGTTCGATGGCTCGCTTTTGTTGGCGCAACATATGCTCTCGCTGCTGCTGCTCTAATCCTTCGTGCGCTTGATTCTGAATCTCTAACTGAATCTCGGTTACCGAAATCTCGTGTTTTAGAACAGCAAGGACATATTTCATCAATTCTTCGACGTCGTTGATTTCGAGAATTTCTTGCGCTTGCAGGAAACTCATATGTTTAGCATAGGAAGCAATACGATACATTTGAGTGATCGGATTCTTGAACTGTCCTACAAACTGCTGGAAGATCTGATCGCTCTTATCTGGATTGATGAGTTTCGATAACTTTTTCGCAATTTCGACTGCGGTGTTGTGAGCTGCGGTCGATTCGGCGCTGAGTGTGCCAGCTTGTTCAGCGAGATTGGGTAATTCAACGTAATCTCCGACGTGAAAATCTTGCTTTTCAGAAATGGAAGTGACGCGCACACGATTCATTGCTTCCACGATAACTTGGGCGCGATCATTTCGTTTATCCACACGCTTAATTTGACAAAGAGAGCCGATTTCATAGAGTTCATCTTGTACCGGATCTTCGTTTTCGATGTCTTTTTGTAGCAGAGTTATGATGCGACCGTCGTCTCCCCATGCATGATCAATTGCTTTGAGGGATCGTTCACGACCTACGGCGATGGGTGCGATTTGTCGCGGAAAAACGACTAGATTCTTGAGTGGTAATATTGGAACTTCGTGCATAGGTACCGGTCCTTTTACTTTACATGCCTATCAATGATAAATATAGTGATAATGCTTAAGTTTTTCAAGTTTAAAAGTCCATAGCTATTTATTTTGTAGATGCCAGCCCTTACCAGAGTTGGTACCTAGTGTTGAAACAGATACTATCGCATACCTATCCAGATGTAAGTGTATTCCCAAAGTTTCTCTAAGTACGTAGTCTACACACGACAACAAAATTTTCCATATGTTTGCAACGAGTTATGAAAGGAGAACGATTGGTAAATCGGTCACACTACATTTCTAGCCGGTTAATAGAATTTCACATACAAATTCAAACCCGTCACGACTTAACTTTCTAATATGACCCAACCAACTCTCAAGAGTGCGAATTGCTCAGCAGACACTTTTCGACGATTTTTACACGATATGGTTAACCTTCAGGATAAGCACAATCGAGAAGTTCACCCCAATTGGATTGAACAGGGTTATCCATTTCATCGAGCCATTTGGACTGAATGTGCTGAACTACTAGATCACTATGGGTGGAAGTGGTGGAAACATCAATTACCCGACATATCGCAAACAAAGCTCGAAGTGGTAGACATTTGGCACTTTGGTTTGTCGATGATCATAATTCAAAAAACCGATTTGGATGAACTTTCACATTTGATGGTTGAATGTGAAACAACAACCCGGGCGAGTGTCGAACAGTTGCATGACTGTGTCGAAACTCTTGCATTCCATGCTTTACAGAAGAAATTCGATGTTATTGCATTTGTGGACTTATTGAAGGCTATTGATCTTTCGCTCAAGGAATTGTATGGTCTGTATATTGGTAAGAATATGTTAAATCTATTTCGTCAAGCAAATGGATACAAAGAAGGTACCTACCGAAAAATCTGGAACGGGCAAGAAGACAATGTGCATTTAGCGAGGTTGGTTCAAGAAATGGATCCGTTCGCTGTTGGGTTCGCCGGTTCACTACATCGGAAACTGCAGCAAGACTACGAAACCAGTAAAACCTAACTTCGTGACGCAGAAAGTTGATCAGTCGTCGCTGGGGTACCTGCCTAAAGACTGGAAACCACCGATCTATGCTACTCTAGTTTATGTTACAAGTAACAATCAGGTGTTGTTGATTGAAAAACTCAGAGGACACGGGGCAGGTCGAGTGAATGCGCCGGGTGGTAAATTAGAAGTCGGTGAATCTATGAAAGAGTGTGCGATTCGAGAGGTGGAAGAAGAAATCGGTATAAAGGTATACGAACTCTATCCAGTCGCCGTGCTGCGGTTTCAAGATTTCAGTAATCGCTTCGCGTTACAGGGGCACGTTTTCCGTTGTCATCGATTTGACGGTGTCCCTGAGGAAACTACCGAAGCTATCCCGTTTTGGTGTGATCTAGATAATCTTCCGTTTAGTCGGATGTGGGAGGACGATCAGTTTTGGCTCCCATACATTTTGATGGGACAATCGTTGCGTGGAGATTTTCTGTTTAGTAAGGACAAACTCGTGACTTGGTCGTTGGAACGATATTTTTGCCCAGAACTACCCGACCCAGTCGAATTTAAGTTTGAGTTGTAACGCTTGTGCTGACACAAACTTTTTTGTCAGTTGGTTGTCTGCGTCACGGCGTCTACTGCGTCGGAAAGTACACCAACCATTTGGTCAATATGATGCTCTTCGATGGTTAAGGGGGGACCAATGAGTATCACATCACGTACGACTCCGGTTCCAGCTCCATAAAAATGAACGCCATTCTGAAAACTATGGTTAATAATTTTTCCGGTAACGTTCTCCGCAAGATCGTAAGTTTCAAGTGTACTTCTATTTTTTACAACCTCGATTGCTTGTAGCATTCCTTTTCCACGGCATTCAGCCACGTGCGGATGATTTGAAAATGCCGATTGTAGTTTTGTTTCGAGTGTTTCCCCCAAGGTACGAGCACGATTAACAAGATCTTCTCGTTCAAGAATTTCCAAAACCTTGTCAGCAGCCGCACACCCCGAAGGATGGGAACCATAGGTATGAAACATTACTGCATACCCTGGCGCTTGCTCTATTGGTTCGGCAACCTTATCGGTAGAAAACACCCCGTTGATCGGCGCATAACCACAAGCAAGACCTTTACCACTAACGATGAGATCAGGTTCAGCATCCCAGTGCTGATAACCAAATTTGGTTCCCGTACGAGCAAAACCCGTCATAACTTCGTCCGCGATCCATAGGATATTGTGTTCATGACAAATTTCTCGTACACCTTCCCAGTACCCATCCGGTGGTACCATAGCGCCTCCACTTGCACCTAAGATTGGTTCGCCGACTATCGCCGCTACCGTATCGGGTCCTTCTTCTTCAAGTACTAAACGAAATGCATCTAAGTAGTAGCTAGTTGGGTCGTTACTTTCGCAACGAAGAGGGTAGGGAGTAATAACTTTAGGAAATGCAGGTAGGACATGTTCGATTCCTAACTTTCGAGCTTCATGCCCTCCTAGAGCAATGGTTCCGAGTGTGGTCCCGTGATAGGAAATATCCCGACCGATAATCTTACATTTGTGTCGTTGATCGCGCGCCGAGTGGTACATCACAGCAATTCTCATCGCAGATTCGATCGCTTCTGAGCCCCCACTAGTGAAATGAAATCGATTAAATGAATCCGGTAGCCAAGACGATCGTAAACGTTCGACTAACTGTTGTCGCTCGTCACAGTTCCAGGGAGGAATAATGTAATCTAATTTCAGTACCGATTCTTTTATAACGTCTGCTACTTCGGTTCGACCGTGTCCAATGCTTGTCGCGACCGCGCCCGCAGCGGCGTCCAATATTTCTTTTCCGTCTTGTGTATAGAGGTACACACCTTCTCCACTACAGATATGAGGTGGTTTTCCGTTACGTAGAAATGGCCAGTCTGACATAATGTGGTTACCTTTTTGTTGAAATGTCTAAAGTGAGACTTTTAGAGATATAGAGTCGTGAGAGTTCGTTGAAACAAGTCGTCGAACCGCATTGAACATACGTGATTATTGTAATTGCTGCCTTGGTTTAATTTTTCAAATTCGATAGTTTCATCAATGTTCCGAAGTCTCTGAAACTGGTTGGTCTATTACAAGTCTGACTGTATCTCCGGCTTTAACCAACACACTTTTACTTTCGGAATCTCCCGTTTGTCTTGTCGTATTTCCAGTCCTAGAAAGCCTAGCGAATAAGTTCAACCCCTCGTCCGGGAATTCAGAGGTTGGTAGGGTGAAGTCTTCTGTCCCTAACATTAATGCTGTAGGTAGTTCAGTGACTGAGATTTTCTTTACAAGTAATGGGCTATCGTTTTCGTCAATTCCAGCCCCAAAAATGTACACAAATTCACCTTCACCTTCATCCATGTTAATGTGGTCGGCTAACTCAACGACTGCAGTGAACGTCTTTAAGACTGGTTTTTGGGGATCAAGTGTAAGTGTTAAGTCCGGTGCGTCCCGAGGATCGACCCAACGACTTTGAACCTCTATGATCGTGTCTTCTGTTAACAGGCTTGACGAACGAGACAAACGGGCAATTACTTGCACCTTTTGTTGTTCCGATAGAGAATAAGAATTCGCCGTGGTAACTGCATCGTCTAACACTAACGAGTATTGTTCCGCGCGCGCAAAAGGTCGTTTGACTAGTGCAAGGGGTTGCAATAAATTTGTGCTCCGTACGTAAACAATTAACCAAGTGTTCGCGAATTCCAAAGAAGCAATATTGACATTCACGACAATCGCGATGTGATGTGCTGGTAACTGAGCGTTCGTTCGATGAATCAGTTCTTCGAGTATTGCTGTACTAGCTGGCGAAATCTCTTCGTCATGCTGTAAGGCTCGTTCGAAGTAATATCGTGCTTTAAGAAAATCTCGGAGGCGCCAAGCATCCAATCCATAGGTCTGCATGACGATGGGATTACCCGGATCTAATTCTTCAATTCGGTTCGATATTCTCTTGATGTCGTCATTCATTAAACCGTTGTTCAACACAAATTCAGCCCTGATACGTTCGACATCAGAATTCAACGACGTTCTACCTAGTTCTTCGGCTTTGCGATGGGTTTCGACAACCGAGTCATAGTCGCCTTTGAGAAAGTACACGTGGGTG
Organism: Gammaproteobacteria bacterium; assembly: GCA_009845835.1. GTDB lineage: Bacteria > Pseudomonadota > Gammaproteobacteria > Pseudomonadales > Azotimanducaceae > Bin55. Next base: position 28,464 of record VXYV01000106.1, on the reverse strand, counting down.
AGGTATGTCGCTGAGGCAGAATTTCCGCGGCGGGAACGATTCCGTCGTTCTAGTAAGTCGATGATGGTATCGAGTTCTGCAATTTTTTTGGGTCCGGCTTCCATTTGAGTCGCAACTTGTAATTGCTGTGCGATCGTATCCAAACTCGCCGCAAATGGGTCGCCCCAATAGAGATAACCCAGCATACCGAGAATGCTGACAAAAACGACACTGACGATTCCGATGAATGGTTTTGAACTCTCGTTTTTGGATTCGCGTTTTGCATCGGCAGCGTCTGCTAGTAGTAATCGTTTTGCTTCATCTGCGGTTTCTAAGGTTGCCTCATTTTCGTCAATTGCACTCGTACGTTCTTCATAAATCGCTAAATTCGCGTCCGCACGCTGCCATCTATTCGCTGGCTTTCCATAGATTGCCTCACGAAATAACCAATAACTAATCGCCAATACTAGTGCGATCATCGCAAGTATCGTAACTAGCATTCTTTTGATCCCATGAGCTTTTCGACTTGCGCTAATTCTTCCGTTGTCAGACTCTCGTTATGTCTAGATCGACGTAATTGCAATACAAGCAAACTCGCAATCAAGCACAGTACCACTGGCAACAACCACAAAATCACCGTTTTCGGTGTAAATCGTGGTCGGAACAGGATGAAATCACCATATCGTTCGCGCAAATATTCTCGAATTTCTCGATCTGTTTTCCCGTCAGTCATGAGTTCATAGATCGTTCTACGCAGATCCATGGCGATGGGTGCATCAGAGCCGGCAAGATTGGTATTTAAACACTGCGGGCAGCGAAATTCCTCGATTAATCGAGAGAATCTCGCGACTTCATCCGAACTAGTGAATTCGAAACCATCGACAGTTACGATAGTAGAAAATGCAATGGTGAGTAGTCCTAGGGCAAACATAAGTGATTAGTCGAGATCCTCAATCAAGGGCAAGATTTCTCCCTCCCACACCTTGTCCGTGAGAGCTCCGATATGTTTATAGCGTATGTATCCTTTGGAATCAACAAGAAAGGTTTCCGGCGCTCCATAAACGCCTAAATCAACTCCAAGTGTTCCATCCAAATCGACGATAGTGTAGTCGTACGGATTGCCAAGTTCAGTCAACCAATCCAATGCATCAACTCGTTGGTCTTTATAGTTGATACCAACAACTGAAATCAAGTTGAAAGCGGCGATGTCTTGTATCACTGCGTGTTCGGACCTGCATGCAACACACCAAGACGCCCAAACATTAATTAGTCGAGCTTCGCCTAGCAACTCTTCATGATTGGTCAGTTCATTGTCAATCAATTTCGGTGCTTCGAAACTGGGAAACGGTTTTGCTATTAGTGTAGATGGATGGACGGTATGATTCCCACCTCTCAACCCAATCGCGAGAATAAAGATCACCACACCGATCCCGACGATCGGCAGGGCAAAGAGCAGTCGTAGTCTAAGAGTGTTCGAAATCACGTGCGAGAATATTGACTCAGATCACGTTTAGACAACCTTCGATAGCGTTTGTCGGAACAAGCTAGCACAGCAGCAATAGCCATGATCAAGGCACCGAACCATACCCAGCGGATCAGTAGTTTTTCTTGGATACGGACGCCCCACGTACCGTTATCCATAGGTTTTCCTAAAGTAACGTACAAGTCTCGGAACAGTACGGGACGGATAGCCGCTTCGGTTGTTTGCATTGCACGGATGGGGTAGAACCGTCTTTCGGGATACACGGTGATTCGGTTACCCACAACAAATTCTGCTCGTTCTGCCAAGTAATTTCTTGCTTCGATAGTCTGAACACTTTGTAGTTCGTAGCTTCTACCACTTACATCTAGTGAATCACCGATCGCGAGTCTTCCGTCGACTGAGTAAGAGTAAACACTCGTTACCGCGACGCCAATCAAGGCGATCGCGAAACCTAAGTGGGCAATGCACATACCCACAAATCCAAGGTGTAATGACTTTCGCCGCTTGAGTAATGAGTTCACGTGAGTAATTAATACGAACAACCCCAGCGCAATACCTATAGTTGCCCCCACATAAAAGGTATTCGCTAAAACCCAAGGTAATATCAGTGCCACAAGGGCAGCAAATCCTAAAAAGACGAAACATTTCTGAAACTTCTTGAGTGGAGTGGTTTTCCATTGCGAGATCGGCGCGAGTGCGAGAAAAAAACTTAGTACTAGCATAATAGGGATGAAAAACGCGTTAAAGTACTGACTACCGATTGAGATCTTCTCGCCATCGGTAAACCATTCATATCCTATCGGGTACAGCGTACCAAGTAACACTGTTGCAACGGTGATCGTTAATAGTACATTGTTGATCAACAACAGCAATTCTCGAGAAATCCCCCAATATTCCAAACGACTTCGAAGCGTCGACGCCCGTAGTGCAAACAAAATCAACCCAGCACCACTCACGACCGTTAGTATTCCTAGGAGGACTAAGCCGCGCTGCGCATCGACGGCAAATGCATGAACACTGGTTAGGATACCGCTGCGAACCAAGAACGCACCGACAAGACTAAGCGAGAACGTCAATATCGCGAGCAGCACTGTCCAGTTTTTATAAGCCCCGCGTTTCTCCGTCGCAGCAAGTGAATGAATCAAAGCGGCGCCAGCTAGCCAGGGCAATAGCGAAGCATTTTCTACTGGATCCCAGAACCACCAACCACCCCAACCGAGTTCATAATACGCCCACCAACTGCCTAAAGCGATACCGACGGTCAGAAATGCCCACGCGTAGTTAACCCAAGGTCGTAACCAACGTGCCCAAGCCGAATCTAATTTCCCAGTGAGCAAACCAGCAACTCCAAAGCTGAACGCGACGGCAAAACCAACGTATCCGATGTACAGCATAGGGGGATGAATGATGAGTGCAAAGTCTTGCAAGAGTGGATTGAGATCGACCCCGTTGATTGGGGTGTTAGGAACTAAACGTTCAAAGGGATTACTAGCAGTGATTAAAAATGCTAAGAAAAGAAAGTTTATAAAACCTAACGACCCGAGCACATAACCATGAATATCTAGTGGAATATGCTGGGCTCGATTCGCAACCAAATGAGTCCAAGTTGCAGCAACTAAGGTCCAAAGTAAAAATGAACCTTCATGGGCTCCCCATACAGCACTTATCTTGTAGTACCAAGGCAACAATTGATTCGAGTTGTTGGCGACATACAGTACCGAAAAGTCGTCGTGCAAAAACGACACAATCAAAAGAACAAAAGAACTTGCTAATACGACAAACTGGAGTTTAGCAAGTCGAATCGACAGCGCAACCCAGGCCTCACTATGTCGGTATCCACCCCAAAAACCTGAAACGAGTACACCTAACGCCGCGGTCCAACCAAAAATTGCTAATAGGTGTCCGAGTTCGGGAATCATGTCATTCAGTCAGTGTTTTTAGTTCGGGTGGTACATAGTTCTCATCATGTTTGGCATTAACTTCTCGAGCCCGAAAGACTCCATCGACTCCTAATTTACCCTTGACAGTCGTACCTTGCCCCTCACGGAACAACGAAGGTAACAGTCCAGTGTATCTGACCAAAAAGGTGGAATCCTTCATATCGGTGAGTTGAAATTCCACACTGAGTTCATCCTCACTATGTTTGATACTGTTTAAAACAACAAAGCCACCGGCTCGAATGGTTCGGTCGTATGGTGCTAAACCTTGAACTACTTCGTCAGGTAAATAGAAGTGATCGATATAGTCTTGAATGGCAAATACGGCGAGCAGTACGGTAATTGAACTGCCACAAAGCACAAACACGATAACCCAAAACCTAATCTGTCGTTGTTCGTTCATTCAGAGTCTTCATGTTGCAAGATTTTTTTACGTAATCGCGACCGTAAAAGGAAAGGACGAAGCGTTAGTGCTATCACGAGAATTGAAAATATCGCATAGGTCGTCCAAACATAGACACCATGTCCATTCATAAGTAATAATTCTTTCAATTTCTACCGCCGCTTATTTTTGTTTAATTGTTCTCGAACCCAAGTGGTACGAACCGCGTCAATCAACACATAACTGCGCATACTAGCCAGAATCACTCCCGCCGAAAAAACGGAAATCGCTACGAAATTAATCAACAGTGGTATTAAGAACACCGTGGCAATCGCACTCGGTTTACCGATAGCAAGACTAGCGGGTTGATGAAGCGTCTTGAACCATTCGACGGAAAATTTAATGATAGGAATGTTAATCGCGCCGACAATAGCAATGACACTTATTGCTTTCGCGGCCCGTTCAGGATTAGTAAACACTTGACGGATTACGATTAAGCCGAAGTATAGAAAAAACAAAACCAACATTGAAGTAGTGCGTGCATCCCATACCCAAGCAGTCCCCCAAGTAGGCATACCCCAGAGCATTCCTGAAATCAACGCGAATAATGTCAAGGTACAACCAATTGGCGCCGCGGCACGGATGAAAGTGTCTGCGAGTTTGAGTTTCCACACTAACTGCACAAAACCAGCGACAGCGATTGCTAGATAAATCATCTGTGCGATATGGGCAGACGGTGCATGGACAAACAAGATACGAAAACTATCGCCTTGATACCGTTCGGGTGGAACAAAACACAACCCCCACACTGAACCTACACATAATCCGAGCAACCCTAGTGCGCACAGTACGACTGCCCAAAACTGTGTATCGTGGAAAAAGTGTTGCGGTGTGCTTAATCGTCGCAGAAATGTTGGTACGAATCGCATCAGGAATCTTGGGCGGTTTTTAACAGTGGTTTTAAGGCTAATGGTACGCAAGTGATCCCAGCAGATAGGATAGCTAGACTACCTAGAAGTGGAGAACTGTAAGTCATTCCCTGCGCGTGCAACGTTGAGATTCCAATTCCTAGTAGCAACACAGGAAGGTAAATCGGCACGACGATTAGAAGTAGAACTTGACCACCTCTCTCGACGCCTATCAGTAACGCTGCAACTAACGCACCAATGAGAGTCATTGACAAGGTTCCGATTCCAAGTGTTCCACCAACAAGTACTGCAGCTTCCCACGACAATCCAAACATCTTTCCAATTAAAGGGGCGAATAAACAAATAGGTAATGCCGTTATTGTCCAGTGGATTACAAGTTTTACCACGATTATCGGTATTGACGGACGGAAGCTGAGCAATGTAAGCGCTAGGGTGCCATCGTCGTGATCGCGTTTAAACAGGTTATCCAAACTCAACGTGTTGGCAAATAGCGCGGTGATCCAGAGGATGGGAATCGTACAACGAGCAAGGAGTTCTTTCTCGGTACCGAATGTCAGTGCAAACACAAATATGACCAAGGCGAAAAATGCTAATGGCACAAGCGCTTCCGAACCAGAACGAACACCGATTAGCAATTCTCGTTGTATAAGTCCTAAGTATAAGTTCACGTGACGTTGAGTTCGACTGTAGTTGCTTCAGGTATTGGGTCTGTCGAGTGAGTCGCCATAACTACTGCACCCGCGTTTTTTCTATGTTGCTCGATCAGACTTTGCGTTAACGAAATCCCCCGACTATCTAATGCTGCTGTTGGTTCATCTAGTAGCCAGAGATTGTATTGTGCAAGGCTAAGACACAACAGGGCACATCTTCTAACTTGACCAGTAGACAATTCTTGTACAAGTGTCTGTTTTTCGTGAGTCAATTCAAACAGGTGCAACCGATCTTCAAGTTCAGTATCGGTGTAGTGAACTTTCGCGAGAGTACAATACCATTTGATATTCTCGAACACCGACAGTAAGCCAGATAGACCGGATTTATGTCCTAAAAAACCGACACGACGAGTATTTAGTTGCACGATCCCTTCGTGTGGTTGTTGAAATTTTGCAAGTAATCTCAATAGTGTCGATTTACCGCTTCCGTTAGGTCCTCGAAGTTCTAACGCTTCTCCTGTGCGAACGCTGAAATCGATTCCAGAAAAGAGTGTACGCCCACTGATTCTCCATGAGATATTTCGCGCGTTTAAGAGCAAAGTACTCATCTTAAGTCAACATATTTATAGATGTTCACTCATCTCTAAACGTGTTCTGATGTTCGTTGATTGCTCGCGAACGGAGTAGGTAATCAAAAGATCGTTGTTTTTTAGTCCTTGTAGTACCCGTTCTCTTTTAACTTGGAGGGTTCCGTCTTGAAACGAACTGTCTCGGGAAATATACTCATCAATAATCCCAGTTAACGCAAGATCAGACAAGCTCGTGTATGGAATTATTAGATTGTTAGGGGGAGTGTCTGTATTCTTCTCTGACATTGTGGAGTCTGGCTTGAGTACACAAATTTTGAAAAGCAAACAAATTTGGATCGCCGAGGTGCGACAGTCGAATGTTTCGGATTGAACGTGCCACACTTTCGACTCGGTTAGGAAATCGCCGATCCCAATCAGCAAGTAATTCTTTGATTACTAACCGCTGCGAATTTTCTTGTGAGCCGCATAAATTACAAGGAATAATCGGATGATCGACCATATTCGAATAACGCTGAATCAACTTCTCACGAACATAGTAAAGTGGTCGAATAACCTGTTGTGACCGGTCGTCTGAGACTAGGTTCGGCGGCATAGCTTTGAGTGTACCACCGAAAAACATATTCAAAAATAATGTTTCGACGTCGTCGTCGAGGTGATGCCCCAACGCGATTTTTGTAGCTTTTAGTCGTGCCGCGGTCTTGTACAAAATACCGCGACGTAAGCGCGAACAAATAGGACAGAAGGTTTTACCTTCGGGTGTTATCGTCGTCGTGATGGAATAGGTATCTTCTTCAACAATTTCGTACTCAACGCCCAGTTTGGCCAAATATTGAGGTAGAACTTCTATCGGAAAATCAGGTTGTTTTTGGTTTAGATTAACTGCTACAATTGAAAATGATACGGGCGCATTCCGCTGCAACGAGAGCAGGACATCAAGGAGCGTATAGGAATCTTTGCCACCAGATAAACATACCATTACTCGATCTTGGTCTCGTATCATCGAGTAATCTTGTATTGCTTGACCGACTAAGCGACGAAGCTTTTTGGCAATTTTGTTCAATTCATTGGTTTGCTTTTTAGTCTGTGGAGGACGACTCGAGTGAAATGTAGGTTGTAAATCTGGAACAGCGGCAGGTTGCGTCATGAATTTTCCTATTGGTTTCCGAATACAACAGCTGCTCGTTCCTCAGCTAGTTGCAATTGAAACAACCGCTCTTCCAAGGCACTTCTTCTCTCGACAGTCAATTCGTTGACACAATACGGGCAGCTAATCCCATACTCGAAACAATCCGTATTTAGATCCTTAGGTATTAGAGGCGCGCGACAGGCTAAGCACAAAGTTGCCGTGCCTTGGGTCAACTGAGGAGTAACAGAAACACGTTTATCAAACACAAAACATTCTCCTTGCCATTGAGTGGAATTTTCCGTTGAGTCAAAATAACCCAGAATACCTCGGTCGAGTTGAAATACATTTCGAAAGCCGTTTGCGGTCAAAATTTGATTAACCTTTTCACATCTAATACCTCCGGTACAGTACGTCGCAATTGTTTTTTCCTTATCAACATTGAGGTCGTTCAATAGCTGTTCTGGGATTTCTGCGAAAGTCTGAGTATCGAGAGTTTGTGCGTTAGTAAATTTTCCGATACGCGACTCATAGTGATTTCTAATGTCAAGAACTAACACTTTTTCGTCATCCAATAATCTATTCCATTGTGAGGCACTAACTCGCGGTGATATTGGTACCGAAAAGTCATATTCTTGCGCCGAAGCGACAATTCTAGTACGGATGTTTACTTGTAATGTGTCAAAAACGATTTCATTTTGAGCAGTTGAAAAAATCGGTTTAAATTTAAACCGACCATGCAACTCCGTTATGTTTTCAATCACATTAATCAGACAGTCTTTGTCAGTATGTGCTACGGAAGCGTTAATTCCTTCCCGTGCTATGAGTAGCGTACCGACTACATCCTGAGCTTGCAATATTTGTTGAATGTCGTTTTGTAACCGACTTAGCTCAACCAGGGGTATAAACTGATAGAACGAACCTACGAACACAGATTCTGCTCAATCCTCACGTTTGAATTTTGAACCACCGCGACAAGGTGGAGATTTAACCGCGGTTTGACCTTGTGCAGACCACTCTTCAATCGAATACAGATGCAGCGAGAGTGCATGGATTGGACCGTCAAGTTCATCTGCGCACAACTCATAAACGCGACGGTGGCGTTGTACGGGTCGCAGGTTGGCGAAGTCGGGGCAAACGACCACAACTTTAAAGTGAGATTGTGAACCTGCTGGTACGTTGTGATTCCCACTCTCATTGATCACCTCTAGATATGTCGGTTTAAGGGTCGACAGTTTTTCTTCAAGAATAGCCTGGATGTTCACGTTCTTTTGGTAATTCCGTACAACTCTCGGCGCGATTCATACTTTCGCGACAACGGTTGTGATGTTATCAGTACTTCCGTGTTTATCGGCGGTTTCAATCAACATAGACGCTAAAAACCGTAAATTATGAGAATGTGCATCCATTACCTCACGTATCTCGTCGTCCGGTACAAAATCCGATACACCATCACTACACAGCATAAGTACATCACCGTCGTGTAATTCCTGCAGCGTTATTTCTGGTTGTACTTCTGGTTTCGGACCAATCGACCGAGTGATGAGATTTTTGTTGGGTGCTCGCTGCGCTTGTTCCATTGTCATTTCTCCACTGTCGACGAGTTCTTGAACTACCGAATGGTCTATTGTAATCCTAGTTAATTCCTTCTTGCGAAACAAATATGCTCGAGAATCGCCGACATGACAAAAAATTCCTTTACTACCATTGATAAATGCCGAGACAATAGTTGTACCCATACCAGCAAAGTCGGTATACATTTGACCGCGTTCGTAAACGGTTTGATTCGCTTTAACAACAGCCTCGACCAAATCATTAGCTTCGATTGGTCTAGCCTTACTGATTTCATATAGACTTTCTGAGACTTCATCAATGGTGATCCGTGACGCTATATGACCGGCTGAAGTTCCACCCATACCATCGGCAACCGCTAAAAATCTAAATTCCGGTCGGACACTGTACACATCCTCGTTTCGACTTCGTACGCGTCCCACCCATGATTTACCTCGGGTTTCCATGAGAGCTAGTCCCTAAAATTCATCGTGAACGAAGGGACGAAATTGATCTTCCTTGATACCTTTAAATGTCTAATTCTTGAAATTTGGTCCTCGTCGAGTGCGATTTTGGGATAATATTCCTTCACTCCGTGCGGTGTCACAAGGTGCAATTCTCAAGATTTAATAGTGTATAACACACACCGAATACGTAAATAATAACAAATCCTAACTTATGCTAACAGTTCTCTCTCCTTCGAAAACCCTTGACTTCAAATCTCCACTACCAACTCGTAAGAAGTCTGAACCCCTATTTCTCGAACGTGCTGCAAAGCTCATAGCCAATCTGCAAACACTCGATGCTGACACTATTGCAGAGAAAATGAACGTGAATCAAAAGCTTGGGACTCTTAATGTGGAAAGATACCAAAATTGGACTTTGAGTCTGAAAAACGCACGTCCAGCGATACTTTCTTTTCGCGGCGATGTGTATTTAGGTTTGAATCCAGAAGCTTTTAATGAACGTGATTTCACGTCGGCCCAACGTCGCTTGCGAATTTTGTCTGGACTTTATGGTATTTTAAGACCAATGGATTTGATTCATCCCTATAGACTTGAAATGGGGACGTCCTTGCGTATAGCCGACGAAAAGTCGTTATACGAATATTGGAGTACCACGATTGCTGACACTTTAAATTCGGAACTATCCGTGCATCGTAAGCCGATTGTTGTCAACCTAGCTTCAAGTGAATATTTTAGTCCTTCTGTTGAGCAACTTCTGAACTATCGAGTGATTAAGTGTACGTTCCTGGACCGGTACCAAGATGACTACCGTTTCATGAGTTACTTTGGAAAAAAAGCACGCGGTTTACTCGCTCGTCACATTGTCATGAACCGTAGCGAAACCATCAGTGGAATCAAAGCATTTAATGCCGACGGGTACTACTTCTCGCCAGATCGATCGACGAAAGATTGTTTAGTGTTTTTGCGAGACAACCGACCCATGGATGCTTCTTCCTAGACCGAGTAATCGGACCCGCTGCTAGCATTATGACCAAAATAGCGATGACGATAGCAGTTACCATTACACCAATGATGTCGAACAGTCCAATCGCCGTAAGAACTGAAGCGAAAGTAAACACCATGTCGATGAATCCAATCTGCAAAATTACCGCAAGGTAGCTTTCATACTTGACTTTGGAGGGAGAACTTCGTCGATCTTTCCAAAGAGTTATGTATTTCACGGGATGCTTTGAAAATTAGAAATAGACCTCCAGCCATCAAAATCAATCTTTTCGTGAAAATGCACGCTCTGCGATCGTAAATAGGATGTCCGTAAGTTGCATTAACCAAATGATCGAGAACAATAACATGATCCTTGCTAACATCGCCACACTGAGACCCACAATACACGCTCTGACGCGTTGTTTAGGTGGTAATTTATTGGTGAGTACGGAGATGAGAATGATCTCAAGAGTCGTGAGCGTGACTAATGCCGCCCAGAGTTCATAGCTGAATAGAAAGTCCATTAAGAAAGTTTATGTTGGTGAGCAGCAAGAATTTATAAATTAGAATTCATACTACCGTAGAACAGCCTGTGGAGGTGTTAATAGAATTGTGTCAAACGAATCAATTTCAACAACAATACGCATTGAATCTCAAGTTTTTCGAAAATTGCTACAGCATTTCGATGCACGGAAAGATGTCCAGAATATTGACCTGATGAATTTAGCCGGATTCTGCCGGAATTGTTTATCCAAGTGGTACGTAGCAGCCGCAGCGGAAATCGGCAAACAGATTGACTACGAAGCGGCAAGAGAAATTGTATATGGCATGCCTTACGAAGAATGGAAAGAACGATTTCAAACACCAGCTTCAACAAGTCAAATCGCGCAGTTTGAATCAAAACACCCCAAAAGTTGAGTGTTAACACCGAATTCCGTTGATTTGCAATTCAGAAATCAGTCAAAATGAATAAGCGCCCTACTCAAAGTCCAAATCGAAATTGGAAAACTCGTCTTAAAAATATCTGGGTCGGTTGGCGAAGTCTTCTCATTTTTATCGTTCTAATGCTGATATTTCGCTCGGTTTTTGCCGATTGGAATCATGTGCCGACGGGAAGTATGAACCCGGGAATTATCGGTGGCGATCGAGTCGTCGTCGACAAAATTGCCTACGATATCCGGTGGCCTTTCAGTTTCAAGCGTATATTCCGTTGGAGTGACCCCAATCGTGGCGATATTGTAACAGTCGATAGTCCAGAAGAAGACCAAAATCAACTATTAATCAAACGAGTGATTGGGGTACCGGGAGATACAGTTGAGTTGCGTCAGAATCGATTGATCATCAACGCCACCGAGGCAACATACGTTCAAGTAACGGAAGACGAGGTTCGGTCGTTAAATTTACCACCGCCAGGAAATGACCTTTACTTTTGGGAGACGATTTTTGACGAAGTTCGGATCGTGAAATGGATTCCACGACATACTTCAAGAGATTCCAGTTTCGGACCTATTACGCTTGGTACCGACGAGTACTTTATCATGGGAGATAACCGAGATAATAGTCGAGATTCCCGAAGAATTGGTCTTATAGAACGAGATCGAATCATTGGACGGGCGCATACGATTGCATTTTCGATCGATTTCAAAGGGCACGATGGGATTCCGCTGAGACCTAGGTTCCGGCGTTTCTTCACATACTTGTTGTAACTTTTTCAACTCACGTACTCATCATTTAATCTGAAGAAACTCACAAACATCGATAAACATTGATGTTGTGTACGAATTATCCCCTTGTTACTATAAAATTTACAAAGGTTAACACCCAAACTCCAGACTAACTTAGGATAACTAATGAGTAACCGATTATTTCAATCTATTTTTATTCTGCTTTTCGTCACTATTGGCTATTGTGTATACGGGGTTGAATCACCGACCTCAGAACTCGAGGAACTTAAACCTTTAGACGTACACTCGCGAATTTCGAAACAAGTTGTCGACGCAGTTCGCTACCACCACGTCACGAAGAGGATGAGATTAGATGACGAAATTTCATCACAAGTATTTGAACGATATCTAGATGAGTTGGATCCTAGTCGATTATTTTTGTTGAGTTCAGATATCGAACACTATGAGCAGTATCGAGAGTCGTTTGACGACTTTCTAAAAAAGGGTGATTTAAATGTGGGGTTTGAATTATTCAATTTAACACGTAAGCGACGATACGAACGATACGGTTGGGTACTCAAGCGGTTATCTAGAGGACTTGAATCTTTCGATCTAACGACGAATGGTGTGATCCGTGATCGGAGTGAAGGAGCTGAATGGTTAGTTGATGCAGAAGCCGCTGATGAATTATGGGAAAAAATTCTTGTCGACTCGATCATTCGACTGAAATTGAGTGAGTCCGATGAAGAAGAATTGATGGAGACATTAGAGAAACGATACACGCAATTAGAACGCCGACGTGTGCAAACGAATGCCGAAGACGCATTTTCGACATACATCAATGCTTATACAAAGACGTTTGATCCACATACGACATATTTAGCGCCGAGAGTCCAAGAAAACTTTGAGATTAATATGAGCTTGTCGTTGCAAGGTATAGGCGCAATGCTACGCATCGACGATGACTATGTCGTAATAGAGAATTTAATCGAAGGTGGACCCGCACAGCGCCACAGGGGAGTGTTTGAAAAAGATCGAATTGTGGGGGTTGGACAACAAGAAGATGGTCCACTAATTGATGTGATTGGTTGGCGTCTTGACGACGTCGTTGACATGATTAGAGGCCCTAAGGGTGCTACGGTTTATCTTGAATTACTTGACGAAGACGACAAACTCCGGGTAGTCGCCATTGTACGCGATGAAGTTCCCCTACACGAATCTGCTGCCCAGAAGAAACTTATCACTATGGCAACAGATACACCAACCGGTGAGCAGGTTACTAGGCATGTTGGTGTGATTGATCTACCGTCTATGTATATCGATTTCGCGGCGCAACAACGTGGAGAACGAGACTACAGAAGTGCGACTCGGGACGTACGTCAATTGATTCAGGAGCTCAAAGAAGAAGGAATGGACGGACTCATCATTGATCTTCGTGGCAACGGAGGTGGTTCGTTAGTTGAAGCGCAAAAACTTACTGGTCTCTTTATCGATACCGGTCCGACTGTTTTGGTCAAAAGTTCGCAACGTCGCACGGATATATTGCATGATCAGGAACGAGGTGTTGAGTGGGATGGTCCACTCGCGGTGGTTGTTGATCGGCGCTCAGCTTCAGCATCAGAAATATTTGCAGGCGCGATTCAAGACTATGGCAGAGGTGTCATCGTTGGTAATCGATCTTTTGGGAAAGGTACAGTGCAACAACTTCTGGGGTTACAACCGCATGGCCAATTAAAAGTAACTCAATCAAAGTTTTATCGAGTTTCGGGTCAAAGTACCCAACACAAAGGTGTGGTACCGGATATCACATTTCCGAATCTTTTTGACGAAACTCAAATCGGCGAGAGTAGTTTAGAAGATGCTTTAGCTTATGACCTCATCGACGGTCCGGAATATTTTCCGGTAGCAGACATCTCTCCACTGATTCCAAAATTGATTGAGCGGCATCAGCTTAGGACGGACGATAATCCAGACTTTATCTACTATCGGGCAGTGGAGGATCGAATTAAAGAAGACCGGCGTCGGAAAGAATTTTCGTTAAATGAAGAAAAGCGACGCGCAGAGAAAGATCAGCGAGACGCACACCGGCTTTCTATAGAAAACGCGAGACTCACGGCAAAAGGGAAAGAACCCGTAGAAAATCTTGAAGATTTGTGGGATGCGCTGGACAACTTAAGAAAGGAAATCGAAGACGAACCCGATGGTATTCTTATTGAAACTGCCCATGTCGTATCCGATCTCTTGGAATTGGAAAGTACAACAGGAGTAGAAGAAACTTCAAGTTTATGATTCGGGATCGGGGGTTTTCTTCCAGTGGATCACGGTGGTTGAGTAGGGTAATCTTTTAATATCAGGTACTTGGGCATTCTCTTTTGGATATCCAGCCACTAGTAAGAGATACGGTTTCTCGTGCGCCGGTCGATCGAGAATCTTGTTCAAGAAACCCATCGGACTGGGTGTATGAGTGAGAGTTGCCAACCCTGCATTATGTAGTGCCGTAATCAAAAACCCACATGCGATACCTACAGATTCTGGCATGTAGTAGAGTTTGATGCGTTTACCGGTTGCATCGACTCGATATCGTTCTAAAAATATTGCAATAAGCACAGGGGCCTCAGTCAGGAATGGTTTGTTGTCGTCGGTCCCCAAGGGTGCTAGCGCTTCTAACCACTCTGGAGTCGCTCGGTGTGCATAAAACTCACGTTCTTCCTCTTCTGCTCCAAGACGAATCTTCTGCTTTGTTTTGGGATCACGTACGACTACAAATCGCCACGGTTGCATATTTGCTCCGCTCGGGGCAGTTGTCGCAGCACTTAACGCGTTTTCGATCACACCATTAGGGATTGGCTTTGATGCATAGTCGCGAACAGTGCGTCGGAGAGACATTAACTCAAGAAACTCACGAGACCGTTGAACCATTGTGTCGTCGGTGTAAGAATGGAATTTAAGTGGTATGAAAGACATTTGAGGCTTCCTGGTCGGGGCGGGCAAGATGTATTAGAAGTTGCCTATTATTGTCGTATTGTGGTTTGCTTTAACGAAATGAGTGAGCAGGGGACTCACGGGATGACTTTCCAGTGGAAAGCCATCGTTAGCGAGAATTGGGACTATTTTTTTGGTATAGTTGAAACAAATTTTTGGTTAAGTTGTTTCGCGCAGTACCTTGCGTTGATCGAGACGTTTCTTCAGTGTAGTAAAAAGCAATCCGATGACAACCGTTGCGCCTACGATATACAAACTGAATAGCAAGCGACCCAGCAAAGTTTCCCACGGATCAAGGATGTTTAAGACTAACGCAAACGCGACCCCCCAAGATATCCAAAACTCCAGTGTCAGGTGTTTTGTTCGTTGATCAACTGTATCTTTCAATGTCTGTTCCTCGTTTCTGATTGATTCTCAAGACGATTAGGTAAATTCTACACTACCAACTGATTTTTGTTACGCCGACAACGAGTGCTAGTTAGTCAAACCTAAATGTGCGAACCTAATTTATCAAAAATTCTGGAGCACGAGCACTGATAGTTTTTTCAATGTGCTCGATGAATTGATTCTTAGGGAGAACAGTCTGTTCTCCGACGCCATATCGTCGAAGAGTTACCGTTTGGTCTTCTTGTTCACGTTCACCTAACACTAACATGTTGGGGATCTTCCGAATAGTCCCTTCGCGAATTTTCTTGGAAACCGTATCGGATTCCGGTGCAAGTTCAGCACGAATAAAACGTGATCGAAGTTCGGCAACAAGTTGCTCTCCATATTGATGAAATTTCTCTGAAACGGTTACAACCAAAACCTGTACCGGCGCCAACCACGTCGGAAACGCACCACCATAATGTTCAATCAAATACGCCACCATGCGCTCGTGGGTAGATAGTGGTGCACGGTGTATGCAGTAAGGTGTGTGTAGTTCGCCATCTCTTCCGACATAAGCCAACTCTAGTCGAGCTGGAACCGCAAAATCTAGTTGTACCGTACTCACACTCTCGTCACGTCCTGTTATCGTTCTAAATTGAACGTCGATTTTTGGACCATAAAACGCGGCTTCACCTATGCCAGTTACAAACTCGATGTCATTCTCAATCAGTAGTTCTTCTAACAACGTTTCGGAGGTTTGCCACGCTACGGGGTTATCGACGTATTTTTGCGCTCGTTTTGGATCGTCGGGATCACATTTCGACAATCTCAGGTAGTACTGATCCAACCCCAAGATTCCATATGCTTCTGCATACAGTTGAATTACACTAAGAAATTCGGATTTGATTTGGTCTTCGGTGCAGTAAATGTGGGCATCGTTCATACACATCCCTCGTACTCTCAGCAACCCACTTACCGCGCCAGACTCTTCAAATCGATATACATGTCCGTATTCAGCTAATCGGAGCGGTAAGTCTCGATAGCTTCTTGGTTCAGCTGCAAAAATCTTATGGTGGTGCGGGCAGTTCATGGGTTTCAGTACGTACGCTTCTTTGACTTCTTCGCCACTATCTGTGTGTTCTATCAATTCCATCGGTGGGTACATGTCGTCAGCGTAGTACGGTAAATGTCCGGTACGATAAAACAGCGACCGTTTTGCAATATGTGGCGTCGAAACTCGTTTGTATCCAGCTTTAAACTCTAGCTCGCACGCGAGTTTTTCTAGTTCGTCGCGGATCACGGTACCGTGGGGTAACCAAAGGGGTAACCCGCGACCGATTTCGTTATCAATCGCAAATATTCCTAGCTGTCGACCGAGTTTTTTATGATCCCTCTCTTGTGCTTTAAGGTAAGCATCTACATGTTCATCTAGTTCGCCTTTCGTAAGGAATGCCCAGGCATAAATTCGTGTGAGCATTTGATTGTCCGAATCTCCACGCCAGTATGCACCAGCTACGCTTCGGAGTTTGAACGCGTCACGCGGAATATCTCGTGTCGTATCCACGTGTGGTCCTTCACACATGTCGACAAATGGTCCGTTTCGAAAAAAGGTCAAGGTGTCTAGGTTAAATTTTTCACACAGTTCGATCGCGTACTCTTTCTTATAAGGTTCCCCCATTTCTTCGAGCCTTGCCAAGGCATCATTCTTTGCTAGATCTTCACGGTAAAATCGTTGACCACTCTTCAGAATCTTTTTCATCCGTCGTTCGATTTCGGGGAAATCCTCTTCATTTATTGGGGACGATAGTGCAAAATCGTAATAGAAACCATGCCTTATTGGAGGGCCAAAACCCAACGTCGAACCCTCTCGAAAATCGAGTACGGCTTGGGCTAGAACATGCGCTAAACTGTGACGAATCTTGTAAAGTTTTTCGTCGGTGGGTTGAATTTCTCCTTGATGTTCGTAAGACATTGTCAAGTCTTCACTTCAGAGGTATGTTGATTGACTAACTGCGTCAGTACGAAATTTAAAATACCACTACTCTGGAAATATTTAAGTTCAATCTCGGTATCGATTCGACTTTGTAACTCTATCGAATTTTCTGAACCATCAAGCGCCAAAATGTGTAATCCTAATTTCTGTCTGGGCTTTAGTGTCGATTCGTTTGCTAAGAATCGTATGCTGAATCGTTCGTTCCCTTGCAAGCGTAACGTTTTTCTTGATTGACTATCCAGAAATTGCAACGGAAGTACACCCATACCGATTAGATTCGATCGATGAATTCGTTCGAAACTTTCAGTAATGACTGCTTTGATTCCTAAGAGTAATGTACCTTTTGCTGCCCAGTCCCGACTAGAACCAGCACCGTATTCTTTACCGGCGATAATGATCAAGTTTTCGGAATCTTGTTGGTATCGGATCGCCGCATCATAAATTGTGGTGTGTTTTTCGTCAGAAAAACACTTGGTGAAACCACCTTCTTGTCCAGCAACAATTTCGTTTTTGATTCTCACATTGGCGAAGGTCCCGCGCATCATAACTTCATGGTTACCTCGTCTAGATCCATAAGAGTTAAATTCTGCGATGGAAACACCGTTATCCTGCAGATATTTTCCGGCTGGCGAATCCGGTTGGATCGCCCCCGCTGGAGAAATGTGATCAGTCGTTACTGAGTCACCCAACATAACTAGTGCTCGGGCCGACTCAATGTTGAGTGATTGTGGTGTATTCGAGTCCCGTTTGAAAAATGGCGGTTGCTTGATGTAGGTAGACCTATCCCAATGATAGTTTGGTTGATCTGTTACGTTGAACGATTGCCACGCTGGTGGTCCCGAAAATATATCTGCGTACTGTTCTATGAACATATCCGATGAAACTTGGTTCACAAGCTCGCGAATTTCCGCATTAGAGGGCCAGATTTCTCTCAAATAGACCGGGTTACCAGTTTTGTCTTGACCAAGTGGTTCTTGATCCAAGTTTATACGTGTGGTACCAGCAAGCGCATAAGCGACAACTAGTGGAGGTGAAGCTAGCCAATTTGCACGGACTTCTTGATGCACTCGGCCTTCAAAATTCCGATTACCCGATAATACAGACGAAACTACAAGGTTATCAGCTTTGATTGCAGCTGATATTGGCGCCGAGAGCGGTCCCGAATTACCAATACAGGTCGTGCAACCGTATCCAACCAAATTGAACCCGATTTCGTCGAGCGATTCTTGCAAGCCTGTCTTTTTTAGGTATTCAGTTACGACTTTTGAGCCTGGAGCAAGCGAAGTTTTAACCCATGGCTTGACGGTTACGCCGCGTTTTAAGGCCTTTTGTGCGACTAAGCCTGCTGCAAGCATAACTGAAGGATTCGAAGTGTTAGTACAGGAAGTAATAGCGGCGATTACTGTATCACCGTGATCGAGCTGAAATCTCTGACCATCGATTTCGGTCCATTTATGCTCAGAGGAATTCGATGCTCCGTTCGTCATTGCAGTCAGTTCAAATGCTGACTTTAGTCGATCTACGGGGACCCGGTCTTGTGGTCGTTTTGGACCAGCGACAGAAGGCTCAATCGAACCAAGCTTTAGTTCGATAATTGAAGTATATTCTGGTACTGAAGAATCATCTCGCCATAAACCCTGTTGCTTGGTGTAACTTTCAACCAAATTTATCAACTCCCGCGGACGCGCGGTTAGTTTCAAGTAAGACAATGTCTCTTTGTCGACTGGAAAATACCCGCAGGTGGCACCATACTCTGGTGCCATGTTCGCAATCGTCGCTCGATCAGCGAGCGCGAGCTGGTCTAAGCCCGAACCGAAAAACTCGACGAAAGCACCAACCACACCAGTGGCGCGAAGCACTTCAACGACTCGTAATACCACATCCGTCGCTGTCACACCTTCACGGAGTTCTCCTGTGATTTTCATGCCGACAACTCGTGGTAATAACATCGAAATTGATTGACCTAGCATTGCTGCCTCAGCTTCGATACCACCGACACCCCATCCTAATACACCTAGTCCATTAATCATTGTGGTGTGACTGTCGGTACCAACTAAAGTATCCGGGAATACAGATACGGAATTCTCGACGTCAGTAGCCCAAACAACGCGGGCCAGATATTCCAGATTAACTTGGTGACATATTCCCGTACCTGGTGGAACTACCCGAAAATTGGAAAAGGCGTTTTGTCCCCAACGAAGAAAGCGATAACGCTCTTCATTACGTTGGATTTCTCGTTCAACATTGGCGTCAAACGCCTCAGCAGAGCCGAAACGATCGACCATTACCGAATGATCGATGACTAGATCCACCGGTACTTGAGGATTGATAATTGTGGGATCTAGACCTTTTTCTAAGACGGCATCGCGCATCGCAGCGAGGTCGGCAATTGCCGGAACTCCAGTGAAATCTTGCATCAAAACTCTAGCCGGTCGGAAAAATAATTCACGGTCGTTGCATGAGTCGCTACTATTGCCAGCAAGATATTGAATATCGTCTGCGACAACAGTCAGGTTATCCTCGTGACGTAATAAATTCTCCAGTAAGATTCGGTGGCACATAGGTAACCTGAACAAATCTCCGTTGACTTCTTGGCAAGCAGTGTGCAAATCGAAGTAAACGTACTCGCGATCGTTTACAGAGAGTTTGGTACGAGAATTAAAGGAATTTTCGCTCATAATTCAGTGTAGTCGAGGGGTATCCAGTATGAACTGATAAAAAACCGAAATACCAAGTTTGATCGGTTCCGTCAGATTCGAATATTTTAAGAGTAGGGTAAATTTGATTGAAAACAGGCACTAAGAAGAATCACTGAGAATTTTGAGTATTCTCGAGACCTACGGCGCGACCCTCATTACGTGGGTCACTTACACCAATGATCATGTTGCCAATTTTCTGGGCAGAGTTTGCGTCTCCTATGGTGGTACGATTTACCGTTTCATGACCAAGCGAACGTAGGTCGTCAATGATTTCCGGATCAAAACCTTGCAGTTCTAAAGTGATGCGATCTGATAACCATTGGTGGTGAAATCTCGGCGAGGCGACTGCGTCATATAACGTCATTTTGTGATCGATACTGTTAACAACAACCTGTAGTACAGTTGTTATGATGGTGGAACCGCCAGGCGAACCGGTTACTAATAGGTAGTCCTCTTCCTTATTGACGACAATCGTGGGGGTCATGGAACTGAGCATTCGTTTCCGCGGCACAATTGCATTTGCTTCTGCCCCTACCAAACCAAATTGATTGGGTTCACCGGGTTTAGCCGAAAAGTCGTCCATCTCATTGTTAAGTAAAAATCCAGCACCTTCAACTACATAACCATTGCCATAGCCCGAGTTGAGGGTTGTAGTCAAGGCAACTGCATTACCTTCGTGATCGATTACCGACAAATGTGTAGTTTCTAGACTCTCGACGCTAACTGTGCCCGCTTCGATAGTTGCTGATTTCGATGCTTTGTCCGGGGTAAAATTTCCCATTCGTTTAGACGCGTATTTTTTGTCGATAAGTTCGTCAATAGGGACCGGATAAAAGTCAGAATCACCTAGATGAGTGGCGCGGTCGGCGTATGCGCGACGTTCAACTTCACTCATCAAGTGCATGGTTGCAAGGGTACCGAAGCCCAATTCTCCAACATCGAATCTTTCTAGCATATTTAGCATTTGAACGAGAAGGACACCTCCGGAAGATGGCGGAGGCATAGAGATGATTTGATAATCGCGATAAGTTCCATGCACTGGTTCTCGCCAAACTGAAGTGTATCGCTTGAGGTCGCCGTGGCTAATTAACCCGTTACCGCGTTGCATTTCTGCAACTATTAGATCGGCTGTTTCTCCCTCGTAAAACCCCTTTGTTCCTTCTTTTGAAATTCTTTTAAGAGTCGTTGCAAGATCAGTTTGGACGAATAATTCACTCGCGTTGTAGTCCAAGTACTCTTCGTTATCGAGTTTCAGAAAAACCTGTTTAGAACCCTCAGACCTTAGCCAAACATCTCGGCGATCTCGTATTCTTTTAGCAATGTCGTCGGGCAGTTGAAAGCCATTTTCGGCAAGTCGTATCGCTTCGGCAAGCACAGCTTGTCGGTCAAGTTTACCTAGCTTGTCTTGTGCGGCCAGAAGGCCAGCGACCGAACCGGGTACCCCGCTCGACATGCGACTACGCAAGGCGCGTTCCGAGTCATAGTCACCATTCTCGTCGAGAAACATGTCTCGGGTAGCAGCAGCGGGGGCCATCTCGCGAAAATCCAGTGCATAAGACGAACCATCCGCAAGATAAACTACCATGAATCCACCACCACCGAGATTGCCTGCTGCCGGATAAGTGACGGCGAGCGTAAACGCGGTAGCAACTGCTGCATCAATCGCATTTCCACCTTGTTCCAACGCTTGGATTCCAGCTTGAGAAGCCAACTCTGACCGACTAGAAACCACACCGAGAGAAGAAGAAACTTCATTCGCAGTAATCAGTACCGAATATACGAAGGTAATTACGACTAAGATTGTTAATGCCGCTCTAAAGATTTTTGTCATGTAATCTCCTGGTTCTAGTGGATTGGTTAACTATCGAAAATAGTAAATCTCGAAAAATATTACGGATTCACCCCCAACATGAGTAGAAAAAGTTGGATCAACCAATTTCTTCCCGTATTCAGTGTGGACATCTGCGAACGGAAATCGCATTCCAGAAACTACACTAATTGAATTCGATAGACTATATGAAACATGAGTTTGCAGAAGTTTGCTCGAATCGTGTAGGTTAGCGATCACTACAAGTGACTGATTCCACAGTGGATGCCAGTTTACCATTCCTCCCATCGCCAGTGAATCACGAGCAACTGTATGCGTTTCCCCTCGGTCCAGTTGTTTGTTAAGCATCTCAGAGAATTTCGTGGTGAGTCGGAACTTATGTTTGGTACCCACATCTTGATAGAAGTATTCCGCAAAAGCGTATGCAGGGGTTCCGTTTAGGTCAAAACTAAAATCGAAATTCAAAGTGCTTGATACATAACACTGCTTTTCCGCTGAGCATGTTCGTGCGTAGTCGAAACGTAAGATAAGTTGTCGAATCGGTACAGCGAACGAGAACCCGTTAACTGTATCTTCGAAATGTTTTGAGTAAAAGAAATCAAATTCGTTGTTTGCAACTGGAACATATACACGGACCGCGTTTGTAGTAGAGTTTGATTCTTGCTGGCGAGTGATAGACAGTACATGCAGTTCCCAGTTATTTTGAAAGAATTTTTCGAATAGAACTCCGTCGTTGCTGACTTTGTACATGCGATCGACCGAGAGTGGTGAGTAACTGTTGTAAAGGTCGTTGGGGTGAAAGACCAAGCCGCGTCCCCAGGTTGTGGGAAAGCGACCGAGCGAAAACCGCCAGGTTGAGTTCTGATACGTACAACTCAAACGGTCAATTTCGGCAAAAGCCTGATGTCGAGAACCTCGATCGAACTCGCTTCTAAGGTCAAAGTATCTTTGAGAAACGCTCGTTCGTTTCGTATTAGTTTGAAATCGATCACCGATCTCCGTTCTTACGATACCGTGAACATCCCAACGCCAGTTACCAAATCCTTCTTCAAACATAACTCGAATGTCGAAACGATTGGTGAAAGAGTAATCGCGTTGAAAAACCCATTGCCAATAGTGCTCAGAATCCAATACACTTAGCTCTGAACCTAGATTCAAACGAAAATTAACTTCACCATAATTGGGAAAGCAGTTAAAGAGGAGAATCACGGCGCCGATACGAAGAATGTATTTCATACTTGTTCATCCTTATTGATGCGTCCGTCTAGTAGGTGTATTCTTCTACGGGCGTATTCCATGACGAGTGGATCGTGAGATGCGACGGCTATCGTGATGGCAAAATCTTGATTGACGGTCCTCAGGAGATCACAAAGATCTTGAGTGGTTTGCGAGTCCAGGTTAGCACTCGGTTCATCCGCGATAAGAATGACCGGGTCACTCACGAGGGCACGTGCAATTGCGACTCGTTGCTGTTGACCACCAGACATATCGGACGGTCTTCGATTCGCAATATCTTCGATGTCTAATTTTGCGAGTAAATCATAGGCTCTCTTTCGGCGAATTTTCCCAGATGTTCCTTGTAATTGAAGCGGAAATTCAATGTTTTCAATTGCAGACAACACTGGTATTAGGTTAAAGTCTTGAAAAACGAAACCGATTTTGTGGAGACGAAGGTCAGCGAGTTGCCGAGATTTCAGAGTTGTTGTTGAGCAACCTTCGAAATACACTTGACCGTCAGTCGGTTGATCTAGTAATCCCATGAGTTGTAGCATGGTAGATTTACCACAGCCAGACGGTCCAACTATGGCAGTGAATTCTTCCGATGTAATTTCGACTGACACCTGGTGTAACGCGTGGACCAAAGTAGCGTCCCGACCGTAAACTCTCGAAACAGTATCAAAACGAATCAGCGTATGTGAGTTGGATTTCACGTATCCTAACTTCGAATAGCCTCGATAGGGTTGATTCGGGCCGATCGGTATGCTGGCAACAGACTCGCAAACACGGCCAACAATAACGAGGTACCAACCACTAGTACAACGTCACGTAATTGCAAGGCTGGCACTATTTTTGGTGAAAGATTCATGAGTTCAACCCCGGCCGCGAACATACTTAAATCGATACCTTCATGTATCCAAAACAAAAAGAGAAAAGCGAATAACAATCCGATCACGATGCCGAGGACCATTAAGAGCACAGATTCTAGCATGATCTGAGCAAGAACCATACTGGATCGTAATCCGACGGCGCGCACTATTCCAATCTCACGTTTTCTTTCGAGTACAGCCGTCAACAGAGAATTGAGCAAGCCAAATACCAGTGTGAGCAACACAATACACAACCAAATGAAGATGACGACATCGACAATTTCGAACATGAAAGCACTTAGGGGATTGAGTTGTTGCCAGGTGGCAACATCGAGGTCCGGAAAAGCAGCGACGATGAAATTTTGTGCTTGTTGTGCGTCTTTTTCAGACTGAAATCGAATCGCGATTTCACTGATCAACGTTGTATCGAGTAGCTGTTGTAACGCACGTTTTCCAGTAAAGATGTATTGTTTTTCGATCCCGTTTCTGTCGGCATCGTATACGCCGGATATCCTGAAACCTATGTCTTGTGATATGCCTTGGACGTTTTGTAAAGTGACAACGATCCTATGACCTAACTTCGTTCTTAGTTGATCGAACAGAGCGCGCCCGATAATGACCGAGTTGTCCAGCGTTCTGGTGAGAGTTAACCCTTCAATGTGTAAATCGTTTATGAAGGAAATTGATTCGCGTTCGGGATCAATTCCGACCAAGAATGCACCTCGTGTTTCTCGTTCGGACATAACAACGACAGGAGTGTGTAGTCGTGTTGTCCATCCCCGTAATGTTCGTTGTTTTAAAAATAAGTCGTCAAGTTTGCTGCTGTCTTCGATAAAACCATGACCTACCCACGGATCATCACGAAATTTCGCCGACTGAATATTGATATGGGCTGATAACCCACTAACTGCTTGTTCCACCATCTGAGTTTGCATGCCACGGATAAGGCTGTTCAATACGATAACCCCACTTACAGCAATAATGATTGCAATCAACAACACTGAATTACGCCGTTTTTGACGCCATAAGTTTCGCGTACTCAACGCTAGCAATAACTTGATCTTTTCAAACACGGATTTACTCTCGGAAACGGAGAGCATTTAGTAGTGGAACTCGATACAGTCTCGTCCCGGCAAGACAAGATGATAAAACGATACCAATTCCAAGTGCGATCGGGGCAACTATTAATACCTGTAAATCAATGGATGCGTATATTCGATCGGGTAGGAAGAATTGCCCAACAAGTTCCTCCATCGTAGTAGAACTTAGGGCGATTCCATACTTCGAAAGTGGGAGTATCACAGCAAGGCTGAGTCCCAAACCAATAGTTGACCCGACTAACCACATGAAAAAAGACTCGAACGAAAACATCGCGAATATAGATGGGTTTTGCATCCCTAAGGCACGCAGAATTCCAAACTCTCGCGTTCGTTCGAACATTGTCATTGTGAAGGTATTAGCAATCGAAAGTACCACAATGACGATTAACACGCCATAAACAATTCCGTTACTAATACGATCTAGAGTAATACTCTCGTTAATTTCCGGCATTAGTTCCTGCCAGTTTCGTAATTTCTGATCTGGTTTCAATAAGTGGTTAATGTCGCGTTCAACCCCCTTCATTGCTAAGGGGTTGCTGACCATTATGACTACTCGATGGATGGCATCGGACATCTCGAAAACTTCGTTGAACAATTCAATCGGTACGTGGACGATCGTGCGATCAAGTTCGGTATTACCACTTTCGAAAATCCCACCAACTAATACGATGGTTGCTGCAACACTACCCAATCGATCGGATCCTAGTATCACGAGTTCGTCTCCAATCGTTACATCTAAATTACGTGCAAGAGCGCTACCAATGTACGCTTCGTTGTATGTGGGTAGATATTGTCCCCCAAGTATATGATTAGGTAGTAGTGAAATTTGTGGTTCGATGGATGGTTCAACTCCGACGACAAGTGCCCCAAAACTCTTTTCACCGTGATTGATTAGTGCAAAAGTTTCGACACGAAATCCAATCTCGTCGATGTGAGCAAGTTTTTGCAATTCTCCACGTAGCTGGTCTGGTTGCGTTATGGTCTGCTCAATCAATGGAAAGTCGTCAACGTCAGGATGAACAATCTGTAAGTGACCACTGCTAAATTTGGTACCGAGTTCGATCATTGGTCCATAACTTCCAGCTTGGAAGGACATTCCTACTTGAATCAATAACATCGCGAAGGCTAGTGCTCCGCAGGTGAGCAAAGTCCGCCGTTTATTTCGCCAAAGATTTCGCCATGCGATCCGGGCTAAGTACATAAGTTAAGAACTTTGCTTAATTTGACTGGACGAAAAAGTGTTGCAATACTTTTAATTTGAACTACGTAGCGAAAACAAGGAAAATTTATTGTCATCGATTTCGATGTCAAATTCTGCTTTCTCATACCGAATCTCCGTCCATTTTTCGGGTTCATCCTTAGAAGATACCCGCATTCGAATAGGCATAGTTCGTCCTCCAAGTTCTGCAATTTCTAGAGTCTGAATGGTTTTGACTAGTTCGCGCGATTGATCGAAGAAGCTGTGTTTGAGAATGATATAGTCGGCTCGAATATCTAGTACCTCTTTACCCCAAACGACCGGGGAGTTTTCTTTTGGAGTAGCCTCAATCGTGTATATTTTGTAATTTTCCTCGACTCTTGTTGAGATAATTTCATGGGAGTATTGCGTCAGAATCTCATCTGATTGAGATAAGTCAGAGTATGAAAAATCGGAACCTGCCCAATTTTGGGACATCATTGAACTAGGTAACCTAATGGTTCTGCGAACCTTGGGCGAATAGGTCCACATGCGATCGCCATTTTTTAAAGTTGCATTTCCTGCATCGCGCGGCGGAGTTATAAACCGTATGAGTGCTTTGTCAAGACCTTGTGTCCACGTTTCGAACGAGGAGCTGCGGGTCCATTCAGGACGATGTATTGTCATTTCTATCTCTGCATGTGAACTTGAACCACGGGTTAACTCAACGGCGTTTGTTAACAGTGTTGTGGCATCGAATGCGTTTTGATCTTCCGTATCTCCAGCAATGTTTACGGGTAAACTAACTAAGACGAAAAGTAATGTGTAAGTCTGAATGGGCAATTACGTTTTGTGCTCGATAGAACAGAACACCTAAATTCTACTACTATTGTCGGACGACCAAAAACAATTGATGAAATAGACCTCACGTCGATTGCTAGACATGATTTAACGTGTAGATTCATGGTGTTCGTTAGAATCTTTGATTTTTCACAGTCTTTCTTTCTCGACTCAAGAATTTATGTCAATTCGCATCGATAAATTAGCGGTAGTTCATCCCAAAGCACAGATTGGAGAAGAATGCGTCATTGGGCCGTTTTGTACGATTGGAGAAAACGTAAAAATCGGAGCGCGCACCAATTTACAATCACATGTCGTTGTCGATGGTTTTACGGAAGTAGGCGAAGACTGTGTTATTTTTCCATTCGCGACCCTTGGGGTCCAGTCACAAGATCTCAAATACGTTCAAGGTTCTACGAGCTATACAAAGATCGGTTCTCGAAACTTAATTCGCGAGTTTGTTAGTATCCACAGCGGTACTGCAGTTGAATCTTCTACAACCGTGGGTAATGATTGTGCATTGTTAGCGCACTCTCATATCGCCCATAATTGTGAAGTAGGTAATCGTGTGATTTTGTCACACGGAGCTACACTTGGTGGGCATGTTTATATAGGAGACTACGCGAATATTGGAGGCCTTTGTGGTATCCATCAGTTTTGTCGGATTGGAACGACTGCGTTAGTCGCTGGATTAGCGAGAGTGACACAAGATGTGTTACCGTTTACAATCGCCGAAGGTGCACCAGCTAGTATGCGAGTGGTAAACCGTGTAGGTATGCAACGAGTAGGATATTCCGACGAAGAGATACTAGAAGTTCGACGAGCTTTCAGGACCTTATTTTTGCGCGAGCAACGGTTAGAAGTGGCTGTAAAAAAAGTCTTAGAAACTTTAGGTAACAAACCTCATATTCAAACGATGTTGGGATTTATAGACGAATCTCATCGAGGTTTAGCTCGACCGGATACAGCAACTCTCGATCTCAATACTAGTGAGTAAAGAGTGGGTGTAAACCAATTTCACGTGGCTGGAATGAATATTGAATCTGCTATCGGTTCTATACATTTCTTTCCCTGATTTCTTGTATTTCTAAAGTATGTTGAGA
Organism: Gammaproteobacteria bacterium; assembly: GCA_009845835.1. Lineage (GTDB taxonomy): Bacteria > Pseudomonadota > Gammaproteobacteria > Pseudomonadales > Azotimanducaceae > Bin55. The sequence goes on along the minus strand of VXYV01000106.1, from coordinate 550 downwards.
ACGGAGTTACACTAAGTGACTGAGGAATCCCCGGACGTACATAATTGGTTTCCTTGGTCCTCGTCGCCTAGTTTTGAAGAGTGCTGTTCTAGGTATTTCAGTGGGAACTGCAAACATTTCCAATGGAAAAAGAGGCAATGGTTTACCGGTTTCATTTCGTTTGCTTTTTGCAGCATTGGCCAACATACCTAATTCTTCCGCCGTAATGTTATTGGTCTCTATCCATTCTCGATGATCCTCATCTGTACTGCCATGAAAAGATTTCCGTAGTTTTAAAAGTTCGGGGAGAGGGCGAGGAGGAAGGTTAAGCGTCATTGCGATAGCAAATCAACTATTGTTGCTTGAATTTATAAGAAAACCGTCTTGCGGAGATTGAAGCTGCTGTGATCATATTTTTACCATTTTGCTTAATAAACGACATTCATAAACGCCCTAGAACACACGAAACGACACACCATCGCTTCTTCACGGCGCAAGCCGAAGGCCGCTTGCAGCCGTACCGCCAGCCGCACATACGGGTCTTGAAGCTGTTGGAGTATTTTTGCTTGAA
>VXYV01000093.1 GCA_009845835.1 Gammaproteobacteria bacterium | reverse complement strand
GTTAATATATTTTACCATGTTAAAAGATGAAACAAAATCGGTTGATGATTTCCACACCGATAAACTCTATGCTGACAAAATCGACAACATCGGAGACTTTGTATTTGATCATCGCGTTGCAACGGTTTTTGCTGATATGCAAAAACGAAGCACACCCGGTTACGAAACCCTAACTCAGTTAACTGGAATTATCGTAGGGGAACATCTCTGCGAAGGCGACAAATGCTACGATTTAGGGTGTGCGTTAGGCAATACGATAGGGTCGATTCTAATGAGTATCGAAGATCGTGATGTCTCGATTGTAGGTATAGACTCATCGAAAGCTATGTTAGTGAAGGCGCGTGAGAACGTTATTGATTCACGAGTCAAATTCAAACATGGTGATATTAGGTCAGTGAATTTGGAAGAATGCGATGTAGTGATTTTGAATTTTGCACTGCAGTACGTGCCGATAAGTGATCGCGATAAAGCGCTGAACAGAATCCATCGAAAGTTACGACCTGGAGGAATCTTGATTCTCTCAGAAAATGTGCAAATCGACAAGGATTTCGAACTCTTGCACGATGCGTTTAAAAGAGGAAATGGGTACTCAGATTTAGAAATAGAACAATCGAAACTCGCCTTGTCGAACGTTGAGTATCCAGAATGTTTAGTTACTCATTTATTACGTTTGCAACGCATTGGTTTTCAGAATGTGAAGCCGTGGTTTCAATGCATGAACTGGGTTTCAATGCTAGCAACCGCATGAGCAAGGTATTATGCTCTGATCGTTCATAAGGACTAGTTATAATATTTTATGGAATTATAGGGATAGCTACCCAAATTCCTTATAATTCTCCTATGGAGATTAGAATCATCATCATTATTTCTTGGTCGCTTTCTTCCGCTTGGCGATGGCGGTTCGCAGTGCGGGTGTCCTCAGAGATAATGCCAGTTCCTCAGCGCTTCGAGGTTCACGTTTCGGTTGTTTTACGGAGGCGTTAGCAATGGATTTCATTTAGAATACTTAAATTGAGAAACAAACTGAACCGTCAGCTCCGTTATAGAATAAAGTTCCTATTTGTAATATATCCCTGCCGATCAAGGCTATTAAGTTTTGAGGTGCTAAATTAGCACCCATTCCTCGTTCAATATTTACATTTAAACCGGGTAAGATGATCTTCCCAGCGAAAATCGGAACAGGATGATTCTCATGTGAGGCAGAGATCATATTTCCTTTATCTACCATAACAAGCTCTAAATCTTGCGCTATCTTTTGATCAAAACAACTTACACTTGCTCCTGTATCGAACATAACAAGACCAGTCTGCGATTTTGCTTGTTCACCACGTTCCGTTAACGCGGCTTGTTGCGCATCTGAAACTGTAATAGTTGCTTCTAAACAAGGCCCTTGACGTTGTAAAATCTCGGTAGGACTAATTGGTTTTTGTGTGCCGTCCGTATTGGTTTGAAAACCTATTGGTCTGATCGTTATTACTGGCACTGTAATATCCCCAATGTTAATGCTGGCGCCGTGAGAACTAAAGGCTCCTCACCGGCTAATCGCACTAAAAAAGGGGTAGAACCAAACTCACGGACTCCTTCTGTAATCGCGTGGCCTTGAGTTGGGAAGTCGCCATGTACCTTATCCCCGCGAATTAAGAGAAATCGGTTTGGGTATTTCATCAAAAGTTCGGTTCGATTTTTCTCATAGAACGCTGATTCTGTTTCTAAAAGATTGTCAAAACTTTCTTCTAATTTAGTTTCCATAGTTTTTTTACTCCGTAAAGTTAAGGTATCTGTGTATTATTGATTTTCATCATCTACTTCTTCTTACTATGTTATCGTCATTCATTGCTGACACCTTCCAGTTGTTCATACCAATATTCTATTCGTTTGGTAATGATCTCTGTAATACCACAACCTTCCACGTTATCAGTTGCTTCTTCTAATCGCCAGAAAACTCCCATAGCAATAGTATCGAGCATTTCATTGGGATCCGGTGAGATTTTTTTGATAAATTCCTCGACGACTTTTTTCGTAATCGGTAGAGTCGTATCTTTGCAAAATTCTTCAGCTTCTGTTTCGGTGGCGAAAATCTGCGCTGCTTTAATCGATGCGGTATGATAGCCTACTTGATAAGCTAAATCGCTGATCGCCGGAACAATAGTGTTGAGCTCGTGATACAAATTTACTTCTTCTTGTGTCAAATCATTCGCCGAGCCAGCGAGAGCAATGAATAGAAACAATGCTACCAAGCGGGTTTTATTTGTTGTTTTCACAGATTTTTCTGACATTGACTAGTTCTCCTATGTCGCTACTTCCTTGTACTGCAAACTCTTACCTTTCATCAGTCGGGTTAAGCAGATCATCTGTTCTATGGTATTACGTTCTCGAAGATTATGACGTCCGACAAATTCACTGACATAACGACTGAGATGTTTAGCACTCATTTTGTGATAAGTGCCCATATATCCCCGTTTTAACATTGCCCAGAATGATTCGATCCCATTAGTAGACGCCATATCCTTCACAAACTCCCGACACTGTGTTTGATTGATTGATGTTCAAAATCAACTAAACATCGATATGCTTTTGATTCGTCGGTGTAAACAGTAGCCCCTTCTTCGACATTCTCCCGTACGAAACTCTGTAGTGTGCGACTATCGGTACGTTGTACTACTCGTGCCCTTACTTGCTTGGTCTCTCGGTTTTTAACACCTACGACTGCAGTTTTACCTACTACTCCACGACCTGCATTTAATTTGTCAGAGTTATGTTTACTCGCTTCCTTTCCACCGAAATAACTCTCATCGACTTCGTTCTCACCATCGAATTTCTTCGTCGACAAATTGATCCCATGCTTCACGAATACGATGGGATAAATGCCAAGTACATGCATACGAAACATCCAAATCACGATGGAGTTTCATACTTGACGTACCTTTCAAGCTATTCGTTATCTGGTAGATCGCTACCGCCCATTTGCGTAGTGGAATTTTACTGTGTTGCATAACCGTCCCAGTCCGTACACTAAAATCCTTACGACAATCTTTACAGCGATATGGCATAGGTTTATGGTTTTTGCGTTCAACTGTGCGATCACTTCCACAATGTCCGCATACTCGACCTTCCGCCCAAAATACTTTCTCAAACCATTCAGTTGCGGTCATTTCATCAGGGAATAAATCGAATAATTGAAAGACATTCAAACCGACTCGTTTTGATTTGCCGGGCATGTTAACTCCTCTAAATACAATGTTCAATACGTGTATTATAAACATTTTTGGGTAGTTATCCCTATAATTCCCACATTTTAGCATGGCTAGATTAACCTTGTTTCGGTATCGTCGATACCATAAGAACATTCTTTTAGTATTTGATGCTTTTAAAAGTTCCGAACAACGTACGCTTCATCCGATAGAATTGTCGCGTCTAACAGGTTTACATATGCTCGACATTGTTCGTGCGATGAATAATGCCCCTGAGATCTTCTTCAAAGTACCCGCTTCGGCTACTACGAAGTATGCATTACGATTAACGATCGCTAATCAAGAACGTGAAATTGTCGAGAAGTTAATCCAGAGACGCACATACTACGAAACATTTTTCTTTTGGGCACTGATTGTGATTTTGATTTTGGCTGTAGTGACGTTGATTTTGGGTGGTGGGTACCCATTTATCGAGCGGATGTTAGAGCAAATAGGTAACTCAAAGTGATTCTAATGACCGCATTTCGAAGCAATGAACTCATCGAAAAAGGCAGTCAGAACATACTAGTCGTTATTGTCTAAACACACAACCACGCTCATGGACGTTAAGTCATGAAACTTGCACAACGATTTTTACCAATTATCTGTTTTCTCATCGTGCTTCCCCTGTCAGCAGATTCCTATATCAGTTTTCACATTGGCAGGACCATTAGTCATTCCGACATCGACCTAGACCTGATTCACATCGGGCATCCAACCTATTGCGACTCGTTGTTATATCCCAACTCTGGAGAAGCTCCAACCGACGGCGCTTGTGCCTTATACGAAAAGCAACGCGCATATGCCGGAAAAATCAACCCTGACGCGGGCTGGTTTGCACGTTATGCGTTCGGTCGTCGTTTTGATGTTTGGCGTTTAGAAGTCATACACGAACATAGTCAATTGAATCATGTGGAACAATTACTCCCTCTTGCGACGACAGGAGATGCACAAATCTCGAGTAAGTCAAATGAATGGTCGCAGTTTGTTTTACCTAGTAACACTTACGACGATCAAGGTACGCGGATTCTAGCCCTCAATGGATTACGAGACTTTACGTTGTCGGATAAGTGGACCGGATACGTTGGGGTCGGTTTGGGAATCGCACATTTGGACTTTAACTACGGGAACGATTTTTTACGCAAAACTGTCGCTGAAGGGTACCTTGAGGTACCGTTTCCGGTAGAGTGGCCCGAAGTTGCAAAAATCAATGCGGCTGGAACATTAAGTGCTTTATATGAGTCGGTATCGGGGCTGGTCACGACTTATAGTTTTATCGCTGGAGTTGACTTTGACACTGGACAAAACACCTCGCTAGGTGTTCGATTGACTTGGCGGGAATTTGGTGAGTTGACTCACAAGGATGCGGAGTGGACAACCATCCGAAGCCATGCTCCGGTGCTAGCAGACGGACGCACTCCATTCATTTCGGATTTAGAGTTTAAGCCGTGGGGATACCTAGGATTAAGCTTCGTACTTACGCGCTATTTTTGAGCGAAAACACCTTCGTGTCTAAGTAAAAAATCTTTCGTTTCTAAACCACCACCAAAACCAGTAAGCGAACCGTTTGCACCAATCACCCGGTGACAAGGAATCACAATGCTGATCGGATTTCTATTATTCGCTTGACCGACTGCTCGGCAAGCTTTAGGTCGACCAATTCGTTGGGCAATTTCGGTATATGATCTCGTACAACCAAAAGGGATTTTTCTGAGTTCTTCCCACACTTCACGATGAAACGAGTTTTCTTCTTCATCAAGGTGAAGATTGATATCGAATTTAGTTCGTTCGCAACGAAAATATTCGGTTAGTTGTTGCCTCGCGGGTTGAAATAACTGATCGTTGCGCTCGCTAGTCTTGTCGAGTCTACTAAGTGGGTTGCTGTTAGCAAAGGACAACTTGTGTAACGCGTGCTTGGTACCTTCAAGTAGTAGATCACCCACCGGGCTTTTAAAAACAGAGTAGTACATTTGGTATCTAGAGTGTCAGAAACATCGTCAATTGTCTGAAATGGACAGTAACGATAGTAGATTCATGAACAGGATGTAAATGGATAGAAACAGACTCACTGTAGCTCTTACGTAGTTTCGTTCTCCACCCAAAACGATTTGACTAGTCTGGAAGAGAATCAAGGCACAGGCGAGAATGACGAAAAAACCACTCAAGACTGCTTGAAACGGACTCATATCTATAAAGAATTGCAGAATAATCACGCCGATGACTACTAGAAATCCAACCATGAGAAATTGCCCTAGCCAACTGAAGTCAGTTCGCCGTACAATGGTGTACATCGATAGACCAACAAACGTCACACCAGTTAACAAAAGAGCTTGAACCACAATCATAGGGTCCGTCTTTAGATAAAACCCCACTAATGGTGCCGCGGCAGCTCCTATGAATGCGGCAAGTGCGAAGGTTAGGACAATGCCCCAAACACTATTTGCCATCTTGTGAACCGCGAAGTACAATCCAAAAAAACCTACCAAGTAGACAAAGATGTTCATCCTTGGCAACTCGAGCTGAATCCAAGTAAAGGCTGTAAGTGCGGCAACTCCAATCGTTACCGATAAGAGTAGGTAGGTATTGCGTAAGACGCTATTGACCTCAATGGCTTGTGATCGAGTTCGAATAACTTGGGATGCACTATACATGCTAATTTAGTCTCCTCAGACGTTTGTGCTCAATGTTATATTATGGTTAATGGAGAATGCCTCCCTGACCAGCGTCAAGAGCATTAACCCAGTGATGTCGTAAACGTCTTGAACGACATTCTCCTTTGTACTTTCTTCGACCTTGAATAGTGAATGTACATGGTCAATTTCGGTTGTCTTCGTGATAGTGTATAGATGAAAATGCACTGTGTCTAGTTTCGCGCAAACTTTCTTGAGGAATTTCTTGGAGTGATTCAATCCTCGCTTTGTGAAAGTTGCTTGTAAATTGTGGGACCGCGAGAACGATTAATCAGAACACAAACTAAATACAGTAACACGAGATTTCCAATCGTAAGCAATAAAAACATCTGGTTACCTATTTCAACTGGACTGTCTGGAAAATATTTGAAAAAACTCAATAGTATTTGAATACAGACGGTAAAAGTGACGGCTATAGCATAGAGGAATACTCGCACGTTTTTCAATTCGCTAGGTTTCATTTTTCGCAGGCCAAACATGCCCTGCAATTGATCGACATCTTTACGTAATTGAGCAATTTCAGTTTCTATTTCTTCAATTCTTCGAGGTGAAATCGTCATATTTGAGTACAGGCTCCGTAATCTATTCAGAGACGCATAAGCGCGAGGTTACCACCGGTTGCTGTTTCATTTGTGGAAATTACGCGTTCAACGACGAATCGTTGCAGATAGAAAGGTCCACCTGCTTTCGGTCCTGTACCGGATAGTCCTTCGCCTCCAAATGGTTGGGTTTCAACTACAGCACCAGTGATCGTCCGATTGATGTACATGTTGCCAACATGTACGTTCTCCGTGAAATAGCGGATTGTTCGGTTCAACCGGCTATGGATACCAAATGTGAGTCCATAACCTGCAGAATTTATTTTTTCTACTAAACTCGGCATTTCACTACGTTTAAATCGATGAAAACCTAATATCGGACCAAAGTGTTCCGTAGAGAAATCACCTAGGTCATTCACGTCGACAAGAGTAGGATACACGTAATGTCCTGCCAACTTCTCCTTCTCTTTGTTTCTATGGAGAATTTCATATCGATTGCAAGCGTCAATCAGTAATGTTTGTGCTTCTTGGTCAATGACCGGTCCAATATCGTTAGACCAGTCCGAAGGGTCTCCCACGGCTAGAACATCCATTGCCCCCGTGAGCATTTCGAGTAAAGGTTCAGCGATATCGTCTTGCACGCATACGAGACGGAGTGCCGAACAGCGTTGTCCAGCACTGTGAAATGCTGAGTGAATAATGTCGTCGACGACATGCTCGAATTGAGCAGTCGAGTCAACAATCATGACGTTCACACCACCGGTCTCGGCAATCAGAGGTTTGAGCGGTCCTTCTTGATTCGCTAAACTTTTTGCGATGGATCGAGCTGCAAATTCAGAACCGGTAAACCCAACACCATCAATGAGAGGACTAGCAACCAGTGCTTTGCCAATTTCATCGCCACCGGTAAACACTCTTAACGCAGTCTCTGGGATCTCGGCTTCTTGATAGGCAAGTTGCACCAACCGAACTGCGATTAAACTTGTTTGGGGTGCCGGTTTAGCAGCGACAGTATTGCCAGTAACTAACGCAGCAGCAGTCGGTCCGACAAAGATCGAAACCGGAAAATTCCATGGACTAATGCAGACAAAGGTACCGCGCGGGTGCAAACATAAGGTATTGGTTTCACCCGTCGGTGAGGGTAAGGGACGAGGATGCAGTAGATTCCTAGCTTCGGCCGCGTAATAACGACAAAAATCCTCTGCTTCGCGTAATTCAGTTACAGTATCTTCGATAGTTTTACCTGCTTCCCTTTGGAGCAGGGCACAGAGTTCAGCGCGGTGTTCACGAATGGCCTCCGCCCAATTATCGAGTCGGTCAGCTCGGTCTTCAATCGTCCTGCTTTCCCAATCCTTTCGATGTGTACGTATTTCAGCTAATTCGGCGGTGATATGGTCTACCGACTTGGTGTCATACCAGCCAACAGTATCGTCGGATTGCGCCGGATTCCGAACCTCTAATCGTTCCTCTGTTGTTGAGAAGTTCCATTGTGATTGCGAGTAATTTTTCACTGCATTTCGAAACTGTTCGCGTTCTGCCCGAGCACCGAAATCAATACCCAGAGAATTAACTCGGGCAGGTCGGTATAAATCAATCGGGGCAGTAATTTTGGGGTGCACATGCTCCAGCGATTCTTTTACTTTTTCAACAGGGTTTGAAGTCACTTCGTCGACTGAATAATCCTCATCTTGAATACGATTAACAAAACTCGAATTCGCTCCGTTCTCCAACAAACGTCGCATCAAATACGGTACTAAGTCTTCATTACGTCCCACTGGAGAATAGACACGACACGGCGGTGGATTCGTAAATTTTGAATCAACCACATCATAGAGTAGTTGTCCCATACCCTGTAGTCGTTGAAATTCAAAAGATTTGTCGCCAACTAGGACACCAATCGACGCAATGGTATGCGCGTTATGAGTTGCAAATTGTGGGAATAACTGTTCGGGGAATCGTAACACGCGCTGTGCGGTAGCAAGATAGGAAAGATCGGTATTTTCCTTGCGAGTGTAAACTGGGAATTGCTTAAATCCATTGATCTGTGCCAGTTTGATTTCGGTATCCCAGTATGCCCCTTTAACGATGCGGACATTTAGACGGGTACGATGAGTTTTAGCGAGTTCTACTAACCAGTCTACCATCGCTAGTGAACGTTTCGCATAGGTTTGTATTACGATACCCAGCCCATCCCAACCTTGCAGTTTTGGGCTTTTCAATAGTCGTTCGATTACTTTGAGACCAATTTCACAGCGGTCGTTTTCTTCGCCGTCGATGGTGAGAGCTAAGCCACCCTCGGCCGCTAACTCACACAGTGGTTCCGTTACGACAAACAATTCGTCAACAGCTTTTTCTTCATTTAATGGAAAGATTTTTGGGTATAGTGCTGTGAGTTTGACCGACAGGCTATGATCGAAAGTTTCTTTTGATCGTTGGACCGCCGTGATGTGTTCTATGGCATGGCGATAAGACTCAAAGTACGCTTCTGCAGTGGCGAAGGTTCGGGCACCTTCGCCGAGCATATCAAACGATGCAGGAGCTTTCGCGCGTTTTACGGCCTCTTCAATCGTCTGCCCTGAAACGAACGACTTACTCAGAATATCAACAGCCGAAAGCATTGCTCTACGGGTTAGCGAATCACCAAGTCGATTCGACACCCCGGTTATCCACGCGACTGGATCTTCATGCGCTTTCTTCCCCAAGTTGACAATCTTGCCAGTCAAGATTAGCCCCCAAGTAGAGGCATTGACCAAAATTGAACTGCTTTGCCCTAAGTGCGCTGCCCAGTTGCCAGAACTGAGCTTTTCTGCAATCAACACCTCGGCCGTACGAGAGTCAGGAATCCGTAGAAGCGCCTCAACTAGACAAAGTAACGCAACTCCTTCTTCGCTCGACAACCCGTATTGTTGTAAAAATTGCTCGACAATAGGACTCTCACTCTTACGTTTTCGACATTCCATAACAATCTGTTTGGCAGTCGATTGAACTTGTTCGATTTGTTCCGAGGCAAGACGATATTCAGATAGTAATTGATCAACGCTTTCGTTTTCAGACTGTTCGATCGATTGACTCAAATTGTGAAATAGCGAATCTAGTTGGTTGTCATGACTACTCATTAGTTTCGATTGTGTACTCTGTTTTCGATAAAATGATGGTGGTATTCATACATTTCAAATTGAAAGTTCAAAATATTCTAAAGTTACATCAGTTGAGTGAGATAGATACATGATTAATTTGGACCATCCTTGCGATCGTGTGCGAGTAGATTCGCATTCGCCGAAGGCAACTAGTCTATATGGGACATTAGTTTGCTGCGTTGCTGCATTACTCCTTTTTGTACAAAGTTGTTCCCCCATAAGCAAAGCCGATTGTCTGTATGCCGATTGGTATGATAAGGGATGGGAAGATGGTGCAAAAGGCGAACCGCTAAGCTTATTTGTCGATTATTCTCAGGCATGTGCTAAACACGGTGTCACTCCTGATCGAGCCGAATATGAAAGTGGTCGGAATGAGGGGCTCAAAGAGTACTGTACGACAGATATGGGATGGGAAGCTGGATCAAGTGGATTTCCTTACCACAATGTTTGTCCTAGTGATTTAGAATCCGCATTTTTAAAGGGATACGAACCGGGCCGAAAGTTATATGATGCGGAAACGAACCTTAAATATATCGAGGACGAGATTACTTCTAGTCGCGAGCAGGTCAGTGATCTTGAACAAGAGATTGAGGAACTCCAAGGGATAGTCGCAGACGAAGATACCGATGAAGGGGACCGCAAGATTTACAATCGCCGAATTAAAGAACATGAACGTCGAATGGATAGTCTCGACGACCGTATTGACGAATTGAGAGTCAGGCGCACCTTAGCGCAAGCGGAATACTTAGACGCCCTGACTGATGTGAAAGCAGCGGGCTTCGATGTGCCTCTGTGGCGTATTTTGGACATGCGATAATTCCGGAGGGGAACCAGGTTTTAAACTGACAACGGCTGCAACTGAAACTTGGTACCCAATTACAATATACGACTAGTCGTCGAACGAAAATTTTGGCTACGTAGCTCAGTTGGTAAGAGCACAGCACTCATAATGCTGGGGTCGTTGGTTCAAATCCAACCGTAGCTACCAAACTCTCATAACTTTTAACCGAGTCCCTTGGTTGCAAGGGAGATCACCCGTTAATTGATACACAACTCATTGGTCGCGAGTCTAACTTCAACATGAAACGAGTCATTTTTGGTGTCCTGCAAATACTTGCTGTGGTATTTTTTGTCATCGCTGTTTTCTTATTTTCTTCAGCACCGTCCTCCGACGATGCCAATATTGAACAGAAATCGTTAGGAAACCTAGACACAGAAGCACGCGCCGTGGTCGTAATCGCACCAACGGCTAGTTCGATCCAATTGTCCTTGTCGACAACTGGCGAGGTTTATGCTAGGAGCGAAGTACCGATGATTCCACAAGTGAATGGAATTGTCGAATGGGTTTCTCCGGCATTACGGGATGGTGGTTCATTTACTTCCAATGAACCATTGATGCGAATCGATCCGACTGATTTGGAGCTAGCTTTAGACCAAACCGAAGCTAATCTTGAAACAGCCTTAGCTAATCAAGAACTAAAAGAAGCTGAGAGTTATTCAGCCCAAGAAAATTGGCGATTACTGCATCCAGAGGAACCGGTTCCGGTTCTGGTTTCGAAAACACCGCAATTACGGCAAGCTCGCGCTGCAATCCAAGTCGCCGAAGTTGCTGTGGAATTAGCTGACCTCAATCTCGCTCGAACAAGCTTTGAGCTACCCTTTTCCGGTCGTGTGAAAGCAACTCGGCTGGGAGTAGGACAACTGGTCACGCGCGGGCAAAGTTTTGGTACTGCATATGCACTTGATGCAATCGAAATTCGCGTTCCGGTGTCCGAAGTTGAACTAGCAAAACTTGTACCCACCGCCGGTCGTACCGGTGTGGTTTCAATTCATTCCAAGTTGTTTAACGTGGTGGTCGATCGCGTGTCGGCGCAACTTGACCAAAGATCTCGCGCAACGGATGTCTTTCTGACCATAGTCGATCCACATGACTTAGTACCGGGACAATTTGTGAATGTCATGCTCGAAGGACGGATCGAAAACAATGTATTCCGAATCCCACAAGCCACCGAGCAAGCTGGTTCTAAACTTTGGATTGTTCGAGAGGGAAGTTTAGAAGAAGTTATTCCTGAAATTCTATCACGTGAAGACAGTGAATTAATCATCTCAGCCTTTGATTACGGCGATGGTCTAGTGGTCGGGGCTGTAACCAATGCATACGCGGGAATGAAGGTTTCAATAGTTGAGGACGAGAGGTGACTGATACAGTCTCAAACTTAGCATCTGCCCCTTCGACGGGAGCTTCAACATTAATTTCGTACTTTGCCAACAATTCGGTAGCAGCCAATCTTTTGATGCTGCTGTTCTTGGTTGGTGGTTTTCTCACCGTACAAGGGCTAAAAAGCGAACTGTTTCCGACAGTAGATCAGGGTGTCATTGTGGTATCGGTCGCTTATCCAGGAGCCGCCCCATCAGAAGTTCAGGAGAGTATTACCGAACGAGTCGACGTCGCGGTGAAGTCTATAGATGGGGTTGATCGCATCGTCAGTCGAGCATCCGAGGGTTTTAGTCGAACAACGATTGAATTGAAAGATTTTGTTGATTCAGATAAGGTATTGGACGATGTTCAAGCCGCCATGGACAGTATCCTAAACTTCCCCCCACAGGATGCCGAAGAACCGCAGATCGTCGAGCCCGCTCCGCTTGGTCCGGTCTTGACTCTGATTGTCAAGGGTTTAGGAGATGAACGACATTTAGATGAAGGTGTGCGCCAACTGGAAACTGACCTGTTAGCGCTACCTGAAGTTTCGCATGTATCGATCCAGGGTCTAAGGGAACACGAAATCACGATTGAAGTTAGCGAAAACGATCTCCGGAAATATAACCTCACTTTCGATGAACTGTCAAACACTCTGCGCCGTTCATCATTGAACCTGTCGTCTGGGGAAATCAGAACCGAATCGGGCGACTTACTGATCCGAACCGATCAGAAAAAAGAAACTGTTGGTGAGCTATCCGAGATTATCCTCCGATCCCTCCCCGGAGGCGCGGTTTTACGCCTTGGTGAGATCGCCAAAATCGTTGATGGTTATGTTGACGACGACATTTCGTTAGAGTCAAACGGCGAACGCGCCGCTTTTCTAACAATTAAAAAATCCGAATCTGAAAATGTCATAAAAATTTCCGATGCCGTCTTAGAGTTTTTTGACAGTTATCAGTTACCGCCGGGAATATCAGTCAATATCTGGGAAAACCAATCCGATATTCTGCGATCGCGGTTAAGTCTGTTGGTACGCAACGGGGTTTTAGGATTTGCGTTGGTATTCACTTTTTTAGTTCTCATGTTAGATTTACGCTTAGCGTTCTGGGTCGCAATGGGGGTTCCTATTTCATTTTTGGGAGGCTTCCTATTGTTTGGCGCCGTTGGAGTTGATATCAACATGATTTCTCTCTTTGCTTTGATCATTGTGTTGGGACTCGTTGTTGACGATGCCATCATTGTCGGTGAGAGTATTGATGCCGAACGCGCTACTGGATTGACCGGTAGTGCCGCGTCGATTGCTGGGGTTAGAAGGGTTGCTGCACCAGTGTTAGTTGGCGTTACCACGACCATGATCGCGTTCGTTCCACTGATGCTTATTGGTGGTCGGTTTGGTCCATCGTTTGGAGTGATTCCAACAGTAGTGATCTGCGTATTAATTATTTCTCTGATTGAAGTTTTCTTTATCATGCCGGCGCATCTTGCACATAAGGGACGTTGGAGTAGATTCCCCTTAGATCGAATTCAAGACCGAGTTGCAGCTATAGTGCAGGCATTTCGAGATCGAGTAATAACTCCATTAGTGAGACTCTTCGTCAGGTATCGTTATCTGACTTTGATTTATGGGTTGGCGTTTTTCATTACAACCGTGACTTTGGTTGCAAACGGCGTAATTAAGGTGGATTTTTTTCCGTCGATTGAATCGGATTTCGTAACGGTTAATGTAACTTTCCCCGTTGGTACACCTTATACGGTAACCGATCGTTCGATTCGAATTATCCAAGAGAAAGTCTATGAAGTTAACGAAAATTTGGGAGGTACTTCTATTAAGGGAGTGACTTTGACATCTGGCGGTAGTATCGGCGATAGTGGAGGACCGGGACCGGAAGAGTCATTGGTATTAGCAAGAAACGTAGCAGGTTTAGAAATTCAATTAAACGATGAGACGCAGCGATCGGTATCGGCCCTTGAGTTTCAACGTCTGTTGCAGGACGCTGTGGGAGAAGTACCGGGTGCGGACTCCGTTAGTTTTTCTTCAGATTTGTTTGGCGAAGCAAACCTGCTCAGTTATGAAATGATTCATGAGAACGATGAAACATTGAAGCGAGCAGTAAAGACACTTCGGGATGAATTGCGAGCTCAGACCTTTATTCGCGAAATAAGTGATACCTCTAGTGCAGGGAAACGACAGTTGGACATACATCTCACACCCGCAGGACAGGCAGCGGGGTTGGTACCCGCAGTCATTGCCAGGCAATTACGTCAGAGTTTTTTTGGTGAGGAAATTCAACGCATAACCCGTGCTGGCGATGAGGTAAAAGTTATGCTTCGGTATCCTGAGGCTGAACGTTCAAGTACCGCTAGTGTGTTCGATGCGCGAATTCGTTTACCAGATGGTACACAAGTACCATTCTCGACCGTCGCGCGCGTGGAAGAAAGTAGGAGTTATTCGGCTATTGATCGAGTTGACGGATTTCGTGTGATCACGGTTTCTGCCGAAGTAGATAAACGATTAATGACCACGGGAGAAGCATCGCAAGCAGTACAAACGGAGACAATTGAAGGTCTGCTAGAACAGTTTCCTGGTTTGCAAATAGCTGAAACTGGTTTCAGTAGCGAGCAGGCGCAAGATTTATCGTCGATGATCACTACTGGTGGTCTAGCGATTGCGGTGATTTTTACTATTATCGCGATTCAAATGCGGAGTTATGCGTTGCCGGTTGCGGTAGTAGTAGCAATTCCTTTTGGTGCGGCGGGTGCGGTATTAGGGCACTACATTCTTGGATTTGACCTTTCGATTGTGTCTATGTTCGGAATCATTGCTCTTTGCGGTGTTGTCTTGAATGATTCGGTTGTGTTGATTGATCGTTATCGGCGTTTTCGTCACGAAGGCCAAAAACTAGCTCCGCAAGAAGCGATTGTAGAAGCGGCTCGGTCGCGATTTCGCGCGATATTTTTGACGACCGTGACGACTACCTTAGGGCTGACACCAATGTTGTTCGAGACTAGTTTACAAGCGCGTTTTCTGATTCCCATGGCTGTATCGCTTGGGACTGGTATAGTATTTGCGAGTTTGATTACATTGTTCTTGTTGCCGGCAATCATTTCGATTGGTGGAGACATGCGCAATTTGGTTAATCGATTTCGTTCTAGCCAGACCGAAAGTAGCCACGTTGCTTAAATTCGGTTATCATTAACTATTCTCATTTTTGGAAGGTGTTGTAAATGCTCGAGTTTGTGATGAAATGGTACCGTTGTGGTAAGGAATTCTTGTGTCATGCAATAGGATTACCACTTCTAGGATTACGGATCTATTTATTCCCTATTTTCCTACAAGCTGGATGGCAGAAGTTCGCCTCATTCGATAGCCAAGTTAGATGGTTTGGAAATTCACTTGGTTTACCCTTTCCTGAGTTAATGGTGTTTCTTGCAGGTACAGCAGAGCTAGTTGGTGCATGCCTACTTTTATTGGGTTTAATGACTCGTGCCATCACAATTCCACTTATGGTCACAATGTTAGTTGCAGCGTTTTTAGTACACGCTGACAATGGTTGGCTAGCCCTATCTGATTCAACTAGTTGGCTCGCTAACGAAAGGGTCATGGAGGCGGCTGAGAAGAAAGAGATCATTCGCGATTGGGTCAACGAACACGAAGATGCAAAATGGTTACAGAGCTCTGGTTCAGTCACCATTCTCAATAACGGTATGGAATTCGCGATAACTTACTTTCTTATGCTATTTGTTTTATTCTTTTACGGCGGAGGTCGATATGTCAGTATCGATTATTGGATTGACAAATGGCGCCGACCACCATCGACGGAGCCAACTACCGAATGAGTGAGAACAAGACACAACCGACGGAAGCGAGCGTTGCCAAGTTTCTCGACGGAATATCCGATTCTAAAAAGCAAGAAGATACTCAAACCATAGTAGAAATTATGGAAAGGGTCTCGGGTTACCCGGCGAAAATGTGGGGTGAAAGCCTTATCGGGTTTGGTCAATACACTTATACCTATAAGAGTGGTCGAACCGGTGAATGGTCTTTGGTTGGAGTCTCTCCAAGAGCTCGGAATATTTCGATTTACATCATGCCGGGTTTTGACAATTACCAAGACTTAATGCAGCAGTTGGGAAAGTTTAAGGTGGGGCGTTCGTGTTTGTATATCAACAAGCTTCAGGATGTAGACGTTCAGGTACTGGAAACGTTGATTGAGCGATCGGTAAACGACATGAAGACGAAATACAAAATTGCTTGAAATACTATTTTGGTTCAACGTTAGCCTACAAGTAACTTACGTCTGCAACCTGTCCAGCGAAACAGTTGTTCAGGTCAACCGATTATCGTAAGAGGTAGAACACGCGGTTGGACGAAGTATTGAACTAGCTTTTCAACAGACATTGCGATTTTGCTACGAATACAAGATGCTAAGTGTCCGGTGATTTCTATCAGAACATATACTTGATCGCACAATCTATCGAAGCACTTCTGACGTCCTCGTGGACCATTTGAGTGACCATCGTCTATCCAGACAATTTTTTGTTACCTGGCCAATTGAGTGGAATTTCGATTCCAAAAGAAATGACAGATGTAATTGCCAATCGAATTCCTCGTCGTCATCAAGAACATTTTCTTCAGTTCGAGAAAGAGCGAAATGACCAGAAAACGACGAGTCTTATACTTCGCTAAGCTAACCTTTGCAAACAAAGAGTAAGGTTTAACAAGTTTCGGTTTAAATGTGAATACGCCAAGCCCACCTCGTGGTGCCCTCAGTCTTGATACGGTATCTTAGGGGTGGTTGATCAGGGTTGTTTCCAACTTTGTCAACACAGACTACGGAGCTATCGGTGACGTATGTCCACCAAAGATTTCAAAAGTAAACTTGTTTGTAAATTGAAAGCCCAAGTTACGCCGAATAGCAGTTTGTTCACCAATACCCGTAACGAGGTCATATTGTTCATAGATTTTGAAAGTGAACAAACCGATGTAGATGGAGTATTCTCGGTACTTATTCTCTGCGAATGCAAATTGAAATAACAGTGTCGCACAAGAAACTCCAAACCTCTAACCTGACAGAATAAAGCACACTGTAGCGGGTCTGTCAGGAATTCTACCTATCTGTTTTCCTTCATTATCTCGTGCATTCTATCGAACGCTCGATTCATACGACTTTTTGGTTGTGATTGAATCAATTTGTAAAGGTGTTCAAGTTCGGTTTCCGCAAAACGCCCGTCTTTTTTATTGTGATAATAAAGCAACCTTGCAGCTTCAGCTTGCACAACTACATCCTCTATTTGCTCGAGTGCATCGTAAAGTAAATTAGGAGACTTCCGAGCTAATGTCGCGAGTGGTTGTTGAAGTGCTTCTGATTCAATCTTGCTCAGTTCAAAAAACAAATTCAACGCCCTATCAGTGTCATCCTGTTCAAGTAACCTCTGAATTACTGAATCGTATGCATGGCTCCTAGTTATCCCAGAACGCACTTGTGGCAACAGCGAGATTGCTTCATCGAGATAGCCACGATATGCCACCCACTTGACGACATTGCTTTCCATCCCTGGCTTTCTTTCAACCAACGGCAGTTGTAATGCAGTTTGCAGGGCTAAGCGAGAATTCGTTTCGGCTAAGTCTTGCAGCGCAGATACCATCACTTCGTCACGAAAATTGTCAATGCTCTGATCTGTTTTAATCCACTCAAGGGCACTTTCAAGATCCTGTTGAATCCAACCACCTGCCAACGATTTTGCGACTTCCCGATGCGTCGTCGAGCCAGGGGTGATGTCGTACAGCATCGGTAATGCTTGATGCGGTGATTTGTAAAAGAATTCGCTTAAAACTCGCATGTGAGCAAAAGTTTGTAAACGCAGAGGAAGGTTTTCAATCTCTTGCATTAATGTTACTGGATCGATTCGCGACCAGTTTATGATGGCCCAATTCTGTAATTTTTGACGTAAACTCCGCGCATCTATACCTTTAGTATGATTGAATGCTCCGACGGAATCAACTTTACTCCACTCATTGATGAGTTCTACAGCTAATGCGTTATACGCTCGATCTTGTTCACGTTGAATGCGATCTACAACTAAATCAATAGCAAGGTTTGGGGCGGTATCCAACAACTTGTATGATACCCCTACTGTCGTTTCATATAACGAAAAAGTCGGTGGTAGCGTGTCTCGCATTTTCTGGAAGGCAGCGACTCCTGAATGGATGACCCAAGAATGAGCTAGATGTTGCAATACTTTGAACTGATTTTCACTGAGTTGATCTAGTTGATCTCGATAGTCGTTAAGAAATTTTTTCCATTCAATTTCCGGCTGAACAACCAAGCCATCAATGTATTCAAACACAAGCCACTCGTTATCTAGGAATCGTGTGTATAAACGTAACTCATTTGGCGAAAGATCGACTCTGGCTTGGAGGATACTACTTGCGACAATTTCTTTTGTCACAAGGTCAACGTCTTCCGCGTATTGAAGAAGTGCATTCAAGTCCATAAAAGACCATTCTTGAAATACGATCTTCATCAAGTTGGTTCGTTTTGTATTGTTTTCTTCCGCCGTTACGGCGGCCAACGCTGCGAGTGGGTTTAGCATGATCCAACGCTGTAGGATGGATTCTTGAATCTGTTGACGAAATTGCTCCGATTCGAAATTCGACACTTCGTCCCAGTACTGTTGTAGAGATTTTGTGTCGGCTTGAATTAAGATTTCATGAAGTGCTAAAGTTCGCGCAAAGTGACTACCATGGAGATTGAAATCTGAAAGTTCTTGAAACGGTTTTGTCTGTGGTGTTTCGGTTTGTTTGTGCAAGAAAGCGTTTAACGAATTTGTGCTAGGTGTGTTTTGTGTTTTGTTAATCGTATTGGTATTTGTTAGCATTTCCGCGACGGTGTAGCCGAGTATAAACGCTCCTATAATTGCACCGATCGAGATGCACGCAAAGAGCGTCCATTCTGAGGTTTTTTGATTAATAGTCACGAATCTATAGTTGCAATATTTTTTGTAGTACGGTTACGGAACTAATAATTACAGCTTTTCCAAATTTACTCTGTTTCCAACTCCTGTAGCAACCGGTAATACTCGTTTGTCGCATCTATAAATTCCTGTGACACATCGGGCAGTGCACGATTTTGTACTATGTTCTCCAAACGGTACAATTCAATCTGAGAGAAAACCGCTGAATCCTTATATTCACTCAGTAACGCATTTGCTAAATCTGCTTTCCCAGCAGTTGAGTAAGGTATGTCGTCAAATAGTTTAAAGATTTCTCTAGGTCCATTCTTCACTAACACTGCAATACTTGATTGCATATTGATTCTGGTAGGTTCCAGCTCACTCAACTCAATCAGTAAGTCGAGTGCCCTTGTAAGGTCGTTTTCTCTCAAACTAAGATTCAGTATCGCGACGTCATAAGCAGCTCTCCGTGTATTTCCAGCGCGCATTTTGGGTAACATTGATATAGCCGTTTCAGAATCGTAGAACATTAACTCAGAAAAAACGGTACCTTCCCAACCCAGATTTTCGGTATTGAGTGGGAGTTCTAACGCTGTTTTGAGCGCTAGATCAGGATTTCTCACGGCAAGAGCTTTTAAAGCTGTTTCAAGCAAGTTTTCTCGAAATCGTGAGACACTACTATCGGTCTGAATCCAATCCAACGTCTTCTGGATATCGCGGTTTGCCCAATTCGCGGCGACGCTTTCTGCTATACGAGTACGTCGTTCAATATCGACAATATCTGCTAGACGTATTGATACGTTTTCTGGAGAAACTTTCGTTGCTTCAGACAAATAAACCTCTACCGCAAGTCCATGTAGGTCGGCGGGTAGTATAGATACTCTAGCAAGTAAATCGAATTCGTCGTCTTGTGCTAGAATCTCCAATATATGAGCTTGTAACTCACGACGAAACAGCTGCTTCTCAATCTTCATTGTAGCCTCAAGTGCTAATACCGGCCATGATCTAGCCCAAGATTCGAATAGTTCGAGGGCTAAGTCTTCGTAACACTTTTCATCAACTCGATTGATGAGAGCGGCAAGAAAATTCGTGGCTAGTTCCGCTTGATTCGATAACAGTTTATGTGCTATAAATTCAATCATGGATTTCGACAAGAAATCTGCGGGTAAGATTTCCATCATGGAATCAACCACAGCCACACCATCGCGGAGAATCCAAAAGTAGGTAATATAAGACAATGTATGTAACTCTGAAGTGCTCAATACGTTGAACTCGTCGAAATAGTTGACAAAACGGTACCACTCTTCGTCTGGAGCATCGAAAGTTGAATTTGATAATTGACTAAGAATTTCAAACGCAATCCATTCCAAGTCAAATTGTCGGGCAATCTCACGATTTTCTGAGAACGTGAGGTCGTCTCTAGTTTGCAAGATGCTTCTCAATGCGACTTCTAAACCCGTCTGGTCGAGAGAGCTAGCAACTACTAGTGCTTCATTGAGATTCTGTATGGACCATTCACGAAACACGATTTCAATCAATTCAGGTTGTCGTGAATCGTCCGTTTCGTTCTTAACAACAGTTAAGGCATACCTCGGATCGAGTGCCGCTAATCTCTGGATGACACTACTTTGAATGTCTGCTCGAAAGACTTGGTTACTTATCAGAAACGATTGTTCCCAATAATTTTCCAATTCGATTTGTGTGGCTGAGGAAAACAATTTTAGAGACTGAAAATTTCGTACAAATCGGCTCTTAGACTGAATGGAATCAAACCACTCGATCAAGTTTGGTTTAGTATTATGTGAGTTCATATTCTTCTTAGATACGCTGCTTGAAGTCCAGTCATCACTAGTGTTAGCAACCATATAACCTAACAAAAAAGTCATGATTGTTGCGACGAGTAATACGATCAAATTCGATTGTCTCAATCTAGGCATCTTGACTCTACGATTCACGGTTTGTCGTCTAGTTCATTTGTCACTGGTGGTTTGCTCGATTTCACTTAAATGCGGCCTTTGGGCACCAGCCATTTGTGTTCGTAGTCTGATCACGGCAGCCTCAATGATATAGTGGGGCAAAAAAAGATAGCCTTAAGGATCAATGGCGTGATTCTTTACCTCAGCAATATCTGTGACCCAAGAAAGCAGCAATAAAACGATCAGAGAAATCAGTAATGTATCAAGTGACATCGACAGCGGGTCGACTTCGGGCAATAGGTAAAACAAGACTATTCCAACACACACACCCGCAATCATTAGTATTGCACGACTCCAACTTTTCCAAGATTTCAATAATACTTCGTCTTGGCCAAAACACATACAGTCGTTTTGTTTCTCTCCGGTCTGAAATATCCTAGATAAGATCGTAATACCAATAATCATCACGAGACTAGTCCAAAGGGTAACTGATAGAAAGACACCGAAAATGAAACCAAGTGCAAGGATAAGCTCTATCCCGACAACAATCAAAGCTACATTCTTTGTCATAAATTCTGGTATAAATTGCTGGTGTTCAATTGCCAACAAGAGTTCTTGGAAGTCTTTAACTTTTGCGACGCCTGCATACAAAAAAACCAGTCCCAAAGATAGGTAAAGAACTTCAAAAACATCAACTAGCACGAGATACTATATTCTCTCGTTCGTGGTAGTTAAAAAACCAATTTTTCGAACAACCGCTGATGCGTCAAGTTCAATTACGCATGGAGTTTTTGAAATTCCCAAGACACCTTTAAGTTGCTCTGGTCGACATGCGCCCAACACTAGGTGTTGCCCTATCTCCATTTCAAGGATATCACCATGAGGAATTTCTTGCGAACGAGGAACTTCATCGCTACTAAGAATGATGTAAATATCTCCCTCGATTCTATACCAGCAACTATTTAAAAAAGCAAGCAGAGGAGTAAGTTCCCATCTTTCGAATTCGCGTTTCTTAAAAAATGCAACAATGATTGATTTCCCTGAATTGGAAAGAGTTTTGATGAGTTCTCTCGAACGTATATTGGTAGCAAAGATATCGGGAAATTTGTGCCCGTGTCTTACATTTGCTGGCAGCAATCGCACTGTTAAGGGACTTAATGACGAAGTCTGAATGCGACGATCTAGTAACGCACTCGTTCGAGATATAGTTTTAATTATCTGTAGCGACAAGCTACGAAGTGAAAACAGCAACAGTATGGCAATAATGCCTCCCACCACAAAATAAATATTCACCGTCAAACTATTTTCTTAAATTCTTTCGATTTTCCTTCCAGATTCTTGTTCTGCATCGAGTCTAAAACATCATGTGCAGAGAGCGGGTATGAATGTCTAATAACTCGACCTGAGACATCGACCTCGAGTAAAGCTGGAGTAGTACTGTTCGGGATTATGTTTGATAATTCTTGATAATGACCGATTAATGTTATTACACTAGAGTCGAGGCCCGACATTAGTTTGTCGCATCCTCTCTCTACGCCTTGACAATACACGACAAATTTAGATTGGTCATATACTAGAAAGTCCGAAAACTTAACTCTTTGGAGTTCGTGTAGCAACTTTTGGCACATAAAGCAATCACCACTCACAATTAAGAGGTAAATGCTTGATTCGTTAAGTTTAGTAAACCACTCAATTTGACCACTTCGAGAGTTAACCGCTTGAAAATTTGGTATCTCATAACCAATAATCGAAAGTGTTAAATCGCCGTGCCGTAAGATACGTTCTAATTTCGAAATACGAACAAACAAGATACAGATGATAACTGCTTCGATACTGATAGCAACATAGATTCCAAGATGGGCGAGCAACAGAGACGACATTACCCAACTAACTCACTCAAAACAGCGATATTGACGATAATCAAACCTGAAATTCCTGTAATCGAACAGAAGCGAAACATTCGGGTCGATTGTTCTAAAATAGTTCCTACCGCCATACCATCGCAAGATGTATTCATCAACCATGGGGTTACCCAAAGAAGTACGACTCGACCTAGCCAAAACGCGACAAAGAGCCATTCTCCCATACCAACCCCCAATCCAAATGTGATTACCATGAGACAATAGAGACCCCCGTATGTGATTACCGTCGTTAGTGCCAGCCCAATGTGTGCCCCCCACATTCCCACACCTGTTGTAAGTCCGAACATAGAAGTCCATTCCTTGTAAGTTTGAAGATTACATTGTGGAGGATTAAAACTAAGTAACTTCAATTCACGTAGCAAGAATAAAATACAAAATACAATCGTTAGTCCAACGTAGTAGGTAGATGCTCGCAGGTCAATCCAAGCGCCTATACCTACGATAAGCAATCCGGTAAGGTACGCAGTGAACGCTCCACAAATGGTGTACGAAAATGAACATTTAAACCAAACGTGTGTGTCTATGGACTTCATGGGAGCAATCATGCCGATGTGAGATATCCCACATCTACCTTGAGATTCGGCTATTCCGCACAAGACTGCCGCAACACATAAGCCAGCCATATAGAAATTCATGACCGCGAAAACAATTACTAGAACAAGTCCCGTACATGCAAAAATGTAGCCAAAAGTACGCAAGGGATATTGGTCATCCTTGTTTTGTTTGCGTGATGGTGCGAACGATTCAACCATTTAACGGTGCCCTTTAACGGACCTGTGTGTTGTAGAGAAAACTAATTGCGTGGTTCGTCCTCTAAATACACGTCGTATTCAATAAACTCTTGATTCAATACAATCCGAATAGATTTCTTAGTGAACTCTGGATGTGAGACAGTGAGTTGATATGTACCGCTTGGTAGGCCCTCGAAACGATACTCACCACTAGCGTCTACGTTAGTTTGAAGTCCTTTGTCCAAAGTTCGAGCAGGGGGGCCACCGGTTAAACGTAGTTGGGCACCTCTTACGGAACCACTAGCTAGCACTTTTCCACGGATCAAGTTCGTACCCATTTGAAGATCAAGGGAAATGTCACCGCGAATTTCAACGGTTTTCGAAAACACACGGTCAGGAACTTCTATGGTGTACGTCCCTGGTGCAAGTGCTTCCAAGTGATACAAACCATCCTCGCTTGAACTCGTTCTTCCGAGAGGGAAGTTGTTATTTTCAGGACGGGCAATTATTTCAGTTTCAGGTAACCCATTTTCCCCTATCAACACTTTACCTGAAATCGACGAAGTTCCAGAAAAATGCAAGTCAAACTGAACCTCTTGTGAAGTCCCCATTTCGATTGTTCCAGTAATCTCTCGCCCTCGACTCGTTTTAGAACTAATGCTATGAATTCCTTCACGCACACCAAAAAATTCGTATGGGCCATCACTATAAACAAATTTGCTCACGCCATCCACTCCAATGTTAACTGTCTCGTCTTCCATCAATCCTTCTACGGATCCATATACTCGACCCACGATGTCAATAACAATTCGAAGATTGTCAAGAACCTCGCCGGGTTCAGTTTCAATTTCTAACACCTCGGATTGACCAAGTTTTGCGATAGCACGATAGCGGTGCTTTCCAGCACTGACATAAAAGTGAAAGTATCCATCTTCTGTTCTAGTTGACCCACCGGGATAGCGTATGTCTGCCGCAACTGGGTCACCGTGTATAGATTCAACCCTTCCACTAATTGATCCCAACGGATCAAGCGAAAACTCAATCAGTTCACTAACATCGTAAATTGTTATCACTTCACCATCGTACCCGAGATCAGAAGCAGAAGCGAAGATTTGACCACCTTGTTTTGGGAAGCCCTCTAATACGAACTCGCCCAAGTTGTCGGTCTTCGTAGTCAAATGGTTTTGATTCCAGCGCCGAATCCAGTTTGCTCTAGCATCAAAGCCTGCGTCAGAAGACCCACCGTCATAACGTAGTACTTTTGCACCTGGGAGAGGCTCACCTGTATCCCCTGCTATAACTCGGCCCCGTACAGAATGACTTGGTATCAATTCGATTACCCCCAAGTCGTACTCATGAACTTCCTTGAGGATTTCGACTTCGGTTTCAGTCCAAAATTGATACCCAGGTGCATCGATTGAAATATCGCCAGAATGATCTTGAATCTCGTAGCTAAACTTTCCATTTGGCGCACTAATCTCTACGGGAACCAAATTTGTTAGAAGACGAAATTTTGTTATGGGTTCTCCAGAGAGTTGATCCTGGACTTTCCCAAAGACACGAACCCAACGCGATACCCACAACTCAAGGTCGCGAGTGGGAGCGATTACTTCGATCGGTTTTGAATGGCGACCATCAGATAATCTAGCAGATAGTTGGACTCGAGTTCCGACGGGAAATGGACCGATCATAAACTCTTGATCGTCACTAAAGACTGTACGAATTGGCTCTGTTTGCCGTTTGTGTATAGACGATTCGATGTCAATGTATCCTTTAAATTGTGTAACCTCAGCAAATGAATTGGGCGAACCGACAATTCTACCACTTATAAATACTGCTTTTTCTAGTGAAAAGTTTACTTCATATAACTCTTCAGTTTCATGTACAACGACTACTTTCTCTGCTAAAAGGTAGTTTGGTGCTACCACCGAGATCGTGTGCTTACCTTTCGGTAACCCTTGAATCATAAATGTCCCGTCAGCCTCAATTTCCCAAGAAAGTATATGCTCAGAATCGGGTGTAGGAACTTCAAGCTCTGTGTCGAATTGAACGTAAATCACACCTTCAGTTACAACGTTTTTATCTTTACTTGAAAATACCTTACCCAGTACTGTTGCGCCCTTGGAAAAGTTTATCGATAATCCTTGATTCACTAGATCGGCTGTTAATTCATAGATCTTTGGGGTTGCGTCTTTTCTAAGGAACACTAGTTTGGACAATGATTGTGTGATCGGAATCTCAAATGTTAGTTCAGGTGAATCGTGTACTGACCAGTTAACGATTAAACGTTTACCTTCTTTACCAACTTTACCAATCCACACAGGCTTTTCCTCAAAGTATTCTGAAAGATTTACTTCAATAGAAAGTGTTTCGTCAGCGAGCAACCAAACCACTAGAAAAGCAGATGTAGCGAACATCAAGCGCTTTACTTTGATTATCGTTCGTAAATTCATCAAAACGCGGTATAGTCAGGGTCACTAGGGTGTACCGCTTTCGAACACTTAACGTTATCACGTAAGTTAGCCCTAGTACAACCCCCAAGTTTTTCAGAACCAGTTAAACCATGATCAATGTCGTAACACTCAACACACCGATAGATTACGTTGTCTTCGACGCAAATCCAATACAACTTCGACGTGCAACTGTTCAAATCGCAGGAATCGTCGTGTGGTTTCCATAGCCTGCAGCAGTTCGCTTCGTGCGTGTGCAGTTTTTCTACATCGTGTGCGGAAACATTCTTTATCCGCAGTACACCGGTAAAAAAAACTCCTGTAATTAGAGCAAAATGTTGTAAAAAGCTTCGCCTTGGATATGAGATCTCTTCAGTAATTGATCCTTTCGACAGAATTGAATTAGGTTTCTTTTTCAAAAATCACCTCCAAAAGATGAACACTGTGAACTCACAAACCACAATACGCGCTTGAGTATAAACGCAAACTTTGTGAAATAAAACTGGTTAAATATACATAGTTTTATGATCAAGGATCGCGTGCCTTCTAAGAGCTCACCAAATACATGTTAATGAGTAGTTGAACCGGTAGACTAATTTCTATACAATTCCTTCAACATTTCGAAATGTGCTATCTTTACATTGGACAATTTGGAAGATATGCTTCGATACACTCAGAATAAGCATCATAACAGGCGTCATATTGGTCCTGAGGACAAGACGCTTTGTCATAGCAATCTTTGTATTTCTTAAGCGCAGCGTCTCGTGCGTCGGGGTCCCCATTTCGTTCCGCATCACCGATTTCTCGTAAAGCCGTTGACAAACATGCTTGTCTCTCCCCGGCTTTGCATGCTTCCATACAGGCGGACAATTCTTGTCCGCATGACCAAACACAGATACTCCCATCGAATCCATTTCCGGGTACGACGAGCAAAGTTAGCATTATGGACACTAAAAACTCTCTTATGA
>VXYV01000055.1 GCA_009845835.1 Gammaproteobacteria bacterium | reverse complement strand
TTCCTTTGGTTTAGGAGAAGTAAGCCCTATTGTTTTGCTTGGCAAAATCGTAGGCTGCTCCGTTGAAGCCACCAGTCGGCTTCTGAAATCCACAAATGCTTTCGCATAACTTTGCGGAAGCCCCGCCCTTTAGGGCGGGGTCTATCACTGGAGTGTTTCTTATTATGAGTAGTGATTTTAATTACCTTGATCTTTTTGCAGGAGCTGGCGGGCTTTCTGAAGGATTTATTCGTGCCGGTTACAATCCCATTGCTCACGTTGAGATGGATCAGGCTGCCTGTTGCACACTCCGGACGCGGATGGCGTACCATTGGCTGAAAGAAAAGGGTGATTTACAATCGTACATCGACTACTTGCAAGGTGACGTTAGCCGAGAAGAATTCTATATTTCTCTCCCAGACCGGATAACCCAATCCGTCATTAACGTCGAGATTGGAGAAGAAACACTACAAGACATCTTTCAACAAATTGACCTGCTCTTAGAAGATCGAGAATTAAATTTAATTGTCGGAGGACCGCCTTGTCAGACATATTCACATATAGGACGGTCACGTTGTCCAAATCGGATGAAGGGCGATCCACGGAATGACTTGTATCTTTTTTACGCCGAATTCCTGAGAGAATATGAGCCTAATTATTTCGTATTTGAAAATGTCCCTGGTCTTCTATCTGCTACGGATGAAGAAGGGAATTCTTACTTAGGTCTCATGCAAGATTTGTTCCGAGAGTATGGTTATGAAACGGAATTTGAGACGCTTAATGCCAAAGATTACGGTGTTCCGCAAAATAGGAAGCGGATTATTCTTGTTGGAAAAAAAGGAACATCAACAGGTTTTTACCCTAAACCGAGTAAATGTAAATCAGATATTCTTGTAAAAGATATCCTCTCCGACCTACCGCATATCAAATCAGGCGAGGGGTGTGTCAGATCATGCAGTATGAAATCAAACTATCATTCGTGGCTGCATGAAACGGGTATACGCAATGAAGTGGTCCCAGTAACACTGCACCAAGCGAGAACAAACAACAAACAAGATCGTGAGATTTACAAGAGGGCTGTTGAGCTTTGGAACGACACAGAAGGTCGCCTCCAATACAACGAACTTCCCGAACGGCTACAGACACATAAAAACAAGAATTCCTTCCTCAATCGCTTCAAGGTTGTCGCTGGTGATTTACCATATTGTCATACCATTGTTGCCCACATTGCTATGGATGGACACTACTACATTCATCCGGATATTAAGCAAAATCGTTCTCTTACGCCGAGGGAAGCGGCAAGGATGCAGACATTTCCAGATGACTATTACTTTGAGAGCAGTAGTGGTAATCCCGCTCGTACCCCAGCTTACCGTCAGATTGGGAACGCGGTCCCTGTATTGCTTGGAGAAAAAATAGCGGAAAAGTTGAAGGAGAATTGGCAATGAACACCAATACGATCTGTAGGATTAGACCAGCAGGGCGACACATCCTCACCATCGGACGAGATCTAATTCAAGACAATTACGCAGCTGTTCTTGAATTGGTAAAGAATGCTTATGATGCTGATTCTCCTGATGTTCACTTAGAATTCAAGGCATTCGACGACCTTAGTGGGTATTCTATCGTTGTTTCTGACCACGGACATGGTATGTCTACGGACGATATCATTAACAAATGGATGGTACCATCAACCTCAGATAAACGGGACAGGCGTAAAAGCCCTTTGGGAAGAATGATGCAAGGGAGTAAAGGGGTTGGGCGTTATGCCACATCCATTCTCGGTTCAAATCTTTACCTCGAAACCGTCACGACTGTAGGTGAAAAAACGACGGTTTATCTTGAATGGGAGCCCTTTAAGGATGCCACGTATCTGGATGATGTGGAAATCATTGTTGAAACCGAAAAAACGTCTGAACCGCAGGGTACGCGTCTAACGATAGAAGGGGATAAGGAATTCCTATCGGAATGGGGCAAAGGTCAGTTCTATAAACTCCGAGACGAATTAAAAAAACTCCAATCACCTGTGAGTACTGTTTTTGGTAAGGATGAGTTCTGTATTAAGTTGACAGTTAACGATTTTCCCGAGGAGGTGGAAAACATAGACGAAACGATCGAGCCTTATCCACTTTTTGATCTTTTTGACTATAGAATCTCCGGTAAAATTAACGAGAATGGTAAAGGAACGCTGACCTATTCATGCAAGAAAGCACGTAACACTATAGAGGAAGAGATCCCTCTTGATCTCGAAAAAGATACTGGCTGTGGTGAGCTTGATATTGACATTCGAGTGTATGATCGCGAACCAGAAGCTATTAATACATTGATTAGTCGTGGTCTCACAGACGAATCCGGTGAACCTCTTGGAAAGAACGAAGCAAGGAGGCTTCTAAACACATATAACGGTATTGGAGTTTACCGAAACGGATTTCGCATTCGACCTCTTGGGGAACGTACCTTTGACTGGTTAGAACTCGACAAACGACGTGTCAATATTCCGGCGCGTTGTGTCGGTAGCAATCAAACAATCGGATATGTTCAGATACAAGCACAAGATCAATCCGGTTTGATTGAGAAGAGTGCCAGAGATGGACTCAGGGAAAATACGGCTTTCAACCAGTTAAAAGCCATTACAACACTGGTTATAACCCAACTTGAATGGCGGCGTTATCATTACAGACGAAAGGAAGGTCTAAGCCGACCTATTTACAAAATTGAGCAGAACCTGCAACAGCTTTTCTCATCTGAAGCGTTGAAACGTAATGTCCGAACACAACTTGATAAAGGAGCAAAAGCCGAAAAAATTATTGAACTCATTGAACAAGACGCGAAAGATAAAAACAAAGTCGCTGAGGAGATTCGCCAAGTTGTTGCCATCTATCAAGGACAAGCTACCCTCGGAAAAATCATAAATGTTATCCTTCATGAAGGCAGGCAACCACTCAGTTACTTCCGAAATCAGATACCAAATCTCAGGCGTCGGTACGAATTTTTTCGGAAAACCAAGAGTCAAACGGCATTTGAAAGGTTGATGCGGATCGCTGAGGGTATAGAACAGAACATGGATTTTTTTGTTAAACTCTTTAGTAGATTAGATCCGTTGGCGGCAGGGAGACGCCCTCCAAGAAAGCCTTTGAAACTTAAAAAAACAATAGAAGGAACGCTTGATGTCTTTGAAAGCCAACTGGAAACGCATAAAATTTCTGTTCAAGTCAAGGGAGCAGACGATTTTATGCTTTCAGTCTGGGAGCAGGACCTCTACACGATTTTTACAAATCTCATTGACAATAGCCTTTATTGGATCCGTGAGAAAGACGTTCCGACTCGGAAAATCATGATCGAAATCCAGACGAATGGAGACACATTGAACTGTATCGACTACCATGACACGGGACCGGGAATTGAACCCTCACTGATTGAAAGTGAAGTTATCTTTGAGCCTCAGTTTTCCACTAAACCAGACGGAACAGGGTTGGGACTTGCGATAGCGGGGGAAGCTGCAAACCGAAACAAACTTGAACTGAAAGTTCTTGAATCCGAAGAAGGAGCCCATTTCATACTTCAGCCTAAAATGGAGAATGAAAAATGAATACGATGAAAATCTTGTTTGTTGAAGACGCAATAGGTGAACAACAGAATTTTATAGAGGTAGTAGATGATTTCAATCAAACATACAATCTGATGGTCGAACCCGACATAGTAGAGGATACTTGGAGTGCATTGGGCAAAATAGATAATTCCTACAACGGAGTGATTATTGACATGCTGCTGGGCGACGATCAACAAGGTGGAAATAAAATTGTTCGTGAATTAGCCAATTTGCCTATCAAAGTGCCAGTCATTTGTGTTACATCCTACCCTCATTTAATTCAGAGAGATTCATTGATTATCAGGGAACGCAGTCGTGACAACGGCAGTTACGAATCGGATCTTTTATTACTTTGGGAAAGATACAGTGCTGGACTTACTCCTGAAAATGCCACACAAACCTATACAGCTCTTATCCGAGAGAGTGAGGGATGGTGGGTCGGGTGGATATTAGAAGTCCGCGGTGTTACTTGTCAAGAACGAACGAGGAGTGAATTATTAGATACGTTGCAAATCACGCTTCGTGAAATATTAGAAGATGAAACGCTTAAAGTGTCTCGCCGAACGAAAAGTGAATCTGAAGCGGTAAAAGTCTCTGACATTTTGGAATTCGGCGTGCCGGGGGCATCGAATCAAACTGAAAGCAGGTTTGAGGAAGTAAGAATTGATGTATGAAACGCAGGCAGTTGATTAACCATCTTAAAGACCATGACTGTGAGCTTTATAAAGAAGGTCGTAAACATTCGCGATGGTGGCATCCAAAGTTAGGCACTCACACTACGGTACCCAGACACACCGAGATTAAAAATGTGCTTGCCAAGCAAATTTGTAAGCAATTAGAAATTCCGCCCATATAATCTGACTGTATTTTTATTAATGTTCACTGTGTAACAATACCTTCGCCAAATTATCCGGGTCTAATTTGAGGGGAGGTGTAATGAATAGC
>VXYV01000024.1 GCA_009845835.1 Gammaproteobacteria bacterium | reverse complement strand
ATTTGATGTTATTAAAAATATTGGAAATCAATCAGGATTAGGGTCAGTGAGACATATGGAAGGCAAGGGTGCAGGATGAAAATTTGTGTAGTTGGTTTGGGCCATGTCGGCATTGTGAATATTGCCTACTTACTTGAACGAGGTCATATCGTCACGGGCCTGGATGTCTCCCAAGAGAGAATCCGCCATCTTTTTGCCGGTGAGCCTGAACCAGAACCCCGCGTAAGTGAACTGCTAAGTTCAGCACTTAGAAGTGGGAGGCTCCAGCTTTCGACTGACTACCTCAAAGCTGTTGAGGAGGCGAGTGTAGCGATTATCTGTGTAGGTACGCCGCAAAGTGAGAAAGACGGAATACCAAATCTGAGTTTTCTTTATCAGGCCGTAACGTCACTGATTGAGATAGTCAAAAAGAAAAGAGACACGTTAGACGTCGTTCTGCGCAGCACTGTTCCGCCCGGGACGACGCGTAATATCGCCTCTGGAGCCTTCGGAAATTTTGGCAATGTCTGGTATTACCCGGAGTTCTTGAGAGAAGGAAGCGCAATTGAGGACATGAATGATCCCCCGATTCGGATCATTGGTGCTCCAAAGACTGGTTATTACCAGCGCGTGTTAGATATCTATGGTGAGACTGGGCCGGTGTACATTACCGAATACGAAATAGCTGAAATGGTGAAGTATGTATGCAATGCTTTTCATGCCATGAAGGTTACTTTCACGAATGAGATATCGAATGTTTGCAGATATCTCGGGATAGACAGCAATAGAGTAATGGAAGTCGTGTGCTCAGACAACAAGCTCAATATGTCAAAAGCCTACATGAGGCCGGGATTCGCATTCGGAGGATCCTGTCTTCCAAAGGATCTTACAGCACTCCTGCGGCTATCGAACGGACGACAAGAACCCGAATTGCCTCTACTGACCAATATCATCGTCAGTAATGATCTTCATATCAGATCCACGGTAAGGAGGGTAAGGTCGCTTGCCGTTCGAGGAACACTGGGCATGTTAGGTTTGAGTTTTAAACCCAATACAGGCGACTTGAGGGATAGTCCGTTCGTAAAACTCGGAAATATGCTCATCTCAGAAGGGTATCATGTGATCGCATATGACCCGTCAGTGGAGTTGGGCCTCTTGGACGTGGAGCCGACTTATATTCAAAGCGATGTTCGAAAGATGTGGCAGGGACAATTGACAAAATCCCTCAAGTCGCTATGTGAGTGTTCCCTACTGTTGATCGCACATCCCATTTCCTCATTTCGTACACCGATTTTACCCATCTTGAAGGGCAAGCACGTTCTTGATTTGTGTAACGATCCTTTGCGAGAGCAAATCGCTGCTATTGCTGACTATGAAGGTGTGGGCTGGGAATGCCGTTCAGGATGTGTTCGGAATGTAAGCTTGGCAAAGGCTGAAGAAGCGTTAAAGAACACATCATATTCATAAAAAAGCCGCCGACAGACCCTGGCAAGTCGAGTGTCGGCGGCAGACGGCAGTTCAAAGCTCAAGCATTTGGGAATGTGAGCTTGATGATTTAAGATACTTTTTGAGGGGTAGGTTGTCAACCATCGTGTAACCGGATATAAAATTTTATGACAAAAAACACAATAACAATGTCTGAGATTGAGAATCAGATTCAAGGTTTGATCCTGAAGACATTAGATCATGAAGTCACATCTGATGATATAGATTGGAACGACCTCCTTTTGATTTCTATACTTGATTCTGTTTCTACCCTGGCCCTGGTGACAGGCTTAGAGGATGCATTTGATGTGATCGTAGAGGACGAAGAACTCACAGAAGAGATGCTGACTTCGACACGTTCGATAGCACAGTATATATATGAGAAATTAACCACTGATACACATTCATTTGTTTCCGAATAGATCAATGCCATGAACTAAACACTGTGAAAGGTTTTTTGATGGAGCATTTTTTTTCAGGGCTGACAGGTACTGGGACTCGGGTAGGCGTCATTGATAGCGGTTTTAACGTCGGCCACAAAGATGTGCGTATCCTGAATGGCATCAGCTTCTGCAATGCCGATCAGGATTCAAATTACAAAGATATGATAGGCCACGGAACAGCATGTATTGGCGTCATCCACTCTAAAGTTCCCAATGCTGAATTTTTGCCTGTCAAAATTTTTGAGTCAGAGTTGATAGCGACAATGGACATTTTGTGCAAGGCGATCTACTGGTGTGTTGAGCATCACTGTCACGTTATCAATTTGAGTTTAGGCACTCTGGATGAGAGCGATAGTGATGTTTTGAAGGATGCCTGTGATTTTGCATACAAACGCCAGACGTTCATTGTTGCTGCGACATCAAATGATGGACAACCGAGTATTCCCGCGTCTTTTCCCAATGTCTTTGGCGTAGCAGGAGGAAAAGTTAATGGAAAGTTTGATTACTTTTATGACCCGCACCAAAAAATACAGTTTGTCGCACGGGGTGATCGTCAACGCCTAAGTTGGCTGGGAGGCAAACAGATATTTATGGGGGGATCGAGCTTTGCGGCTCCGCATATTTCCGGCTTGATCGCTCTGATCATAGAGAAATATGGTGGTATCACGTTCAACGACCTGACAGAAATTTTGAGGAGACACTCCTTAAGCCAACGTCCCAAGCTGGTAGATAGTAGCATTTATGCGGTAACCGGTATGTCTCGCCCAGACGTTTCTATCCGCGATCTCAATAAGGCAAACGCGCCAGGCTGGATAGAAGAGGCTGTGATTTTTCCATATAACAAAGAAATGCATGGGTTGGTGCGGTTTCGAGAGTTATTGCCGTTTAGAATTACGAGGGTAGCTGACGTTGTAGGAAAAAGAACCATAGGCAAAGATTGTGGGGAGGTTATTGGTGGATCTGAATCCAATCTGATCATACAACAAAATTTGGAAGACTGTCTGCAATACAGTGATACGCTCGTTTTGGGTTATTTGGATGAAATTAGCCGGATTAAAAAACGCGATGTGTTACAAGAATCTTTGGAATTGGCATTGAAGCATAATAAGAATGTTTATAGTCTGAGCTCTATTGCAAATAATCAATACGAAAGGCTATGTAAAGCATTTGAAGAAAAACATCTGCATTATGCAGCACCGACCATAGACTTTGCAACTTATGAGGCTTTGACCAAAACTTATGATTGGAGAAATAGAAACCAAAAACCTGTCGTGGGCATATTTGGAACAGGACCGCAGCAAGGCAAGTTTACTGCTCAATTGGCACTAAGAAAACAATTAAAAAAAATAGGCTATAAAGTTGGTCAACTAGGCACAGAACACCAATCTGCGTTATTTGATTTCGATTTTACATTTCCAAATGGATATGATGGACATCGGAGCATCCAAATTCCCATGGATTTGCACATTCCACTTCTAAATTCCGCTATGGTCGGTATCGAACAATTAGATCCGGATATCATCGTTGTTGGCGGTCAGTCCGGTATCATACCTCATAACTTTTACAAAAAATCTCAGAGTTATACTTTGCCCTCATTGATCTTGCTTTTTGGAACTGTTCCCGATGCTTATGTCCTGATCGTCAATTCTATCGACGAGCCCGAATTTATACAGGAAAATATCCGGGTTTTAGAGAGTCTGGGGAAAGGGAAAGTTATTCTGCTTGTTTTTAGTGATAAGAAAAAAATTGTTAATGACACTGTTCATACAGTTGTCAACCAGCCGCTTTGTAGAGAGGAAATTTGTCAAACGATATTGACTTTGGAATCAACGCATCGCATTCCAGCTACTGAGATAATTAGCGAAGAAGGAAAAAAAAAGATGGCTGATATTGTTATTGATTTTTTCTGAGATCAAGACCTCAATGATAGGGAGAAAGAAAATGCAAGAAATTCGGAAAATGTCACTGATTTTGAATATTCTGCTATCTGTTTTGCTTTTGGTTGCGTTATTTGGAATATGGAAGATAAGAAATACGAACGCTCGTCGTTGGGAGGAAATCAGGGACCTCCGAAAAGAGAATGCAGATTATAAGGAGCATATAAACACTTCTACTTATGCATCCAATTTTCAGGGGCAGAAATTTCCGAAGTTGCGATTGAAAAACATAAATGGCGATTGGATTTCAACAGACTTTTCTAAAATAGGAAAAGGATTGGTTCTGGTCTTCAAGCCTAAAGATTGTCAGCCCTGTTTAATCACCCAGATAAAGTTACTGGAGCATGTGTACCAAAATCAGGAGCCCTCAAAACGCTTTCCAATTTATGCTTTTGCCAATGCTTCTGCAGAAGTGTTGAAAAAATTTAAAAAGAGTTTTGATCTCCATTATGAGTTGCTTCCGGATACTGAGAACATGTTATTCCAGGATAAAGTACTTACCCATCGTACCCCAGCTATTTTTGTTGTGAACGAAAAAAATATTATAACGCATTGTCATTTGCCCTCAAAGGGCCGCCCTCAAAATACAGTCCTCTTTTTTGGTGTGATTCAAAAACATTTGCCTTTGCAAAAGCCACTTCTAAACAATCATCTCAAAGGTTTGACCTATTCTCGAATCATTGCTGAAAATTTTGATAC
>VXYV01000091.1 GCA_009845835.1 Gammaproteobacteria bacterium | reverse complement strand
CTTGAACTTTTGCGCTAGCTTCATCGATTCTCCTCCGTGTG
Source organism: Gammaproteobacteria bacterium (assembly GCA_009845835.1). GTDB lineage: Bacteria > Pseudomonadota > Gammaproteobacteria > Pseudomonadales > Azotimanducaceae > Bin55. The sequence goes on along the minus strand of VXYV01000091.1, from coordinate 4,586 downwards.
AAACTAAATAAACAAAAAACTTTGGTTAAGTTCGTACTTGGAATTTTATCTGTTTTGTAATCAAATTTTCAATTAATTTATCAATTTCACTAATTTCCTTGTCAACTTTATACTTGGTCGAGGATTTTTTTCGCAGATTTAAGACGTTTTACACTAGAATACTTTGCACGCAAACTACGGAGATAGAACATGGATGAGCAACAACCAGCGATTGGTCAATTTGATCACATCGGAATCGCGGTAAAGAGTATTGAGCAAGCGAGCCAGTTTTATCAGCAAACCCTCGGCGCTACACCGCGAGGTGTCTTTACACACCATAGTGGCGAGTTTAATGTTGGTATCTTCGACTTGAATGGATTTTGCATCGAATTAATCGAACCGATCGACGAAAACGGTTTTCTTGCAAAATATATTGCAAAGTACGGGGAAGGGGTTCATCATCTTACTCTACAAACTCCAAATCTTGTAGAGCAGACCGAGAGACTCGAGGAACAGGGTGTGCGGGTGGTTGAAAAGAATTTCGACCGCAAGAAGGGGGGTGTGACTGCTTTCATATCCCCAAGAAGCTCGCACGGCGTGTTAATTCAATTAGGAGAAAATATTGGACCACTCAACAACTATCCATACTGGACGAAAGAAAGTGCTGAATCATCTGAGTGAAAGCTTCGTCGACCTTTAATAAGTCTCTAGTTTCCTTCCTGCTGGTACATCAATTCATTCTTCTAATAGAGTCCATCTAATGCAAATCGTCGCGATACGAGAGACTTGGCCTGGCGAACAGCGCGCGGGTCTGGTACCGAAAAGTGTGTCAACTTTAAGCAACTATGGATTCAAAGTACACGTGGAATCTTCTATTGGTCTGGGTTGCGGGTATTCCGACAGAGAATACCAAGAAGTGGGCGCAGAAATCCTACCTACGACTAACGAATTACTTGCCGTTGCTGACATTGTGATTAGTGTAAGGCGACCAAGTGTCGAGACCATTCGCAACACGAAAGCAGGTACGATACTGATCAGTTTTCTTGATCCTTTTCGTGAGCCAGATTTGATTCAATTGATGGCCGATCAAGGAATAACGGCAGTTTCTCTCGAAATGCTACCGCGAACTACACGGGCTCAAAGGATGGACGCCCTTTCTTCACAAGCAAATGTGGCCGGCTATGCAGCGGTTGTCGTTGGAGCATATCACTTGCCTAGATTATTTCCAATGATGATCACGGCCGCTGGCACGATAACTCCAGCGCGCGTTTTTGTCATTGGTGCCGGCGTCGCCGGACTACAAGCCATCGCTACAGCTAGAAGATTAGGCGCACGAGTCGAAGCATTTGACACTAGACCGGTAGTCGCGGAGGAAGTCCGTTCCTTAGGCGCGAAATTTGTTGAATTCGATGTGGGTGCGTCCGAGCAAACAAAAGACGGTTATGCGGCGGAACTCACGCACGAGCAACTTGAACAACAGAAACGCGGAATGGCGAAGGTTATGGCGTATTCTGATCTTGTTATCACAACCGCGCAGGTTTTCGGCCGACCAGCTCCGCGTATCATTTCACACGAAGTGTTGCTTGCCATGAAACCCGGTAGTGTCGTAATTGATATGGCAGTCGAAAGCGGCGGCAATGTCGAAGGCTCACAAACCGAACAAATTGTCGATATCCACGGTGTGAAACTTATCGGTTTTGCTAATTTGGCTTCTAGTTTTGCTGCCCAAGCAAGTACACTATATGCATCAAACGTTGTACACTTTTTGGAAGAATTTATGCATAGCGAAAAACCAATGATTGAGCTTGATCCGAACAACGAAATCGCACAAGGCTGTGTCATTACACGTGACGGGACACTCGTTAAGTCCCTCACACGATAGGGAAGATCAATTAAATGGAGTTAATCCTGTTATCGCTCGTTTTAGTATTGTCAGTCTTTGTCGGATTTGAATTGATATCGAAGGTGCCGGCAACCCTACATACGCCTTTAATGTCCGGTGCGAATGCTATTTCTGGAATCACATTGGTTGGCGCGTTGTTAGCGGTGGGACGTTCTGACACTTTCGGAGATTTATCCTTATGGTTGGGGGCAACTGCCGTGGTTTTTGCCACAATCAATGTGGTGGGAGGATATTTAGTTACCGATCGAATGTTAAGTATGTTTCAAAGGAAGACCAGTAAAGGGTCGATTCCTCGGTCAGCTAGCGAGGAGTAATCGACACTGGATCAGATCTACCTAAACGCAACCTACATCGTTGCTGTTATTTGCTTTATTTTGGGACTCAAGTTTCTGAGTCGTCCAAAGTATGCCCGATTTGGCAACTTCCTCTCTGCGTCGGGGATGCTGTTCGCTGTTGTGGCAACCTTGTTGTTTCACGAAATCTTATCTTGGCCAATGCTGATTGTTTGTTTGGCTATCGGTAGTATTGTGGGTACGTTCGCATCAAGATTGATCGCGATGACTTCCATGCCTGAAATGGTGGCGATCTTTAACGGGCTTGGTGGGGGTGCGAGTCTACTCGTTGGTTGGGCTGCTCTCTTTTATTCACTGGAACTGACTGTCGCGGTTACTGTCATATTGTCGGTGCTTATCGGTGGAGTGACTTTTTCTGGCAGTGTCATTGCATGGGGTAAACTGGGTGAGTGGCTACCAAGTAAATCGATCATATTTTTAGGACAGCGGTGGATCAATGGGCTGTTGCTCATCTCCGTTTTGGGATGTACAGTCTGCTTTATTCTCGATCCGAGTAGTCAATCAATCTACCTTTATATTGTTATCGGACTCGCGCTAACAATTGGGATTTTAGCTGTCCTACCCATTGGCGGAGCTGATATGCCAGTCGTGATCTCGCTACTCAATAGTTATTCAGGGATCGCTGCATGCGCTGCTGGTTTTGCGATTAACAATGTAGTACTCATAGTGGCTGGCTCATTAGTAGGTGCGGCTGGATTTATTCTGACGAGCATTATGTGCAAAGCGATGAACCGATCGCTGGTGAGTGTCTTGTTCAGTGGATTTGGAGCGTCGAAGGCAGCGCAAAAGATCGACGGTGAAGCGAGAGCTATATCAGTCGAGGATGTGTATTATGTGCTTGAAGGTGCAAGTACAGTGGTAATCGTACCGGGTTATGGTATGGCAGTTGCTCAAGCCCAACATGTGGTACGCGAGTTAGGTGCGCTTTTGGAAGACAACGGTACGGAAGTTTCCTATGCCATTCATCCCGTTGCTGGTCGCATGCCAGGACATATGAATGTGTTACTCGCCGAAGCAAATGTGTCATACGAACAGCTCATTGAAATGGATGTTATCAATCCGCGCATGGCGGCGGTCGATGTTGCTGTAGTAATCGGAGCAAACGACGTAGTCAATCCGTCAGCACGAGACGACTCAGACAGCCCTATCTATGGTATGCCCATCATTAATGTCGATGAAGCACGTATCGTATTGGTCCTCAAACGCTCGCTCGCATCGGGATTTGCTGGTGTCGATAATCCTTTGTTTTTTGCCCCGAATACGCGCATGCTCTTTGGCGATGCCAAAGCGTCAATTAGTGCTGTGGTTAATCAATTTAAAACATAAATATCTCCGGATTGAAATCCGGTGCGATTTCAAAACCCACACTACTTGCAATGCGCAGTTGTGGCTCACTTAGAACAAAAAGTGACCAACAATGTGTCCTCCAAAAACCGATGCAGACCCAAGTTTCTCATGCGCGTGATTGGAAGGTTATCACCCATCCAGATTGTTTGATTGTTGATGTTAGGGGTCGTAACTCTCAGTTTTTTTCTTGCAAACTGTCAAAATTAGGTAAAACTGCGTTTAATCGTTCATAGAGGTAGGGTAATGCTTTCTGTGATAATCCCCCCCCATTTTGTTTAATCTGTAAGGCGGTTTTTAGTGGTTATTCATAGATGCCAAGGCGGATCGCGATGTCTTCGAAGGTGGCAATCTCTGCCAACATTGAAGAGGGTATCGACTTTTGACGTAACTCGGTGATAACTTCACGACAGCTAGGCGGGTTTTTAATAGTGTCTTTGTCGACATCAGGATAAGGTGAACTGTAAAAAGGATGTGCAATGTCATCGTCATAAGGTGGGGTGCATAAATGTTGCACCAGGACGTCACGATTAAGTTTTATTTCGCGTCCGTCCGCGGTACAGAGATTTTCTTCTGCGAACAGCTCTAGGAACACGTACAACCGTTCAATATTAGGTGGGTGCTTAGTAAACAGTTCGTACGGACGCCAATCACTAGTAAACCACTCGGCAAGGGGACCATATTTATACCCTTCCTCATCGTAAGGGTCGTAGAACTGACCATGCCAAATCGGTTGTGTCAATGCCGCAGTGGGGTCGCCCAGACGCGCCGCTAAATCGATTAACGCGCCAGTTAAGGTTTGTTCTCCATAGGGACCGTGATCGTCACTGCCCCGAAGTGCTTGAATCTGCTGCTGTAAGGCGATGTGTATTGGTAACTGTAACTTGAGATTCGGGTCTAAACTTTTACACTTCTGTCGCACCCAGGCGGCTTCCAAACCTTGTATCCACATGCTGCGATCCTGTTCAGGAGTCGGATTATCCTTTTCCCGATAATATTTTCTAGGT
>VXYV01000054.1 GCA_009845835.1 Gammaproteobacteria bacterium | reverse complement strand
ACACAGTCAACAGTCTTGGTAGACGCACCACCAACCTTGACACAGTCAACGGTATTAGTGGATGCTCCCCCATCGGTAAGGCAGTCAACGATATTAGCAGCAGTGCCGCCATCAGTTTTACAGTCTGTAGTATTAGCAGCAGTGCCGCCATCAGTGCTACAAAGCACTGTGTTAGTTGATCCACCGCCTACGCTAACCCAATCGACAGTCTTAGTAGATGCACCTGAACCTTTAACCCAATCGACAGTCTTGGTGGATGCACCTGAACCTTTAACCCAAAGTACTGTTTTAGTTGAGGCACCGCCTACGCTAACACAATCCACCGTATTGGTAGACGGACCTGAGGAAATAGCAGTAGTTAGTAAGTTAGGAGTATATAGGGCTTTAAAGCAGATATTAGAGAAAGCAGGTGATGGTTCATCTGCATTCAGTTGGAATTTTACAGACGACACAGAGCAAAAAGTGATACTTACAATTGAAACCTAATTGTGGGGCATTGCTAAATAGCAAGTGAGGTAAGAATGGCAGTTGTAATCACACCTTTTCAGCATCAAAACATACAAGTTGGTCAATCTTTTTCAATGGATGTGGAGATATCTGGCGATCCGTCTTCAGTAGAGGTTTCGGGACAGCTTAATGGGTTTACATACAGTTGGAATCCGCAACATGACTGTGTGGAACTTCGTGGCACCCCAAAAGTTTTGGCTGATAACATAGAGGTCACTATAACCGCAGACGATGTGGAGTATACTGGCACTATTTCAGTTGTTCCTGTTGCCCCTGTCATCGGAACATTGACAAGAGTATCAAATGTTCAGCGCGGAGTCCCCGTATCTATACCGATACCGATAACAGGACCCGTCAGCAGACTTGTTATTGAGGGGCCCTGGATTGGATTGTCTTATCGTCAGACTTCATCCGGGGGGGAGTTGTATGGAACAATACCCACAAGTAGCAATGCTGATTTTACAACAAGAGAGTTTTCATTTTCTATACAGGCATACAACGGACCTGTGTTTGACACAGCTATTTTAGAAATTGAGCTCACATTAGGGAGTTGATAAATAGCAAATGGCAGTTAAAATCCGAAACTTCGCGCATCAAAACATGGTTATAGGCACTCCATACTCTCTCAATGTTCGGATAACAGGCGGTCCTGATGATGTTAGGGTTGACGGTTTGCCTGATAAACTCTATTATCATTGGAATCCATCGCGAAACAGGGTTCAAATACGCGGCACGCCTGACAAACTCGTATTTGACCAACAAATGATTATCACTGCTGATGACCAGATACGCAGGCAAACTTATTCAGTCATTCCAATATTACCGGCATTCGACCAAGAGATAACTGATACTGTCATAAAAGGCATACCGTTTACATTGCCAGTTGCTGTTTCTAATGTGCCAACAAAAGTGTCAATAGAAGGTCCATATATTGGTTTGCGTTTTACCCCAACACCGCAGGGATTCAATCTATATGGAACGATACCTGAAGATGCGAATTTTACAAAGGATCGTTTTGTGTTTGATGTGGCAGTGTCAAACTATGCGGGCGTTGTGAATGGAACAATTACTTTGACAACTACGCACTTAGGCGGCGTTAAGTTCTACATCTTAGATGGTGACGGCAGTGTTGAGAATACCAAAATCAAAGTGTATCCGTCAATTGCAGCATCGTCAACCCTATCGCAGACAATAACGAAAGAGAAAGAATTTAGTCTACCGTCTATTCCTAGTTCAACTGCTCGGTATGTTGCTGTTGCGAATGATGGGACAAATCTATACCTACTACACAGTAAGGGACCTTCATCAAATGCTGATGATTTAGATGACCAAATAGTTGTTGTTTCATCAGACACCCAAGACGGACAAACCGCAGGTATTATTAGACGATTTTCCATAACAAGAACATCAAACTATTTTCAACATCACTTGGATGATTTGTTTTATCAGGAAGGTAAATTGTATATTCTCACTTCTCACACAACAAGTAATTCCTACCAATCCTACTTTGTGTTAGAAGATATTGAAGGATCGGATCCTACGCGCATAATAAATCTGAATGCAAGAGGCGGTGGTATATCTGTTACACAAGGTAGATTAACAGCAGTTTTGTATGAACGTGCAAGTCCGAATCAGGGGAACTATTTTAGAATATATCCGCCAAGTTATGTAGACGGATTAACATTGATAGCGGAAAGTTATGATGTCTATACGACACATGGCGTTATTAGAGAAAACTTTCAAATAAATACTAACGACATTTCAGTAACAAGCTTGAACAATTTCGCTTATATTTTATCTTCAACACTACCGGGTGTTATTAGCACTGTAGAAATACCAACGCCTGTGAATAGAGCAGAGAGAAGAAATGAGATTATTTTAAGCCCTGTATTATCGCAACCGCAGGGGATTACTCATTTGTAGTTGATAAATAGCAAGTAGTAGGTAATAGTATGGCAACAGCAACAATGAATTGGGGTACATATACCACAGTTGTTCGCGGCGGAAGCTATGGTGTAAATACTGTATTTTCTGAGATTGTAAGCGGATTAAGCACAAGTACCTCACCAGCCTTTGCAATAGGATATACCATTACTGGCGATGCCACACTCTTTAGATACAACTCTAACACCGATACAGTTTATACCTATGTCCTAAGAACATCATCATCTTGGGGAGATCGCGGCGGTTCGGTCAGAATACAACTACCAAGAACTGCTGTTACACCTAATTTAGATGAAGATTTAGATTGGACACTTGGCTGGAATGCAAGCGGTGAAGTTTATGCTGAACGCACTGCCGACATGGTTTTTCCAGAGTTGGCTATTACACTATCTGATAGTATAGTTCCTGTTAGCGGAAACACAATTGCAACATTCACATTCACAGAAGCTGGCTCTGCTACAATAAGCGATTTTACAGCTGATGATATAACAGTGACAGATGGTATAACGAAAGGTGCTTTGACGAAAGTTAGCAACACAGTTTACACCATGCCCCTAACTATGCCAGCGTCTGGTAATGGTGAAGGCGTTGTTTCTGTAGCAGCAGACGTTATAAATCCGCGCAACACTGCTGCCACAGCAACCTTTACATATATTGATAGAGTAAATGCAGAAATAAGTTTATCTGCTGCAGCAATAAGTAATGGCGGAACGATTATAGCACAATTTGACTTTGATTATGATGTACCTGATTTTTCTTCTGATATAGTAGCAGTAAATAATCCAGGTGCTGTTAAAGGAAATGCAACTAATGTTGACGACAGAAATAGATGTTGGATAGTGCCAGTTGAAGTGCCACAAGCAGGTGAAGGTGAATTAGAAATAGAATTGCCAGACGATGCTATAGGTTTTTATCAATCTGCTGTTCGAGCTCAGGTTCAGTTTGCACCTAAGATAACACTACATATCTCTGCTACTGATAATAATGTGATAGCTTGGGTTATCAATACAGATAATAATGGCGGTCATGAGATTGAAATAGAAGGTGACAATATCAGTTCTGTAGATGTTGAAGGATTATTACGTCCTTTTTATCATGAATGGGTTCCAAATAATGGAAATGCTAAAGGTATGTTAAAAATACTAGGCACACCTGACAGTTTCTATCAAAATTTAGAATTTACTATTACTGCAACGGACGCAAATGGTACAGCGACTAAATCTGCTGCAATAAATGTGGTAGATGTAGCACCGACTATATCAGTGCCTTCACAGCCACTGAGTGTAGTTTTGGGGCTACCAAATGAATTAGAAATACCAGTAAGAAATCGTGCTGAATCTGCAGAAGTAAAAGGTACATGGGTTGGATTAGATCATAGAGTGGATAGTGATAAAGTTGTTATATTCGGAGATGCATTAGGCAATCCAGGTGTTACTGAAGGTGTTTTTATGGTTGTTGTAAAAAATCAAGGAGGGGAAACACAAGAAACACCAGTGCCTTGGAAATTAACAAAACCATCAAGACCGACATGGCAAGGTATACCAGATGTTCATAGAATAACGCCTTCTGTAACTGCAATACAATATCCTATTGTATATCCTTATTATGTATATCGTGTCAATAACAGCTTTTCTTTAAATCTTGCCAATTATGTATCAAGTTCACAATCTTATGTTCTTACACATCAGAGTGGGAATATACCGCCTGGATTATCGTTAAACAATCGTGTTTTATCAGGCACTTTTAATACTGCGGGAACATATAATCCAAGATTTAGAGCATCTGTCGGTAGCAATATATTTCGTAATAGTGAAGCTATTAATTTTAGAATTTATTCTGCATATACAAATCCTTCACTTTCAAGTGTAACAGGATCTACTCGAGCGAATTCAAGTAGCCCGTGGCGTTTATATGTTAGACGATCTCAAACTCAAAATGCAAGTGTAACACCTTTTTATCCTTTTCTTATACATCAATCAGCTACAACTAATCAAACACGATGGGTAACAATTGTTTTTACGTCTGATCCGCCTGGACAATTCTGGTTGAGAGACGATGGTCAAGGTATAGGCGGAACTTTTCAAACTAATTGGAATATACTTGCCCCGAATGTAAATAATCCTTATGGAAGAGATTCAGGTCCTAATAATACCAGACAATTTTCAGGTGTATACGGAGATTTACCGTCTAATGGCACTTATAACTTCAGAGTGTATTGTTA
>VXYV01000001.1 GCA_009845835.1 Gammaproteobacteria bacterium | reverse complement strand
CTGAACCAGCGTTTATCGAGAGTCACTTAGCGAAGGTTAAGTTAATTCGTAAGATTGCGACGCAGCTCATTGAGTTTTTAGCGCAACTTGAGAACTTTCAAAAGAAGCTGTGGTTGAAAAAGAAATCTGTGGTTGAAACAAACTACTGCCTCACCTTGAATCGGGTACCAGATGAACTATATCCAGAGGTCATTGCAAACAAATCCCAGTTAGACGAATGGATCCAACATTTTGCGATTGATGAAATTGACGGAGATTTAGACACACCAGGATTTACAAATCCGCTGACTTTAGATTTTCTTGCTGTTAATCAAGGACTAGTTCTAGATACCAAATTTTTTGAAGACGAGTTCAAGGAACGACTGTTAGCTTCTATCGCAGACTTCGATAGTCAAAGTGATGGTTTACTCGTACATTCGGAAAACTTTCAGGCATTAAATTTACTACAGAATCGATATCGTGAACAGATTCAGTGTATATACATCGATCCTCCGTACAACACAACCGCAAAGGATATACTGTACAAGGATGGTTATCGTCACAGTTCTTGGCTATCTCTATTACGAGATCGCGTAAGTCGAAGTACGAATTTGATGCAAAAGACAGGCAACATCAACGTCGCGATCGACGATGCAGAAGTAAGCTCACTAAAGTTTCTGTTGGACGAAGTTTTTGGACGAGAAAATTTTGTGTCTACGGTCGTCATTCAACAAAATCCTGGGGGTAGATCAGATCAAAAACATGTCGCGGTCTCGCATGAGTACTTGCACATCTATGCGAGAAATTTTCCACATTTATCGACGAATGAATTACCCTTATCTGAGAAAGAAATCAAAAAGAGGTATCCGCATGAGGATAACATTTCTAGATATAGAAAATCAGATTTAAGAAAGACCGGGGATGGTTCTTTAAGGATTGATAGACCGAATCTCTTTTATCCGATTTACTACTCGCCAAAACTTGAGAGTTTTTCGCTGAGTAGAGTTGACGCCTCACAGATCAAAATATTGCCAATCAAAGGTAACCTAGAGGAGGGCCGTTGGCGCTGTATGAAAGAAACGGTACAAGAATTGTTCACTACAAATCTGCTTGTTGAGCGACGAAATGAAGGTTTTACGATATACGAAAAGGATCGCGCAAAAACTACCGAAAAACCTAAGTCTTGTTGGTTCGAAGCTAAACACAACACAGCGCACTACGGTACTAAAAAGTTATCGAGTATGTTCAATTCCGTACCCTTTGCTCATCCCAAAAGTGTTTCTACTGTGTTAGATATTTTGACAATCGGTTCCTCAAATTCAGATACAGTTCTTGATTACTTTGGAGGTTCTGGAACTACTGCAGTCGCCGTTATTGAATTTAATCGGAAAGATCCACAATCTAGTCGCAAATACATATTAGTGGAAATGGGGCACCATTTCGTCGATGTGCTGAAACCAAGAATCTTGAAGTCAATTTATGCGGAGATGTGGAAAGATGGAAAGCCAGTTTCTACAAGTTCGCTTTCTTCACACTGTTTTAAGTACGTTCGGTTGGAATCCTATGAAGACACGCTAAACAACCTAGAATTCGATTCCAATAAGACCAAGACTTTGAAGCAAAGAACGGAATCTGATTTGTATAAAGACTATATGCTCAAATATTGGTTAGATATCGAATCACAGGGTAGCAATTCGTTATTAAATGTCGCATTTTTCCGCGATCCACTGCCATACACCCTTTCTATAAAAAAGCCAGGTAGTCTGGAAAGCGAAACAAAACAGGTTGATCTGATCGAAACGTTCAATTATCTAATTGGTCTCAGAGTACGACACATATCCTCTTCAAAGTCGTTTACAGCATCATTCAAAGAGGTAACCGACCCCGAATTACCGAATGATCAAGTCAAAAAATTAGTTGTAGAAAATCTTGTACCCGACACTGATGGACCGTGGTGGTTCAGAAAGGTTGAAGGATGGGTACCAAAAAATGTTTTTTCACCGAGTAATGAAGAGAAAGAACACACCTTGATCATTTGGAGGAAATTGACTGACAATCTTGCACGAGACAATTTAGTCTTGAACGAATGGTTTAACCGGGTTAGAGAAGCTGATCAAAATTTCACTTTCGATCGAATTTATGTAAACGGTAGTAGCAATCTTGCGACACTAAAGCAAAATGATGATCGGTGGGAAGTTTGCTTACTAGAAGAAAAATTTCTGAAATGTATGTGGCAAGACAACACTGAGTGATAGTTGAGATGAAAAATCATCGCTCACGCTCGCGAACTAAGCAAAAATTTAACGAAAAGTTGGTGTTGAATCAGTGGCTAATGAGTTTGTTTGGACTTAGACACCAATGGGAAGTGCATAAGGATGAGAGTTCTGAACTACCATTTCGCGCATTGTCTGACAGTATCAAAGACTCGGGGCTGGAGGGAATCGACAGCTCAAATCTTCATCGATTCTTCCATGTATTGCGAGAAAGCAAGTTATTCCAAAGTACAGGTTGCGCTCTTACGCAAGATCAATTGTTAGAGTTTGAAGAGAACATTGTTCGCCACACGAGACAGATTAACCTCACGCGCGAAAAACCAATAGTTTGGAAATACTTCCAATGGTTGACATTGTTATTCGTTGAAATCTATCTCAATTATTTTTTTGAGAAACCCAACGAAATGGTGAGCGAAATAAACGTATTTTTGGATCAATTTAATCGAGGTAATAACACGGACATACCACCTTACGAAATTTCTGATATAAACAAGTTGAGTTTACAGAATGCGACAGGTAGTGGGAAAACACTGTTAATGCATGTTAACTTCTTGCAATTTCGACATTACGCATCGCAGAATCGTAAAGAGAGTTCGTTCACTAGAACAATTCTATTAACACCCAACGAAGACTTGACAAAGCAACACTTGCATGAGTTTCGTTCTAGTGGTATATCGGCAGATCTGTATCTACCTAACCGCGGAGGAACATTTGACGTAAAGGATGGACTCAATCATGTAGATGTGCTTGAAATAACGAAACTAGGTGAAGAACAAAAGGAAAAAACCGTAGCAACTCGAAGTTTTGGTGACCAGAATTTATTGTTTGTTGACGAAGGGCACAGGGGTATGAGTGGCAAAGAACAAGGTGCATGGTTTTCGCGTCGGGCGGACTTATGTTCAAAAGGGTTTACTTTCGAATACTCGGCTACTTTTGAACAAGCTGTCAAGGCATCCACTCGACGTTCAAATGAAGTCGGCTACGCGAAGTCAGTAATTTTTGATTATTCGTACCGATGGTTTCACGAAGATGGGTTTGGAAAAGATTATCTTATATTAAATTTACCAGAAGCACTCGAGGAGACTAGAAAGGTATATTTAACAGCATGTTTATTGAGGTTCTATCAACAGCTGCGTTTATACCAAGAAAATTTTCATGAAATTCAACAGTTTAATCTTGAAAAACCATTATGGGTATTCGTCGGAACTACGGTTGCAAAAGTACAAAATAATAAGATTCCCACATCGGATGTAGCAAAAATTGTCCTGTTTTTTGCGGATTTTCTTGAACATCGACAAGATGCTGTAAAACGCATCGAAAGCATTCTTTATAAGACAGGAAGAGATACCGGGTTATTGGACAAAAGTAAGCAAGACATTTTTGCTGATGCATTTCATCCCCTTCTGGCTTATATTGGCACCGGTGAGACGGTGCTGGAAATGTATGTGGATATTCTCAAACGAATGTTCAATTGTGATACTCCCAGTGGTCTTTCTCTGAACCGCTTGAAGGGAGATTCCGGCGAGATAATTCTACGTCTTGTTGGGACGGATGAACCGTTCGGTTTGATTAATGTTGGAGATGCCAAAGGACTATGTGAACACCTTGAAGAAGTCGCTTATAAAAATAATATCCACCTAAGGGCTGAAGTCAGTGATTTCAAAGAAGAAATCTTCGCAACCATTTCAGATTCTAACTCACCAATCAACGTATTAGTTGGATCAAAAAAATTTGTCGAAGGTTGGGACTGCTGGAGAGTTAGTACGATGGGTTTGATGCATGTCGGACGGAGTGAGGGTCCTCAAATTGTTCAGTTGTTTGGTAGAGGTGTTCGACTCAAGGGGTATGATTGGAGTCTTAAACGTAGCACAAAATTGAATAAACCGTTACAGATTCCGAAGTATTTGTCCGAACTTGAAACTCTAAACATATTTGGTATTCGATCAGACTTCATGGAAAGGTTTCGAGAGTTTCTTAGCAACGAGGGTCTCCCCGCAGATACAAGGAACAGATCATTTTCGATCCCCCTAAATGTTACCTATGATTTCGGCAAAAAACTCAAGGTCATCCGAGTTCGGCAAAAAAGCAATGGAGAAGATTACAAGTTTCTTCAGGATGCTTCATCTATTCACTTTGGTGACGTTCCTGAATCCTTGAAAAAAAGATATCGAGTCGTGGTTGATCGGTTTCCTAGGATTAAGTTCTTCCCTTCCCTTGAGCTGCCTGACGCTAAAGAGAAAAAAGAGGTTTTTGTCTTGGAAGAACGACACTTGTTCATGCTCAATTATGATGAGATTTTTTTTGAATTAGAACGATATAAAAATGAAAAACAATGGTACAACCTGAACGTAAACATCGACGCAATCAAAGAACTCATCGTTGACCCGTCTTGGTATACGCTATATTTGCCCAAGAGTCTAATGGATTTTTCGTCGGTTGAAGAGACGACTTTAGTTCAAAGGATCGTTATTGAGTTGCTGAAAAAGTACTGCGAAAAGTTATATAACTATCGAAAACGTCAATTTTTCGAGCCTAGACTTGAATTAGTCGAACTAACGCCGGGCGATTGGAATATTCCTCTAGATGATTCTTATATTGTCAATGTCTCTGAAGCGGAAGAAAGAGTCATTCAGGACATCCAAAGGATAAAAGAAGAAATTGCACAGAAGAAAGAGAAGCTAACAAAGGGTACCTACTTACAGGCATGTAATTTTGATGTACACCTTTACGAACCTATTCTCCATGTCAGACGATTTAGTGAAAATAAACTAAGTATTCAACCTGTTTCGCTAAATGAAAGCGAGTTTGAGTTCGTCGAGGCTTTGAAGACCTGGTACCAGGATGAACGAAATCATATCAGATCCAATTCAATCGACGGTCTATATTTACTTCGAAATTTGAGTCGGGGGCGCGGAATCGGATTTTTTGAGGCTGGAAATTTTCACCCAGATTTCATACTGTGGCTTATTAAGGATAAGATTCAGTATGTCTCGTTCGTGGATCCCCATGGACTGATATGCGAAAATCCCTACAGCGAAAAGATTCAGTTCTGCTTACGAGTTAAAGAAATAGAAGATAGACTGAGTGACCCGACAGTTTTTCTTAACAGTTTTATTCTGTCTCATACCAATGTTAGAGAACTAGATTGGGGGAAAACCAAACAAGAATTAGAAGATATGAATGTACTCTTCATGCAGGATCCTTCCTATATCAAAACACTCTTTGAAAAAATATTGGCTGTATCTCCTACCAGTTAAGACCACCGGAGCAAAGACTATGTCGTTAGTAATATTTAACATTGGATGGATGAGGTTCTATCGTGGTCAAACTGCGACTGACAAGATTGTCAATGGCGGTAAGTATGTAGCAATCCATAAGACTGGTGGTGAAATCTGGAACTTTGAGCCGAGAGGCGGCTACATGTACGGCTATGTACAAGCCCCAAAACATTCGATTAATGTAGAGAAATTGGGTGCCAAAGCCGACGCTTCATTTGCAGACAATGTGACTGTGGTTTTTACAGCAACACCGACACAGGGTGGGCAAAGGGTTATTGGTTGGTATCGAAATGCACGTGTATGGTGTGAAAATAAGACAATTGGTGATGATCGCACATACTATGCGCGAGCTAAGCAAGACGCTGTTACATTACTAGATTTGGACCAACGTGTACTTCAAGTGCCTCATGCAGGAAGAAGTAAGCAGGGTTTCGGTATGGGACGAAGTAATGTCCGTTACGTTAGTCGAGCGGACGAAAACGATAAATTTATAAAGCTCTTACGCAAATACATTGGGAATCCTTCGACAACTAACATTAAGTCATCAAGCCAAATTAGCCCTGATTCAAGTCCCCGGCAAGCAGATCCCGAAAAGCGAATGAAAGTAGAGCAAGCAGCAATTGAATATGTTAAAGCCCACTATAAAGGAAAAGGATTTGGTGCTTGTAGGTCAGTTGAAAAAGATAACATTGGATGGGATCTCGAATTTACTCGTGGTTCGGTCGATCTGTTAGTTGAAGTTAAAGGATGCTCAGGACCAAACGCTACTGTTGAACTGACTCCCAATGAATGGAAAGCCATGCAACAAAAGAAACATCAATATCGTTTGGCAATCGTCACGGATGCACTCGGAACACCAAAACTGACAATTGTAAGTTACAATGGTAGTGACAAGTCATGGCGTGATCAGAACCATAGAAAGATTCGCCGTAAGTTGCTTAAGGGGGGCCGCATAACCTGCGAATAAAACTCACCATTGACCGCTCTTGCTAGTCAGCAGCGACTCAATCGACTTACTAGGGCATTGATATATTAGCTTCTGTGTTATGTTAGAAGGAATACCAAGACTTTTAAGTGCCTGGTTTGTGCGGGTATGGGTCTGATTTTGTAGATGCTTTTCGGCTACTAAAGTAAAAAATTGTCCGGCGCACTAAATATTGAACTCAATACAGTTCAGCGTAAACAGAGCGATACTTGATTTTGTTAACGGTCGCCAGCTCGACCAATGAATTATTCTATCAAACACGGAGGAACACCAAATGTCATACATCGACGGTTTTGTATTGCCGGTACCCAATGCAAACAAAGAAGCGTTCATTAAATACGCTGAGGAAATGGACACAATCTTCATTGAACTCGGTGCGTTGCGTGTCATGGAATGTTGGGGCGACGATATACCCGATGGTAAACAAACTGACTTTCGCAAGTCAGTTAAAGCTACTGACAACGAAACTGTTGTATTTTCCTTCGTTGAATGGCCGGACAAAGAGACTCGCGACAGAGCCTACAGTCAAATGGAAGAAATCGCGAAAACAGACGAACGATGGGACCAAGAAAAGAACCCTATGCCACTAGACGGTCAACGCATGTTTTGGGGAGGTTTCACTCCCGTCTTTGATTTGAGCAAGGAGTAGCTCGCAACTTTAAGTGGGCGTAATTCAGGTGGAAACTAGCTTGAGCCTGCAAGTTGATCAGTTCGTTCCCATAACATCCAAATTCTAAAACAATGTTCTTATACTAAAATTACGTTCACTATTGCTAACCCAAAACCAGTTCAAAGGGAGAAATACGATGTTTGCTAGTCCCATGGAAATGATATTCGTTCTAGTCATCATTTTCGCCGTCGTCTTGCTTATATTCGGGACCAAGAAATTGAAAAACTTTGGCAAAGATTTAGGAAGTACGATCAAGGACTTCCGTTCCTCGGTTCGCGACGATAAGGGTGAAAATGACAATTCCAGTAAACAAGACAACGCACAACCATCCTCCTCTGAAGAATCGGTAAAGACTAACTAGCCTAATGCCGGAATTTGGCGGCTTTGAGATTTTTCTCATTTTGTGTGTTGCCTTAATCGTCCTAGGTCCAAAGCAACTACCTCAACTAGCACGCACTTTAGGGTTATGGATCGGTCGACTTAGACGGTCATTTAACTCTTTTAAACAAGACATCGAACGCGAAGTGGGGATGGATGATGTGCGACGACAGTTACACAATGAACAAATCATGGCTGAAATGAAAGATCTTGAAGACACTTCAAACACCATACACCAAGAGGTAGAGTCTAGTTTTCAGTTTCCCTCGTCCAAATCTTCGAAATCTAACGATACTTTACCAGACCCACTTACTAAATCAAACTGAACCTTAAGTCGGTTTAAATGGCCGCTAAAAAATCGCAGCAAGACAGCGCTGATTTCGAAAAAGAACACGACGAGAACGTTCAACAAAACGAGCAGCCTCTTCTTTCCCACCTCATAGAACTACGTAAACGTCTCCTTCGATCCTTGATCGTCGTCGCAGCGGCTTGCATTCCCTACCTGGTATTCAGTCAGGAAGTATTTGGTTTCATCGCCGACGTAGTAACCGATTACTCTACACAAAATTTATTAGCCACTAAGGTGATGGAACCATTCATCGAACAGTTGAAACTTGCATTAGTACTTGCAATTTATACGACGATGCCCTATCTGCTTTCTCAATTGTGGGGATTTATCGCACCTGGTCTATATCTAAAAGAGAAGAAGTTCGCGGTTCCACTACTAGTCACTAGCATCATTCTCTTCTATTCGGGAGTTGCTTTTTCGTTTTTTATCGTTTTTCCACTAGTATTCAATTTCCTAGCTTCAATTTTGCCTACGGACGTGGCCTGGATGCCCACAATGCACGATTACTTGTCGTTCTTCTACAAAGTTCCGCTCGCATTTGGAATCGTTTTTGAAATACCGATCGCAATCGTATTACTGGTAGCAACAGGTATTACTTCAGTGAAAACTCTGAGTAAAGCGCGCCCCTACATATTCATTAGTTGTTTTGTCTTAGGTATGTTGTTGACCCCGCCGGATGTGATTTCGCAAGTCCTTTTAGCTATACCGGCATGGATACTCTATGAGTTTGGGTTGATATTTGCGAGGATCGTGAAAAAGAAACCAAAGAAAGAAGATGAATAATAAATCACTCAGCGTCAGGCGAGGTAGTGGCGATAATGGATCCATAGATGAAGAAGTTAAAGCTGAGGAAAAAAGCAGCGAATCCATCGTCATCCAAGCAGACTGTCCATAACGCTGCTACGATAAAATGCTATTCATTGTGGTATGGGTACCCACATGAGGAAGATTCTAATACCGTCTGCCGTCGTAGTTCTTGCAACGCTAATCGTCGTCAGTATTTGGTATTTCACGCGAGGAGGTGACGGTAATCACAACCAACACGGCACCGTGAATCAACCTGCCTCTAAACAGGAGAAGTTTGTCGTAGGAGAAGTGAAAACACGAGCGAAATTTGACTATGGCGACCCTAAGACAAAGGAGAATGAGAACTTTGATCCTTTCACTCCGGAGTACACGATTCTCAATCTTGACTGCCAAATGTTAACCGGCGATGGAACTGCAAGCGATGTAGCTTTAGTGACTCATCCGACTGAAGAAGGTGTCGTGTTCGCCGTGATCGGAGAGTCAGGCGAATTAGCGCGAGGTGAACTCGATTTTCGTCCCAATCATTTGCGAATCGGCCGCCGTGACGACGGTTCTGTCATATATGGTTTCGGAGACCTGCGATCCCATGCTAAGGCGTGGCGACCAGAGGACGTTGCCGAACCGGTACGAATTTACCACGACGACTTTGTGATCTACGAGTCCGCCAAAGTCTTGGATTTTGACGTCGCGGATGACGGAGCCTCGTTCGCGGTACACGAGCCTTCAGCTGGCGGAGTAACACGTCTGGTCGTGCGGAACCTAAATGAAGGTTCACAAGTGGAGCATGAACTAGATACCAAACTGACCCGTGAAGGCCGCTATTCTTTGGGATACTCTTTGGATGGTTCTGAGGTCGTCTTTTCGCCAGCCCATGCGTTTGGTAGAGGCTCCTATTGGTTCTTCAATGGAAGTAAACGAAGGATTGGGACTGAAGGTTTTCAGTCAGTACTAATAACTTCAAGTGAAAACGGTTACTTTGTTGAGCGAGCGTACGAGTTAGATACTGATGAATCGGAAGAAATGTGGGAGGTCTCTAAACGTCGATTTATACCTTCGACTGGACAGTCTGAAGAGCTATGGAGTGTACGATTGAGCATTAGAGAGTTCAACCGGCGCATGTCTGTTTCGGAGAACGGCAAGTGGCTTGGATTACGGGCATCTGATTACAAGGTTCTGGACACTGAAACCGGCGAAACGATCTTTGACTTTCCGTATCGTCGTCAACCGGAAGCGCAATTGGCGCGACTAGCACCAATCTTGCCAAAAAACGCTACCGTAGCTGATCTAGGAGAGTACTGGAGTATGAGTTTCAAAGAAAATTACCTGGTTGGCTACAGGGTGTGGGGGGACATCTCCTCCTGTGATTGGAAACCCGGCGAGAAGTATGACCCAAAAAAGGAGCGCGAGTGTATACTGGACTTAAGATTACGCGGTTTGTATAAGCATTTTCACGATATCTACGACATGAATACTGTGGATCTAAACGGTTCGCCTATGTATACAACCGAGGTCCATCCAGAGTCATATTGCATGCCCGCTAGCTCGCGATGGAAAGGTCTAATCTCGGTGGATGGTAAACTCGCTTTTCAGCCAGTACCACCTATTGAGAATATCGACAAGCCTTAATTTTTGAGGAATGCAAGAGATTCGTGTATAGGGTGATTTTTCTCACGGTATTCGAATGCTGTACTACTTTCGAACTAGATTGCAAACTGTGAATCAACGAAATCAACCATAATTTGAGACGTGAAGAATGTAATAAATATAAAAAAAAATTGTATAATTCCCTCACTTAGCGCGCTGCCGCCGAGCGGTGAGTCAGTTCGCGTTCTGGATTCCGAATCGAATGGAAAGAGCTATGAGAAGAGCATGTTGGCAAGTACCTCTTGCCTGCGGTTTAATAAGTCTTACAACCATGTCAGTTCACACTGACGGTGAATGTCCATCAGACATGGAGGATTGTATAACAGTGGTTGAACCACGATTGAAATGTGACCATTGTACGAAGGAAAAACCAGAGCGACACGCCATAGACTGCTATATGGAATTAGTTGCGTTACCGAATGTCGAGATTTCCGGTCCTTACGGCGAGGATCGAGACGGTCGCAAACACAAGGGGCTTGATTTGGAGGTACCTACTGGAACGGATGTGTTTGCCGCGAAGAACGGAATCATATCCGAAGTGGTCAACAAATACGAAGATGGAGACAGCACCACACCCAATGGAAACTTTGTTCGTATAGTTTATGAAGATAAAAGTGAAGGTGTCTATATCCATCTGAAAAAAGTTATTCCTGCCGTTGTGTCAAAAGATCAAGAAGTAAAAGCTGGAGACAAAATCGGGAAATCCAACGACACGGGATGGAGTGATGGTCCACACCTCCATTACCAGGAGTACACCAATACCAAAAGGACAGATACTGTCGATCCAGAGCAGGAATATTCGGATTGTCCAGATTCATGATCGTAGCTCAGTTTAACCGTTGAAAAAACTTCTACTGTCAGCTGTCGCCGTGGTGTTCGCGACACTAATCGGTGTTGGTGTTTGGCAGTTAGTGCGAGAAGTTGACAGTGATCACAGTCGATCTATCGCAACAGATCAGCCGGCGCAACAGCTGGATATAGCCAGAGATGTCAAAAACTCACAAACACTAACAGACTTTGAACACAGCGATCACACGACGAATAATATCGACGGATTAGATCCCTTTGCACCTGAGCTAACGATATTAAATTTTGACTGCTACATGCGGTCTGGAAAAGGATCTGCCAGCAAGGTAGCGGTAGTAATTCTACCATCTGGTGAAGGGACTAAATTCGTCGTACTCGACGAGTCAGGTGAGTTGACTCGAGGTGAACTCGATTTTCATCCTAATCATTTGCGAATCGGACGTCGTTCTGACGGTTCTGTGGTGTACGGCTTCGGCGACCTGCGACTTAATTCAAAGGTGTTTCGGTCGCGGGATTCAACCGAGCCGATTAGGATTTTCCAGGACAACTATGTGATCTACGAGTCAGACAAGGCTTGGAATTTCGACGTTGCTCACGACGGATCATCGTTTTTCGTACATGAACCTACTGCCGGAGGAACATCGCGTCTCCGCGTGCGGAGTCTTGATAGCGGAACTCAAGTAGAGCATGGTTTAGGTACCCGTTTAACCCCTTTCAACGACTACTCGAAGACACATGCTTCTGGCTACTCATTGGATGCAACTGAAATCGTTTTTACACCAGCCCACTCCGATGCGATGGGTAGAGGAGTCTATTGGTTCTATCCTGTTGGCGACGGGAGAAAACGGCAAGTTACGATTGAGGGTTTCTGGTCGGCGATGCTGACATCTAGCGAAAATGGCTACTTTGTTCAGCACCCTGACGACATCGATCCTGACGAGTCTGGGGGAGGATGGAAAGTCTCCAAACGACTACTGTCTTCAACCGGAGAGTCCGAGGAATTATGGAGCTTAGAATTGAACGTTCGAAAGCTCTCCGGTCTCATGTCGTTGTCCGAGAACGGTAAATGGCTTGGGTTGAGCGGAAGCGAATATATGGTAATTGACACCGATACCGGTGAAACGATTTTTACCTTTCCGTACGGCAGTAATCTTGAGGCACAACTGGTTCGATTAGCTCCAAACTTGGCGGAAGGTGCTACGATAGACGAAATCGGACAACATGGCGATATGAGTTTCATGGGAAACCACCTGGTAGGCTATCGCATTTGGGGAGACACCTCCTGGTGCAGTCAGAAACCTGGCGAAAAGTATGACCGAGTTAAGGAGCGTGAATGCATCAGAGAATCAAGATTACTTGGTAAATTAAAAGAATTCTTCGACGTTTACGACATGAATTCCATAGAACTCTCCGGTTCGCCCACTTACACAACTGAAGTCTATTCTGAGTCAAACTGCATTCCAGCTAGTCCAGGATGGAAAGGCTTAGTCAATTTGGATGGTAAACTTGCTTTTCAGCCAGTACCACCACCCGTGGAGACTGTCGATACGCCATAGTGTTGGGTATTGTCTGAGTATTAAGCGTGTGAATAGGACGCACTCAGTTCGTCGACAACAATAGTGTTACCGGACCGTCGTTCACTAACTCAACCTCCATATACGCCCCAAACTCTCCTGCACGAACATCGATTTTGTGCCTATCAAGTATTCGAATAAATTCCAAGTACAATTCTTTCGCTCGATTAGGCTCTTCAGCATTCGAAAAATCTGGTCGGTTACCTTTCTTCCCAGATGCCGCTAAAGTAAACTGAGACACAACTAGAATCTCACCTTGAACGTCCTGAACCGATAAATTCATGTGTTGTTTACCGTCAGGGAAGACGCGATGGTTTAAAATTTTGTTTACTAAATAACTACAGTTGTCAATGGAATCACCACGTTCGACTGCTAAAAATACCAATAACCCTTTTGAAATAGAAGATATAACTCTACCTTCGACACGCACTTGCGCTGTCGACACTCGTTGCAACAATGCTTTCATGGAAATCTCCTTCTAATCATTCTATACGACAATGACTGATACTCGAAAACCAAGCGCAATCGCACTGATTTCAGGTGGACTCGATTCTATGCTCGCGGCCAAAGTCATCCTTGACCAAGGAGTACATGTAGAGGGAGTAAATTTCTACACCGGTTTTTGTGTGGAAGGTCACACTCATGCCGTTCGAGCAAAAAACAAAAATAAACAGAAGCGAAACAATGCGTTGTGGGTCGCTGAACAACTTGGAATCAAACTCCACATCGTCGACGTTATCGAAGAGTACAAAGATGTAGTCCTTAATCCTTCTCATGGCTATGGGAAAAATTTAAACCCCTGTCTTGATTGCAAGATATTTATGGTGAATAAGGCATTAGAACTATCTGGATTCGATACCGATTCCTTCGATTTCGTGGTCACTGGTGAAGTCATCGGACAACGACCGAAATCACAAAAAAACGAGACGATGCCCATCATTGCACAAGAATCCGGTGCGCATGACCGTTTGTTACGCCCACTTTGTGCGAAAAATCTACCTGAAACACTTCCGGAACGCGCCGGTTGGGTTAATCGCGAACTACTCCACGGGTTCTACGGACGCAATCGTAAACCACAAATGGAACTAGCTGCTAGGTATGGCTTCACTGACTATTCACAACCAGCCGGTGGATGTTGTTTTCTGACTGACGAACGATACTCCAGCAAATTGAAAGACTTATGGCAATTTCGCGGTGAGAAAAATTATGAGTTGGACGACATCTTACTACTCAAGATAGGTCGACACATCCGGCCAAATGCTCGGTTTAAGCTCATCATGGCGCGTGAAGAAGGTGAAAACCGATTCCTTCGAGGTTATAGAAAGAACTTTACCTATATAGAGATTGATAGCCACGAAGGGCCATTGACGCTAGTCGAAGGTAACCCGTCAACGTCTGATCTCACCTTAGCAACAAGATTAGTCGGTCGGTACAGTCAGGGTAAAAACGCCGACGAAGTCAGTGTGACCATTCATCATCGAAATGGTGTATCCGAACAGATTAGTGCTAGCCCCATTGCACCACACGAGATTCCCGACAACTGGCATATCGGACTTTGAGTTACCATGGAAGAAATTGTTGACGCGATTGGACTTCTATGTCCCTTACCGTTGATTCGCGCACAAGAATTTGCTAAATCTACCAAGCCCGGTACAACGTTTATCGTACATGCCACGGACCCGGGTGTTTTTCGAGACTTCCCAGCTTGGTGTCGCATGCACGGGCACACATTAGTTGATATTGTTGAACATAAAGCAGAACAAATAATCGAAGTGACGATTGAGCTGGGAAATTGACCGATCTTGATCGATAACGACACCGCTCACTGGGTCTGATGTTCCATATCGTCCTCTATCAACCTGAAATCCCACCTAATACCGGCAACGTTATTCGACTAGCTGCAAATACCGGTAGTACGCTTACTCTCGTTGAACCGCTAGGATTTGAGTTGGACGACACGCGACTGAAGCGAGCTGGACTTGACTACCATGAGTTTGCAAACATTCATGTTTGTAAGAATGTTGACGAAGTTATACAAGCAAGGACAATCACCAAAGTCCACGCGTTTTCCACCAAGGGCAAGCAGTGCCTGAGCAAAACGACTTTTCACCCTAACGATGCCCTATTGTTCGGCCCTGAGACCAGAGGTCTACCTAAAGAATTACGAGATCGTTTTAGCGAAAGTTGCGTGCGTATTCCTATGCTTCCACAATCCAGAAGCGTGAACTTGTCGAACGCGGTCGCAATCGCCGTGTACGAAGCTTGGCGTCAGGTTGGATATGCGAAAACCAATTAATTGATATTTAACTTCGTGATATGGGAATATTTCGATGTTAAGATCGTCTGTATACAGAATTTCTGCACTTCATAGGTTTGCTCGCCAACAACCTAAATTTCCTAAAACTTACCGAAAGGAGTTCTCCTGGCGAGCAGTGCTGGTGAATAATCAAGCTTTGAAAGAATTGCAGAATCTCAATAGTGAATATACAATTTCTAAATAAAACTCAAACCTTGGACACTTTCAAATTCGAGTACGATTGAGAAGAACTGGAATGAGCGAGCACAGAAGACTAAGTAGGAACATTCTGGTTACCTGTTTGCTGGGAGGTTGTGGCTTGTTACTTGGAAGCCTGGTCTTCATTTGGCTGAACTCACCTAGTCAAAGTTCGCTCAACTACATAACTGACAACTCCCCTCAATCCGTACAGGAGTTACCCAGCACGCCATCGGTAACAACCACAGCAGTTGATTCAGATTCTGACCAAGTAGCATCTCTACCTCTAGTGGATTTCCGAATCGGTTCAGTAGAAGAAGCGTGCGGCATGCATGAGTTTCCAAGTCCCAGACTTAGACCCTTTGACGCAGACGAATTTACTTCAGATTCAGTGGAATACATTGCTTTAGAAAACCTTACTTGTTGGGAAGCTATAGAAAACCACATTAATAGTCTTAATCCTTATCTATTCTTATTGCCGGAGACGAACCCTGCTGAAACCGCCCACCCATTGTCCTTGATTGTATTAGATGAACCACTAACCTTTGAACGAATCTTTGCTGATCCCGTTGGTGATCTATTCCTCGCGCAAGACACACTCTCGCGTCCAGAATGTTTATTGTCTCCTAGTACAACTAACTGGGACTTAAAAGACTCTTGTCACGCCGAAGCTCTGACAAACTTTGCCCTCATCAATCAGTTGTGCTACCGACCGTACAATCCAGGACGACCGGAAAACAACCCATTCATTGATTACACATCGAGTGAGATTGACGACTATGAGAGAAATTATGGATCGAGTGGTGATAGCTTTGGGTCATCGTACCGAGCGCTTAGATGGAACCACAAAGGGATAGGTAAACGTGAACGAATGCTTTACTACAGACAACCTGTTTACCACATACGAACTCCAGAGCAAGCACTGTCTGTGTGGAAACAACGATTAGCCGACGCGTGGGTGTACCAGAAATGTGGACAGTTAGATTCTCAACTTGATTTCACTCCTGACCGTTATCCGATACTCTATGAGGCTGCCATGTCCTTTGAAAGTACTGCTGAGCGAAAAGAACGCATCCTCCGCAAACTGAATGTCAAGAATGTCCGTGAACACTTAATTGAACTCGCTGCGCGACTAGGCGGCGAAGCAGCCGGACTGACTACAGGAGAACATCTCAAGTATGAGGATGGGTATCAGTTTGGCCGTCTAGCGCAGTCGATACACAGCTCACAGTGGGAAATTTTCGCCAGTAAAGAAAAGCCTAGTGCCGCCAGTTTCTTATTCAAGTTTGAAGTACTATCAACAATTCAAAACCACACTGAATACCAGTTAAACTGGGAATTTGTAGCCCACCATTTATGTAATCCTCCAAGCGTCACTTGGAACTACTTGGAAGACCGAAGAAGTTGCCAGTCAGTCATCGTAGAGTTACGTCAGCTCCTTACCAATGCTACGGTACACGTACATAGTGTTGATTCAGTCTTTGCTCATAAACTAGCTGAGTTGAATGACGTAATAGATAAGTTTGAACACGTAGCAATTGAGCTGGATTTGTACGACTGAGCTTTTCCATGATTACTCACGATTTTAAGAAGTCATATCGTCCAATAGAAGCAACGTGATCTTACTGCATCGAATCAAACAAACCAGAACCACTACTCTGAATTAATTTATTCTGTCGAAGATTGCACTTGTTTAACCTGAACTAATCTCGAATCGTGAACTCATCAAACACCGTTGTAATCGCTGGGTACGAAGCCTGGCGTCAACTGGGATACGTTAGTACTAATTAGTTTACGATTGGCTTCGTGTAACGGGGTACAGTGGGTTCGTTTTCGTCCATCGCTCGTTGCACTACCTCGCGGAAATTGATCGGGGCTAATGCAATCGCCGGCAAAGTTGCTTTAATGACTACGTTATCAATCGCCTCACGTGCATATGGAAACAAAATTGTTGGACATTCAGCCGCAAGTATGGATTGTCGAGCGGGTGAATCTTCGACGTTAAACACTCCTGACTGAATCACGTCGACCGTAAATATATCGAGGGAACCGAGCGCGACGTCAAGTTTAACTTCTAAGCTGACCTCATATTCACTGTCGTCGATTTCGGTATTCGATACGGTCATTTCTACTCCTACTTTCGGGCGCCACTTCATGTCAAAACCTTGGCGCAGGTTTTTTGTCTCAAACTCTAACTTTGTCAGAAAAATTCGTTCGATCTGTATGTGTGCTTTAATTTCTTTCTTGATCATGATTTGCTTGTTACTGGCATGTTTTGCCCGCGCCATTCCATGAGACCACCGCGTAACTTTGCTACGTTGGTGAATCCTGATTTTTTCAGGATATTCGTTGCTGCTGACGAATGCTGACCCATCTTACAGGTCACCACTACAGGTGTTTCTTTATATTCATCGAGTTCCCTAACCCGAGTAGCAAGGGCCGTATAAGGTATATTTAATGCTTGAGGGATGTGACCTTGGGAGTATTCGGTCGAATCTCTAACGTCGAGCACGACCGCATTTTCTCGGTTCATGAGTTGGACTAGCTGTTGACTGTCAATCGTTTTTCCGGAACGCTTCGATTCGTTCCAGATGAACAAAATCAACAGGAGGAAAAAAATACTGACAAGGATTGGGTGGTTACCCACATATGTGAACAAACCGTCTAACATTGATCGTGCCTCTTTGCTATCGACTAGATTATAGTAATTCGACCTGTTGAAGTTAAGTAAAATTCATTATTGTTTCAATCAAAGTCTCGATCCACATTGATTCGTTCAGTTCTTGTTATCCTCGATGGATGGGGAAATGGTGAACCTACTCCATTCAATGCAATTCATGTAGCGAATACCCCCACTTGGGATCACTATTGGCAACATAGTCCACGTAGTCTGTTGGAGTGCTCGGGTACGTGTGTCGGACTACCAGCAGGTCAAATGGGAAATTCTGAGGTCGGTCACATGGCGATGGGTGCCGGACGCACCGTTTATCAAGATTTGACGAGAATTGACCGAGCTATTGAAGATGGTAGTTTTGTTAAGAACCAGCATTTGGAGGCATTGACTACACTTAGAGATTCCCAACGAATTCATGTTTTAGGACTGTTATCGCCGGGAGGAGTACATAGTCACGAAAACCAAATCTGCGCGCTGCTGGAACACCTAGCATCGCAACATTCCAAACTCTCCGTGCACGCGTTCTTAGACGGGCGAGATACACCACCGCGGAGCGCATTATCTTCTATTAAACGAGTTGAGCAACTCTTAGCCGACTTCAAGCAACCGGGAATCGCTTCAATCACCGGTCGCTATTACGCTATGGACCGGGATCAACGTTGGGATCGTACCCAAAAAACATATGACATGTTGACCGGCTCAGAGTCTACTTTGGTCGCCGAAAATGCAACGACCGCCCTGGACAATGCCTATCACCGGTCTGAGAGTGATGAATTTGTACAACCAACTCGGACGAAATATTTCCAACCAGTCGTTGATGGCGATGTGGTGATTTTCATGAACTTCAGAGCTGACCGGGCTCGACAGCTGAGTACGACGTTGATTCAAGCTGATTTTGACCACTTCCCGCGCAATCCAAGAGTCCATTTATCAGCTCTATTGACTCTAACACGTTACTCGAAAGAGATTAACGATAAAAAGCATCCTTGTACCGTCAAAACATTGTTTCCTACACCGGAAGTAGAAAATTCAATGGGTGAGTATCTTGCGAAAAATAACCTCACGCAACTTAGGCTTGCAGAGTCAGAAAAGTACGCTCACGTTACCTACTTTTTTTCGGGGGGTAGAGAAAAACCATTTGAAGGAGAGTCACGCAAGATCATCGATTCCCCTGCGGTGGCAACCTATGACCTACAACCCGAAATGAGTGCTCCTGAAGTAACTCAGTCGTTAAACGAAGCAATTCAGTCAAAACAGTTCAATCTGATCGTCTGTAATTTTGCCAATGGAGACATGGTAGGACATACTGGAGTCTTGGATGCTTCGATTAAAGCAGTTGAATGCGTTGATAAATGTTTGAAATCGATCCTGAAAACTTGTAAAGAGTACGATACCCAGTGTTTTATCACTGCTGATCACGGCAATGTCGAAGACTTATACAACGCGCACGACGATCAACCTAATACGGCGCATACAACCAATCTAGTACCATTCCTTTACGTCGGACCGAAGTCTATCACACTGCAACAGAAAGGAACTTTAACTGATGTAGCACCTACCATCTTATCGGTCAGTGGATACCCTATTCCGACAGAAATGACGGGGACAAGTCTAGATCAATGAAACACACGTGGCGAATATTTCATTTGTGGATTGGAAGTACGCTTCTCGTCGTTGGATCGCTGTACGCGCAAGAATCTGACACCTCCACTAAACTAGCAGACGTTCTCGCCAACTTGAATGAACACCAAACAGCGATCGCCACCGCTAGTGGAAAAATTGTTACTTTACAACAGGAGATACAGGATGCCAATCAACGTATCTCGGACATTGAGGAAATTCCAGCCGAAGATCGTTCTGAGCTTATCGAACTAGAGTACCTGGTTATCGATCTCAGAGATCAACGCGATGATGTTCGCGAACGAACTGACACTCTCTACGAAATGATGACTTCTCACCTGCAGTCAGTACATCGTTCTCGCCAAAAGCATTACTTGAGAAATTTACTTCCAGATGAAAAAGAAACTTCTCTGATTAAGGACGAAACCAGACGAAAGAAATACGACGATTACTACACAAAAGCGGTTGCCGAGGTCTATAGTGATTCACGAGATTATTTGGAATACGTTGAAATTCGGTTAGAAAGTGAACTTAATGAAAGAACCCGCCTAGATGAACTGAATACTTCATTCAGCTCGGAAAAGACCGATCTTGAAGAAAAAATTCAAAGCAACCGTGAAGAAATCTTGCAACTCGAAGGAGAAATAAACGAACTACAACGATTAGTGAATTCTCTGATTCGTGAACGTATGACTCTAGAACGACAATTGTCTAATCCCTCATATGCGAGTGATTCTGACATTACTAGTGAGGCAAGTTCAACCCAGTGGCCGATCAAAGGGGAAGTGATTCAATCGTTTGGTTCAAGCCGTGCTGATGGTAGGCTTAAATGGGAGGGTATTCAATTCAGTTCAGCCCCAGATACCACTGTCGTCGCAGTCGCTCGAGGAAATGTCGTATACGCGGATAATTTACGTGGGTACGGTATGGTCGTAATGATCGACCACGGCAATCGATTGATCACCCTCTACGGAAATTGCAATGAAATTTATGTGTCTAACGGAGACACAGTCGAAGCGGGTGAAGCAATTGGAATTGCTGGGAAGGATGGAGAGGAGCAAACTCGTAGTTTGTATTTCGAGGTCCGGGATAACGGACGAGCTATCGACCCTGCTAAATGGCTTGACGAAAATTAGCGGACTGTAATACCATTAGTATTCAGAGTCGACCGTACTCCCTAGGGGATCCAAATACTTGTCGGTGTATCTGCCGCAGCCGGTAAATCTGTACTCGTTCAACCGAATTCCATAAAACCGAACTGATTGTGAAACCGTTTGTTAGGTACAAATACCTCAACAGATCGGTATGACTAACACGAATATTGTCGCCCTGATGAGTCTGAAGAAATGCACATCTTCGTTGTTACTTCTTTCATCATCCTTTTCGTTCAGTGGTTCAACAGTCCTAGTCGCCGATTCGTCGCCTGAGTTCTACAGCATTCCTCTCGGCTAGACTTTCGAATGGGGACACCACCCGTAAACCAAATTTCTTGGATGAATTAGTACAAGATACGTACCTTTAATTGTCAGAATTGGGTTCGGTTGTGCTCGGATCAGACTCTGATGAAGGAGAAAACTCCACGTTTTTTAGTTCTTCTTTGAACTGTTGCTTTGCTTTTTCGACAAAGTTGACGACTTCTTCTGACGAAATCTCACCGTCTTGATTTAGGTCTAATGCCTTGAAGTCTTCATCTAGTTTTGCTTCACGCTCTTCTTCGGTCATAGCTTTGTATTCTTCGTCCCATTCTTCTTCTGGAATACTTTCCGCTTCGGTTCGGGAAAGAGCTCCGCTGTTGTCCGTATCGAACTCTTCTATCTTTGAGGAAAATTCCGCCCCAAAATCTAAAATTGCTGAATCCAAGAGGGGATCGGACATTTCAAGGAAAGCTTCAGCAAAAATTACTGCGAACTCCGACATGGCCTGCACCAACTCGTCATCTGCTTCAGAGAGTTCTTCTTCTTCTTTCTGGGTATCACTTTTTTGATGTGAGTCGTCGAGAGCTGGTTCCAAATTGGTGTCTGCATTAAGTTGCTGGGTGGCGAGTCCAAATGCAAAAATACAAGCAACCGAACTTCCAACTAATAATTTGATGAGTTTCATTCCATCCCCCAATGTTCTAATTTGAATGGTTGTTTTACTTCAGCACCACCTTTGGTGCAATGTCTTTTCATAGATGTAGATTGGGCGATATTAGTTACAGTCATTAGATGCCGGTAGTAGTTTTTCACTATGACAATCAACTTGAGCTCAGATCTCTTGCTATGTTGAAGTATTTTGCTTGGGTCTTACTACCACTTGGGTCTTACGACCACCCATTGAGAGATTATGCTTCTCTTGTCGTGACGAGCCGTCAGTAATTTCTATCTTTCTTGTTATTTTCGTTAGCTTTGAGAAATGTACAAAATCTGAGACAAGAAAAGTATCCCTACTAACAATGCTATCGATAAGGACAACGTATGGAGGTTAGTAGTCAGTATTACCAAAAAAATACTCCAAAAACTCTCCGATTGAATAAACAGACATAGCAGTAGTTGAAACTTGTTAACTTGTATTTGGTTCTACCGTAGTCCCAAACCTGCGTTTGTAAAATCGAAAATGCTGCCACCCCGATAAACAAATACCGACAACGAGAGCGATAACACCCAACCACATTAAGTCATCGCTCTGCGAAATTGAAGTTATCAGATGACCCGTATCGTGAATATCACTATAGTTGCCGTCCACTAACCACACTATACCTAATACAATACCAAGAACTAAGGACGTCAGACAATACCATAAAACGCAAAATAACGTAAACCGAACAATAATCCATAGCCAACTATACCATTTCATGGCTATCGCTATGAGTCGACGTATAAAAAAGACCCCGTTTATTATGCCTGTCAGCAAATTTCCATATACAAAAAGGATACAAAACACCAACTATAACTGGTATCACGAGAAATCCTGTGATAATAGGAACCGTAGGACCGGAAGAAATCTGGACGAAAAACACAATATAAAGTAGTACCAGTACTGCATTAATGGTCATAGCACTCAAGAAATGTATACCGAGCACCTGCCAATAGCGCTGATTAATCGATACCGATTTTTTTACCCGAATTTTAATTTCTCCTTATCCTTTTGGTGGTGCATCTCTAGGAATCTTGCCACTACCACAATCTAGCTTGTAGTCTCTCCACTGCATACCACACGCCGTGCCAATTATAGATAATACTAAACCTACTGTCGCTACTCCCGCCCCAATTAAGCCGGCCGTGATTTTAGCGGCGACTGTACCGCCGGAAGTAATAATTAGACCAACTACACCAACGATTACACCAGCTAAAGCAATTATCAATCCTGCTAACTGCCACCAAGAACAATGGTTTACAGCATGCGTCACTAAATCTCCTATGGGGGGAGCATCGCTCCAACATTGATTAGTTTCCCTACCGTTTGCATCGGTATAAGGACCGTGAAAACCGTCTGCTTCACGGTCTGCATAGACATTTTGACCGATGTCAATTGACAATTAATCAATCTGAATACTTGGTACACCAGTAAATACCAAAATCAATGCAGCAACAAACATGAGCCGCTGGATTAATTTAGCTGAATTTTGCGAAATCTTCATCTTGTTTCCTCAATTTAAACGTCAACTTTTCAAGAATTAAAAGTACTCGTTTAAATCTGTTCGACTCTTTCCTCAATCTGCTTAATCATGGCCTCAGTTAAACCATGTCCGCGGGCTAATAGTTTCCCTTCTCTATCAATCAACATATAGGTAGGATAACCACGAATGTTCCATTCGTTGTGAACGTCTCCACTTGGGCCAATAAACCAATGATCCCACGGCATATCTGTGTCTTCAAGGAAATCAGTAACAGTATCGATTCGATCATCTGCACTCACGGACAACAACACGAAATCGGTACCTTCGAATTGCTTCGCGACCTCTCGCATCTTAGGGATACCCGCGATACATGGACCACACCACGTAGCCCAGACATCAATTAACACCACTTTACCCAGATACTGATCAAGCGATACTTCCTCGCCATCGAGATTTTGTGCTTTCACCACGGTCAGTGGTTCACCTAAATTTAGAGCTTTACTGACATACGCTGCCAACTCTTCTGCTTCTTTAATAAGCTGATCGTCCGGATCTAGATGTTCACGAATGCGTGTTAAACCTTCTTGGGCACCGATAGCCATCGACTCTGGAAGTTGGGCTTGACCACGTAAGGCGCGGGCGTAGTTCGCGTAGGCACGACGCCAGCGTTCTTGTGCTTCATATACGGTAGCAAGCTTATATTTAACAACCATTTCACCTCTTGGATCACCGTTGAAACTACCCGAAAGATAATAGCTCCATGCTTGATCGATATCGCCCTTCTCGAAATATAGGTCACCTAAATACAGTTGTAGACCCTGCCGTTGTGAAGGAGTAGTTGAGTAGGCGACGAATTCCAGTGATTTTTCTCCAAGCGCGATACTCAAATCAGGATCGACACTGTTAAAAGCACAGTATTGGACATAGTTGTTCATGAAGACAAATTTGTTTTTGTCAGGCTGTACATGTAGCCCCTTTTCCAAATTAGCCAATTGAACTTCAACGGAGTCCTCGGCTTCGATACCGAGTATAAACCGTCGCCAAACCGCTTCTTCAACATGGCGATCTTCTGGATAGTCTGCCAAGTATTGATCAAACATAAAGCGATCTGAGGCACCTACTGCAGCGTAAAAATCTAAGTCCTCTTGTCGAACATTGCTATTCTTAATCTGTGTTAAAGCAAGAAATCCATTTTGTGGATTGAGCTCAAGACTATATCCACTTAACAATGAAAAACCAATATGAATCATTGGTTGACTATCGATTAACGATTCATCAAATGGTTCTGGTTCCACAACTGTCTCTTCAGCTACCGTTTCCTCTGCCTCTGCTTGAGCGGGTGGAGTATCCGGTTGAGTAAGCGGAACCGGCATCATTGCCGCCATGTCAGAAACCGGTAATTCTGACTCGCCATCGGTAAACCGAATATCAGGAACATTACCTCCTGGGAATCCTCTGGATGTCGCATAACCTTGATCAATTACTGTGTGATACGAACTAATACCAAAAACAGTTTGTAAGAGATTCGAGTCCTTATCAATAACGGGGATACGAACTTGATTGTCAACTTCTGCAACACCTCGAACCACGAGTGCATACTCTTGCATGACATCTTTAACTGTCCTCTCGGCAGCCGGGGTCAGTACCACAGTTTGTGAGTCAAAATCAAACTTGATACTGAAGTGCTTCAATATTGGCCAGCCAATCTTCGCGGTAACGTCGAGGGTTTCGTTAATCTCCTCATTTGCTTCAGTTAACGGCTCAAAAATTCCCGGCGGGCTTTCAACTAAGTCATCTCGCGATATTTCGAGTGTCATTCCTTCACTGAGAAACTTTAGTGTAGTTTCTCCCTCACCGAAAGCTAGTGATCGGTTTACCCCACGGAACAGTAAAACCGGCTGTTGTTGCGAATAGTCAAGTACAACATAGGTATCTTTTTGAAAAACCTCTGTTTGTAGCAACATACGAATACCGATATTGTTGTCGTACTGATTAAAAGTGGCCGTTCCCCCTTTGCCAACTTCAGTCGTAGCATTTGAAGGCGCATTAAGTTGACTGTAGAGGTTTGTGCCTATCAATAACGCGAAAACGGACAAAACTGGTATCGCCCAGCGAGACAAAAATTTCATTGTGTGTGATTCCTGCGTAGTTTTTATTGTGTGCGATTTGGAATACATCTCTTTCGGTATGTTAGATAACTTCCACTGAATTCAGAAGTACCATAAGCCGAAAAAGTTCATCCTTTGAACTCTATGTCATAATCATATCCATTTAGCGTCTTTTTGCAAATTGATGACTATCGTCAGGATTGTGGTATTCAAAAAAATTTTCATACAACAAGTGAAATTTATCGTTTAGTTCAAGAAATCAAGCTTCACATTGAAACCGTTAAGAAGGAGGTCAGAGTTGACTGGGTTTCGAGATTAACCCGTAGTTGAACAAATTTTCTCATTTAGAATAAAATGTTGAACGTGTTAAACTTTAAGATCGCGATTTACCAGTATGAATGCTACGACGCTAAAAGCAACTGTACCGCCTGAATTGCGTGAATTAAACCCTGATATTGATCAACAATCGATTCCTGCGATAGCTCGAGACTCCAGTTCCATTACTCGGATCAGAGAATCTATCCGAGATTTGGCTACCACACATGAAGTCAAACTAGGTGACTCACGAACGACGGAACTTTCACCTTCTTCTGTTCATCTAGTGCTCACTTCACCACCATATTGGACACTAAAAGAGTACCCCAAACGCGAAGGTCAATTGGGGGAAGTCGTTGATTACAAGAATTTTCTGGAATGCCTAAGGCAAGTGTGGCAAAGATGTTTTGAAGCATTAGTTCCCGGTGGTCGTTTGATATGTGTAGTGGGAGATGTTTGTCTGTCTCGACGACAGAACGGTGGACGACACTGTGTCATACCACTTCATGCTGATATATTGAAGCAGTGTGTTTCGATTGGTTTTGATAATCTTGCACCCATAATCTGGTACAAGATAGCCAATATGGAAACGGAATCTTGTAGTGTCGGGCGGACATCTTATCTTGGAAAACCGTTTGAACCAAACGGTATCCTAAAGAACGAAATCGAGTTCATTCTCATGCTCAGAAAGCCCGGCGGATACAGATCTCCTAGTCAGGCTGCACGGTTGTTAAGTGTAATTTCGCGTGACGAACATAATCTTTGGTTTCGTCAAATTTGGAGTGACATTCAAGGAGAATCAACAAAAGAACACCCTGCTCCATATCCAGTGAAATTGGCAGATCGACTAATCCGAATGTTTAGTTTCGTTGGGGATACGGTGTTTGATCCTTTTACCGGGACGGCAACAACTCAATTTGCTGCGATGCAATGTGGTCGTAATAGTATTGGTATCGAAATAGAACCCACTTATCACGCGGCTGCAAAAACAAGGTTGGATGGCGATATCTTTACAAGACGTAGTTGACGATCTTTACAGGATTGCAGTGTTGGAAGGTAGTACCCAATCACCAAGTCGACTTGATCTATTAGCAGATTTGTGCATTGAGCAACTAAGCTATAGAAAAGTCAACAATGTTGGTAAAGAAATAGTCATCCCTGGCTTTGGCCGCAGCAAGAAATGGGATGTAGCCTGGCCAAGCACGGGCAAAACTAGACTTGGAATCAGCCTGAAATCACTATTGAGCAACATCCGCGGGACAGTTCCGAATCGGATAGATGATCTCATGGGAGAATTGACGAGTGTTCAACTTAAGTCACCAGAAATCGTGACCGGTTATATAGTAATCTTTGACGCCGCATCCAATGGTAATAGTTATCGACGAGATGGTACTCGCTGGATCGACTTTTTCAGTAAATCAATCGAACAGCTAACGGGGCGAGATTCGCCATCGTGGGCGTCTGGTACCTTGGAAGCATCTGCAATTGTTACGGTGGATTTCACTAGCGACGCTCGAGTTTTAGATGCACCAGACTTGAACGATTTCTTCGATCGAATTACCGATAGACTACGAGATCGTAATCCTGAGTTATTTGAATAACTATACCGGGTGTAGTCGTACAACGAGTTTTGTCCTATCACAAGTAAATGGTGAAATTTTGACAGATCCACAACTCAAACACCTTCGTTCGCTGGCAGAACGATTGCCAGAAGTTAAATACTCCCCGTGGTGAATGCGATAAATCAGACGACGTGAGTAGCATGATCGTTGCGTCGTCCAAGACTAATCTGCCGATCAGGAAATCCACGTAATAATCCAATGGTTCCAAGTTGATGGACAACAAAGCAATGTGGTTTCATGCCAAGTCTGATTCAACTCTTTTTATGCTTGAGTCGTCTTAGTTCTTCTAATCTCTCAATCTGTTCGTCAAAGTCCTTCAGCGACTGAACTAAAAGTGGTGCAACCGCATGCGTACAAATCTTCTTTCTCGATTCAATTCCTTCTTTCACCTCAAACAGTTTGTACTTTAAAGCATCCAAAACCAAACCTTTATTGATGTTGTTTTCATACAAATGATCGATGATTTCTATCGTATCTTTCAGAATATCGTCCAAAGTATCCAACAAGTCTAAATCGTCGAATTGACTGTCGCCGTCGGTGTTTTCGTCACTCATCCTAAGTACCTTCAACCACTATCGAGCGACAACCGTTGTAAATAAACATTATTAACTGACTGATCGCTAGGTTGGGTATAAAA
>VXYV01000086.1 GCA_009845835.1 Gammaproteobacteria bacterium | reverse complement strand
TTGAGATATGGTAAGACACCCCGTCTTCCAATAGATTCTTTTAACCACAATTCTTCAATCACTTCTAATAACTATACTTATTTATAGTTATTTAACACATTCCTTGATTCGAAATCTCCTTTACGACTAGGTAGCCTTTCCACATCATAACTCCGTCTCAACGGAAATGTAATGATGTCAATCAAAAACTATATCCCCCTCGCTCTCATTATCGCAGTATTCGGATTCACCGTCTCAACCGATAGCGATTCCAACGCTGAACGAGCAGCACTAATCCAACTAGCGGATGAGATTGAAAGTTTATCAAGTCTCATTGATCGTGCTGAACAAGCAGCAAATCCAACCGCTCGAATCCAATTCCAATACGACTGGCTGCGTCGTGATCTCAAATTAGTACGTCAAGGAATCGAAGCACACTTCGAAACTCCCTCATCTGAACCCCGAGAGTTCGAACCATTGCAAGGCGACTATCGCCAATGAACAACATTCAAAAAAATGCGTTTCAAGCCGCTTCTGGACTGGAACCAGATGTGTTGATGCTCGCGATCAAAAGTTCACTCATGGTCTTACTCATGATCTGGGCGACCTGGGTTGTGATGGGGACATTTAAAGCTTGGCGTCTCGGCGAAATCGAACTGTACGACGCTTTATGGCAAGTTCTACGAGCTTGCATCTCACTTCTTATTGTGGGTTTCTACATTCAATGAAATCCCTAACTACATCAAGGACTGTTATGAATCTATATTCACGAATACTAGTACTCGTCTCTGTTTTTGTGGTCATTCCTCTCTTTGCGGATCTGCCCACAGCAGTAGCTCCGAGTACAAAACCTAAGTCTGGAGATTGGATTGGTCTAATTTCTGGCTACATCAAAGATGGTGCCCTGGTGTTGGGTCTAGCCGTGGCCTGTGTCGGTTTCTTATGGGTAGCCTACGTTGGTTTTGCGAAATTCAACGAAGCGCGTCAAGGTAAAGCTGAGTGGGCTGAAGTTGGCGTACTCGCTGTTGTAGGCGCAGTCGTTTTGATTTTCGCTAGCTATCTATTGACCGAAGCTGCTGGTGTGTTTGCGTAATGGAACACATTGAAGAAGAACGGGTAGCAGACCGAATGAACTCTGAACCGGCGATTTTTAAAGGGTGTTCTACTACCGAACTACTCGCTATTGCACTTATTGCCACCGTGTTTTGGTTACCTACCAGTTTATTGATCAGTGCATTGTTTGGGGCGATCACGATGGGATTAGGAGCGACCGGCGTTGGTGTCGTCGCTACCGTCGTGATTTCTTCGTCTATCTTTCAAAAGATCAAGAACGGTAAACCTGATGGTTTCTACCAACAACGGACGCGTATCTGGTTGTCGGAACGAAAGTTCATTTCTTCACGTCTGGTACTGCGATCTGGTTCTTGGTACTTAGGTAGAACGAACTGTGCGTAAGTATCGACATGAGATTGATAACGTCCGAGCTCATGTTCAAAGTCTTTGGATATTCATTGGCATCGAATTAGGCACGATCTTGGTTTTGGGATTTACGTTGCTACGAGCACCGGACGATATCGTCGTGCATATACCGCCCGATTTACGTTCTGGCGCAACTGTTCGCCCGGATGAACCAACACCCGCGAATGTATACGCCTTCACCTTCTACATCTTCCAACAATTAAACCGTTGGCCGGAAAACGGAGCTGAAGACTACGGTAAAGCTATTTACTCCTTAGCGGCTTATCTCACACCAAAATTTCGGTCTGAGTTACAAAAAGAACTTGAACTCAAAGGGCGACGGGGCGAACTAATTAACCGGGTCCGAAGTATTCATGAACGACCAGGACACGGCTATGAAAATGCCAAAGTAATCATCGAAAGCGAGACATCGTGGATCGTGAATATCGATGTAGAACTTCATGAATCAGTCAAAGGGATGTCGATCAAACAGACGTTGATTCGATATCCATTACGAGTAGTGAAATTCGCAGTTGACCCGGAAACGAATCCCTGGCGACTGGCGTTAGACGGCTTTACTTTAGAAGGACCGGTAAGAATTGAAGATGAACCCAAAGAAGAGGAATGAAGTTAGACAATCGAATAAAAAATTCAACACAACAACATCAACGGCTTAATGAAATAATCGCGAGGTCACGACGGTTAATCCTCCTCCCAATCCTGTTCTTATATCCTCCAACCGTCGTGGCTTCCGAACTTGAGTTAACGTGGGAAGGTGTCCCACTTGAAATTCAACTGGAAGTTGGTGAAGAACGGCTGGTGCACTTCCCCTATGCAGTAGATGTAGGTGTTTCAAACAAGTTAGCAGAGATGTTACGGGTGCAGTCGATCAAAAACACGATTTACTTCACAGCGGGACAAGAATTTTCGAGTCAACGAATCTTGGTGCGATCCCGTGAGGATAACGCCATCGTGATTCTTGAAGTCGTAGCACAAGCCGAACCCGTCGGTACTAAACACGTGCGTATTTCCACCGCCGACAACGCACAAGAACCGTACGAACCAACTTTGTCTTACGGAGATCTAGTACGTTTTGCTGCACAACATTTTTATGCCCCGAACAGACTACACAAAAAATATGAACAAATCACACCGGTCAGTGCACCACCAACCGTTCGATCACTGATCCGTCATGAAGCGATCAAGGTCGGTACCGTAAAGAGCTGGAAAACCGAGCAAGGAATCTACATTACCGGTGTAGTTATCAAAAACACTTCGAATACGGCTATTGAACTCGATCCATTTATGTTGCGCGGTAAATGGTTAGCTGCTAGCTTTCAGCACTATCGTCTACTACCCAAAAAGACCGAAGCCGACATAACCGTCGTGTACTTGATCAGTGAAACTGACTTCACCACGGCACTTGACCAATGAAGATACCGAAATTTAAGTTTAATCCCCGACTGATCCCGATTATTGTGGTCGCTGGTGTCTTAGGTATAGTGTTTCTGATGGCGCGGTCGTGTAGTTCACCCGTACCGGTTTTCACCAATATGCAGACAGTTCCAGAACCGCCGAAACCCGATGCTGATTCACCCGCAGACACAATTAAAACGTTGACCGCAAATGTAAGTGAACTGATTTCTGAAGTAGATGCGCTACGACGTGACAACTCGGATCTAAGAGATCAACGGGCGCAATTAGAGAGTCGGTTATCGAACCAATTGAAATTCCAATTAAACGAATTGAGAGACGATCTAGCAAGACCAGATGAAGCAGCAAGTAGTTTGTTCGAAATCGAACGCCGTATAGAAAACCTTAATTCAAAAATCGACAAGCTAGAGCTATCCAATGAAAGTTTTGCTATTGGCATTGGCGACGGTTCCCAGGATTTTGATTCGAGTAGTGCATTGTTTGACACACAAGAATCAGTGTTTTGGATTCAACCGCTTGATGCGATAGACCAGACCTATGGATTTGGTTTTGAAGGTAGTATTGGAGAGGACATCGAACCAAAATTGACGGTGCCGCGCAATGCAACGTTGATCGACGCCACAGCCATGACCGCATTAGTCGGTCGAGTTCCTTTAGACGGTAGCATCCACGATCCCATGCCGTTCAAAGTACTCACCGGTACAAGAAACTTAAGTGCAAACGGGTTTACCATCGACGGTTTAGAAGGGATGGTTTGGAGTGGTTGGGCTGTGGGCGATTGGACTCTATCTTGTGTTTCTGGATATCTCAACTCGGTAATGTTCATCTTCAACGATGGAACGATTTATTCGGAGACAATCGAAGATGCTGGCGACGCTCAAGCTGCTTTAGGTTGGATCTCCGACGAGTATGGGATGCCCTGCATTCGTGGCGAACGCAAATCGAATGCAGCAGCATATTTAGCGCAACAAGCCTTACTCCAAACCAGCTCAGCCGCCGCGGCTGCAGCGGCTGCCGTGCAGACAACACGACAACTAGACGCCCTAGGCGGTGTCAGTTCAATCGTGACGGGCGACATCGAAAGATATATCACCGGTCAAGCATTGGCTGCAAGTGCTAACACCACTAGCCATTGGCTAGAACGACGCGCTAATCAAGAGTTTGATGCCGTCGTGATTCCTGCGGGACAGACTATTGCGATTCATGTAAACCAAGAACTACACATAGATTACGATCACGGAGGTCGAAAACTATCCTATGAAAAGAACAATACCACTACTACTCTTAATCGGCTTGATTAGTTTTATGGTTGGATGTATGCGATTAGGCGATACAACCAAAGAAGCCCCAACAATGGCAGACATCTACGACGAACATTTTTCGACGGTGGATGAACGCAGTCACGTTCAAAAACCACCCACTTTTCCTGATCTCTCTTCGCTTCGTCTACAGAAAGAACGAGAGCTTGCCGAGGACTTTGAACTGTTAGACAATCCGATGTTATTGATCTACGTCTTCCCTCATCTAGCGACTGATGAGCGCATGCCGGTACCAGGTTATTGGACAGCTATTCCATTGTATGAACGAGATGAATTTGCGTTGCCCGGTGAGAACTACCGAGTAAGGTTCGGGGATTGAAGAAAACAGGGGAATTACCCAAATGTAGTGTAATCCTCCCAACAAAATGACAAATACCCTTCCACGCATGCTAAAGTTGTTTAGTACGAAGTCAGCAAGTCCGAAACCTCAATCCACTAGAACGAATAACCCAAAGTCCGATCAGGCGGTACCGCAATCAGTCGTCGCTAACTCGTATAAATCCCCGCGTTCATTCACCGACTTTCTACCGTGGGTGGAATACATCGAAGAATCACAGTGTTTCTTATTGGAAGACGGGCAAAGTGTTGGGGCACTCGTAGACATCACCCCAATCGGTACGGAAGCGCGTGAAACTGACTTTATGGAAGAGTTACGAGATTCCATTCAATCAGTCTTGACTGACTCTATCCCTGAAGATGAAGAAGCACCGTGGATCGTACAGTTTTTTGTACAAGACGATCATGACTTCGGGTTACTGGAATCTAAGTTGGTCGAGTACGGTTCGGAAGAAGCAAAGAATACCCAATATAACGAATTCTTTAATCAAAAGTGTCGTGAACATTTGAGACGAATCAGTATGCCCGGTGGTCTGTATCACGATTCCGCCGTTACGGGTACTAGATGGCGTGGGCAAACTCGCAAAATTCGGGCGATCATTTATCGACGTCAACTATCAAAAAGTAAAGACTCAACTTCGTTAGAAGAAAGTGAAAAACGGTTAAACGAAACGGTGGCGCGGTTTTCAGCTGGATTAGAAATGGCTGGACTCACTTGCACACGAGGAACTGATCGCGATTTATCTCGGTGGCTAATGGCATGGTTTAATCCAAAACCAACGATCGATGGCGTAGAGACTTCACAAGATTTAGTCGATCTCGTTTCAAACCAAGAAAAAACAAAACCAGCGTACGGACATGATTTCGCTGAAAGTCTAGTCCTGAACTGTCCCATCTCAGATGCAGAGAATGGGGTCTGGTGGTTCGATGGAATACCTCATACGTTTGTTACGATTCAGAATTTCAGACATATCCCTTCAATCGGGGTGCTCACAGCCGAACAAACTCACGGGACTAATACCTATGCGCTATTCGATCGATTGCCCGAACAAACGATCTTGTCAATGACCATTACCGTTAAATCACAGGCAACAATACGCAACCATGTCGCACGCATCAAGCGCGCCGCCGTTGGCGATACCGCTGATGCGGTGTTAACCCGCGAAGATGCCGAAGCGGTCGAAAAACAAGTCGCGCGGGGGAATAAGCTTTATCCAGTTTCAGTTGGGTTCTACGTACGCGGGA
The DNA here is from genome assembly GCA_009845835.1 of Gammaproteobacteria bacterium. Lineage (GTDB taxonomy): Bacteria > Pseudomonadota > Gammaproteobacteria > Pseudomonadales > Azotimanducaceae > Bin55. Next base: position 22,139 of record VXYV01000086.1, on the reverse strand, counting down.
ATGATTTAACACAACTACGTGAAAATGCCATGAAGTTGCATGCACTATTACTACCCAATGGTTTTCAACCGATTGGAAATGAAAGCGACTTAATCCCGCTAGACAGTTATCTCCGTAATTTACCAATGGCATATGACGATCAACTCGACAAAATTCGCCGGCGGTCGCGGTTTGTGTTTTCTAAACATGCCGCTAACTTACTACCGATTTATGGACGCTCGCGTGGTACGGGAAATCCCGGTATCGTCTTTTTTAACCGAGGTGCTGAGTTATTGGACTTTGATCCGTTACATCCGCAAGATCGTAAGAAGAATGCTCACACATTGATTCTCGGACCAACAGGAGCTGGAAAGTCAGCTATGTTGGTGTATCTATTACAACAAATGGTCGCTAGACATCGCCCGCGAGTTTTCATCATTGAAGCTGGTGGCTCTTTTGCCCTATTAGGTGAACACTTCAAAAGTCTAGGATTATCGGTCAACCAAATTACACTACAACCAGATTCTGATGTTTCCTTACCACCGTTCGCTGATGCGATTGATTTGGTTAAAGAAGAAAAACCGGATTCCTCTCAAGTTGAGAGTTTTTCACGCGATCGTTTAGGCGAGATGGAAATCGTCGCGCGCGTTATGATTACCGGTGGCGACATCAAAGAAAACGAAAAAGTTTCACGATCAGATCGATTACTCATACGGAATAGTATTCTTACGGCGGCGCGAACCGCCTACGAACAAGGGAAAGATCAAGTCCTGATCGACGATGTCGTCGATGCTTTACTCATTCCAGCAAACGACAATAGTTCAACCGAATCACGTCGCGTTCGTGCTCAAGAAATGGCAGATTCGATGGCGTTGTTTACCTCAGGGGTCGCGGGTTACTTCTTTAATCGAACTGGATCACCTTGGCCCGATGTTGATATCACAATTTTGGAGATGGGTTTATTAGCGCGCGAAGGCTACGAAGACCAACTCACCGTCGCCTACCTCTCTATGATGAGTCATATCAATGATCTGGTCGAAAAACATCAACACAGCAACCGTCAAACCCTCGTGGTAACCGACGAAGGACACTTAATCACAACCCATCCCCTTCTCGCCAACTATGTCGTGAAAATCACCAAGATGTGGCGCAAATTAGGCGCGTGGTTTTGGATTGCAACTCAGAATTTAGGCGACTTCCCCGATGCTAGCAAACGGATGCTCAATATGTTGGAATGGTGGTTGTGTCTGGTCATGCCGAAAGAAGAAATCGATCAGATTGCGCGATTCAGAGAATTAACCGAAGCGCAAAGACTAATGTTGTTATCCGCAAAGAAAGAACCTGGAAAGTACGTAGAAGGAGTCGTATTATCCGATAAGATTGAGGCGTTGTTTAGGAATGTACCACCCGCTTTGTCGCTTGCGTTAGCTATGACGGAAAAGCATGAAAAAGCAGAGCGGTATCAGATCATGCAGGAATTGAAATGTTAAGAGGCTGAAGCAGCTGTAGAAGTTGCAAAACGAATGCTGAAGAGGAAATCCAGGTAGTCCTAACGATTTCTATTTGAAGAATTTGTTGTAGTCGTATTCGTATCAATAGACCGAAGTTTCGGTTCCTAAAGACAAACACGAAGTAGCCCAAACCAAACTCCCAAGATCAAAACCAGTGTATATCCATACTACTATGTTCAAGATAACGGTTTTCAGAACATCAACATCGTGAAGTGTAAAACATTGCAATTTTCTCTCCATTTGTAGAACAAAATTGCTTCAAAATCCACTTTATTAGAATTATTTTTGTGTTTAACTCCGTTTATTAGAAATATATTTATTTGTTATTCGGTTAAAATTGTTAAGTTACCAATAATTTTTCGTTTTTGTGTAATTTTCGATTGAATTTTTTATACAATATGTCAGAAAGTCTGATATCGTCTAGGTCTTGCAGAACAAGGCCTGACAATTTACCATTTTGGAGAAATGACATGTTTAAAACTAATTCAACCAAATTCTGGCTAGCTGCTGGCTTGTTAGCGTTTGTTACGCTCTCGTGGCACGCAGAGACGATTGATCGAGAAATTGAGATTGCAACGGATTTCTCAATAACCATCCCTGTATATGAAGACGAAATAATCGATCTACAGATCGAAAACTCTGTTTCTCTATTACAATCCAGTTTACCTTGTAATTGGGAATGGTGGATGTACAACAACCGTGATTGTGTCCCACAATCCACTTGGAACGACGGGGTGGCTTCCTCTGATGCTGAATGTAGACGAAATTGCGGAAATGGAACAATCAAATCATATCAAAATGTTTGTGTATCCTATACTGTGGATGAAGATAACCAAACTTTAACACCAGTAGTTTGGTTCCGCCACGGTTGCACTAATTGTTCTCCAGGCAACGACATCAATTCACTAGCTATGTCTGATTCTGCGTGGTCTATAAACAATTCTTTTCTCGTAACTGACTTAGTTTATGGGGTAAGTAATCGTTTACAAACTATCGGAGTATTGAAACCATACGCTACAAATCAAACAAACACTATGCGTGCGGTAAATGCGGTTGTTCCATACATGTTTTTACGAGTAGATACGGATGAATCTGCAGCAAACTTAATCTATGAACCAGTTAAACAACCTCAAGAAACCGTTCGGTTAACGACAGCCGGTAATCCAGACGTAGAAGTGCTTGACCTCTCGGTAATTCTCAGCACACGTAAGGAAAAACTCGTTAACTCCACGCAAACTGCTACACCGCTCACACTACTTTCGAGAAGTGCAATTTAGCTTACTAGATCTTGATCGGTGAAGTTTTTGGGGATACGTTAGCACTTATACTGTACAATCTCTAAGTAGGTGTTATGTAACTGTAGTTGTAAGTCAGAGTCATCAGACTGCGACAGCTTCTCCGATTTCCGGGGTAATCTGACGATTCACCATGTATTGTGAACCGAAAAACCTATGAAACGAACGTCCTCGTCCGCTAGTTTCGCCGTTGGGTTGATCCTAGGAGTGATTACCGTATGCCTTGTCTCCGTGATTTTCTTCCTCATCCGACAACAAGATGGTTCAGATTTTGTTGTGCAGTCCGACAGGACAAACAACGGAATCGACTTATCCAGGGCTTCAGATGACCTCAGCTCCCTTGAATCCGTTGCAGCTCTTGAACGTCACTTCAAGGCACTGTCTCCTCGGCAGCGGACGTTATCACTAGCCGGTTTTGTATCGGGTCTAAACAAACGCGAACTTCAGGGACTACTTGGAACAGCCGAAGAATTTGATATACAGGAGATTAGAGACGAACTACAAGATGTTGTAATCAGAGCACTTGCCATATCAAGCCCTCGTCAAGCCCTGAACGATGTATCAAGTTTGCCCCCTAGACGTCAATATTCTCTGGTTGTGGCTGTCTTTCAAGAATGGTCATTGGTGGATCTTGATCGCGCCGTTACAGGAGCGAAGCGATTTGATGAACCACTAAAACGAGCTGCGTTAAAGGGTATATTAACTGCACGAAAAGACCTAGACGATTCTTACCTATTGAATATCGCGAGCGAACTTGAAAACGAACAATTTTTTCACGATCTCGCAACACGTGATTTAGTCGAATCAGGTATTGATGACCCTGCTGACACCTGGAATCAACTGATTTCAGAAATCGAAGGGAATTTCAATTCACTATCGGTAGCATACCAAGAAACGCTAGTGTCAGTCGCGAAAGCCTGGGTGTTGCAAGACGGACTGGGCGCGATTACCGCGATCAATTCGGCTTTTCCGGCGCGCGAAGACCGAGTATGGCTCACTCAACAACTCTTGTCTACCTTGGTTTCAGAAGACGAAGAGGTTGCTAGCGGTATAGTTGAGAACATGCGTCACGAAGATCGCGAGGGGTTACTGCAAGTCGTTCAAACCTGGGCTCAAGACGATGGCTGGGAAGCTTTTAGGGCCGCTCAGTGGATGGACCAGGGAACCGATCATAGGCGTATGCAACGCGCAGCAATTGAAGGATGGGCAAGTTCTAATCCGCTTTCACTCTTCAGGAATGCGATTGAACTACCCGAACCACTATTCGAATTTAGTCGTACCACCGCACTATTGGAAATGCGGTATACTTCGCCGGAATCTGTACCAGCATTGGTCGAAGAAATTGAGGATCCCTACACTCGAACTCTGATGCTTGATAATCTCATTGTGGATTGGGCTCAGCGCGATTTAAGTGGTGCTCTACGCTGGGCTCTTGAGCATGACCAAGTCCCTGGTAGGAAGAATCAATATACACCAAGAATACTACCCATTGCGGCACAAAAGAGTCCAATTCAAGCTTTGACAATAGCTCTTGAAGTTCCACTGAAAGACGACGACGCAGTTGGTCCTGAAGCTCGAGTGTTGGCGATGTGGGCGACCAATGATGTCGAAGCTGCAATTGACTCGATACCACGCATGCGTAATCAAAACACACGCATGGCAGCGTTCAGAAGTATCGGGATGGAGTTAATGGATCAACAAGATTATGATCGGGTACTTGCGCTGGTTGAGACGGAACCAATCGAAGATCAGTTGAACTATTTCGAAGACTTCGCACCGCGACTCGCCAGTAAAAATCCACGTTTCTTGATCGAAAAATTTGACTCTTTACCTAACGAATCTTTTAAACGTCTCTGTAGTGAAGTCTTACTGGAATTTAATTCTGGTGCGGACACCCCCTTCCTGACTGACGACGAAGTCCGCAAATTTGAACAGTTTAGTAGGTAGGATGTAGATTCTAAGAGTTAGTCAAAATCGCAAACATCATGGCCACGAATAATTTCAAACAGAGTCCGATGCAACTGATACTAGGGCTAATTGTGGGCTCTATCATAGCCGGAGTATTGGCTAGCGTCTTTTTTGTTTTCGTTGAACCTAACTTTTCGAGATCGGGAGGAGACCAACCATTTCAAACCCTGTTGCAAGAACTTGATTCGAACGGACATGACGAACACGACGAAACGATAGAAAAGTCGCTTTTATCAAACTCCGAACTAAGAGACCAGCTCTTAGGAAAGAGTCCATATGCTAGAACGCTCGCTTTATATACGGTTCTAGGTAATGCAAACTTGGAACAACTGACGGAATTTTTCCAAGCGAATGCCAACGCCGATGTTGACTATCTCAGTAGGGAGATCCAAGAAGCCACAGTTCAGCAGATCGCTGGAACCAATCCGAAACATGCGATGTCTCTCATTGCAACGACAACCGGAGAACGACGAAATGTTCTAGTGAGAACTGTTTTCGAAGAATGGTCATTCAACGATTTAGATGAATCTGTGGAATACGCGGTGCACCTGAACGAAACCGATCGACTTGCTGCGCTGCATGGTGTTTTGAATTCCAGATTTGACCTACCTAACGCTGACCGGCAAGCAATCGCGTCACAACTCGGTCATGAAGCAGCAGTTGTGGACTGGTCGGCGCGAAGACGGCTGAACGAAGAGATTGAAAATCCGCCTGTTGTCTGGGCACAACTGATTTCAGAATATGGAAATGACCCCGCTACTTTGAGCGAAGTTCAAATCGACTTACTCGTATATGTGGCCACGACGTGGCTGGAACAAGAAGGAGCCGCGGCAATCCAAGCAATCAACCGGAATGCAAGCGGTCACACCACTAACGCACTAGTGATTGAACGTCTCTTTGACTTGGTCGTTAAAGATGATCCGCAAAAGGCTATGGAACTCGCGCGTGAAGCACACACAGATAACCGGAAGATCTTAACTCGAATAATCAAACAGTGGGCTCTAATTGATGGATTGGCAGCTTTTAATGGGGCTTCGGAGATCAAAGATTTATATTCTCGCAACCCAATCCAGCAAGAAGCCGTTAAAGCCTGGAGCAAGGCAGACCCAGATTCATTACTCGCAGCTATAGATCGATTACCAGAAGAATTTCAATCATTGGCATACAACGTTGCAATACAAAACCTTGCTCGTTTAGACTCAAAGAAAGCAGTCAGTCATATTAATGGTATTACAGATACTCATACCAAGTCGTGGGTCACCCGAGTTATGGTAGACAGTTGGGCTGATCACGATCCACGAGCAGCGTTGCAGTGGGTACTTTCTGACCCATCGGTCGAGGAACTACAGCTTAAATTGAGGCTTTATTCGGTGGTACTTGGCAAGTTAGCTCAGAGCGACCCATATTTTGCGCTCGATATCGCGTTAGATCAACCACCAAACGTTAGAACGGGTGTTGGCGTTGAGAGTATGGTCATCAATGAATTAGCGGTTCGTGACGTGGATGAAGCATTATCAATGTTGGATCACACCAGAAATCAAGCGACTCGAGAAGCGACTTATCTTGCCGTGGGACACGCACTAAGGGCAGCGGGCAGATCCGATGAAATTTTCGATCTCGTTCAAGATTCATCTGAGGAATTTCAAGAACAGTTCTTCTATTCGGTGATGAGTTGGTGGGGTTGGTATGAACCTAACGATTTGTTTGAGAAATTAGAAAAGTTTCCATCGGACGAAATTCGCAGAGAAGCTGCATTAAATATCGCACTTTCGCCAGGTGTACGTTTTTCCTTAACTGATGTACAAAGAGAATCGTTAAAGAAGTACCTTGACGAATACTACTGGCAGTTTCTATAGTTCGATAGACGACTCTTACGGGGTCGTCAATCTCAGCCCAAGATATAGCCGACGAAAAGCAAAATATCGTTCGTAGGTATTGGTGTTTTTGAAATTAGGTGTAGTTACTACAGAGTTACGGAGTCGGTGACTTTGGAGATAACCTAAACGGCAACTTATCCGTTAGAGCAAAAACAAGACGATAGCTTAGTTTTTGTTCGCTTCTAAATCTGAGTCTGGATATCTACGACCTAATCTTTTCAGTCCTAAAGTACCGAAAATTATGTTTCCAATACTGACTAACAGTAATAACAAAAGGTAGGGATTGATTTGGTTGTAAAAAATACTGCCCAAGAGAACGATTGATATTGCAACAATACTACAAATCAAGCCTAAAAAAATCGTGGTCATGTAAATATGTAATTCAGCATAAGGCGTAGGAGCATCACCGTCAAAACACTCTGACCAAAATCTCTTCAAGTACTTTAACATAAGTTAATCCTCATCAAATTGCAGTGTGCAAATTGTTTTAGTAGATGCCACACCCCCAGCGATCAGAGCTGTTATCGCTTTCTTTTCGGCGTCAATTTTAAGGGATCAATAACAAGCAGTTCACATTTCCAGAAATTATTCATCCTAATTTTCACTCCAAACTCTGATATGTGTTATCGCACAGCGTGAGTTATAAGTACATAGGCGTATTGTTATTTATACCCGTCCGCCGACGTTATGAATTTCAGAAAACTTCGTTCTCTTTTAGCTTCTAGTCAAAAAATAATAGAATTTACTCGATTTCATTGTTTTTAAAAATTACCGGCAGTATGGTTGAACAAAAAATGTTCCACCGATATGGTCGCTCCGTGGAAGCCGGATACATCGCGAGGATAGATACAGATGAAACTCTTTACAAGAACTCTGTTCGGAATTACGTGTTCGATGCTGATAACAACCTTAGTCGTTGCAGCGGAAAAAGATAAAGACTGGACCATCTACACGGCTCTTGATGCAAATGTCATACTTGAAAAAGATGACGTGGATACTTGGGTTGGTGACGCTAGTACTCGGCTGACGCTAGGCATTCAATTTACTAACAGTTTTGCTTTAGAAATTTTTGGTGAAGCTCAATCAGAGGTAGAACCAAAATTGCTGTATGCTGATGTTGACCGACAATTCATAGGATATCGCAGTCTTAAGACTAAGGGCACGCAGTACATGGGTGGGCTAGGCGTGTTCTCCATAAAACCGTCATTCTTGCACTCTGGTTCTTTGATTGCAAAGGTAGGCGTAGCGAGGTACGACACTCGACGTTTGACTGGTAGCGGGTTATTTTTCACGGAGGACGACCAGAACGTTCGAATTGAAGAACGAGAATTCGATTGGAGTGTCAAGGGTTTTACTCCAGTAATAGCACTCGGTTTCGAATTTCCTCGAGTCTGGAAAAAAATGACTAGCCAACTGGTGTTTACACACGTATTCCACGAGGACATCAGAAGTTTATCAGCGAGCTGTGGGATTAAGTACTTCTTTTGAAATCCTTTACTCACACATGAAGAACGTCTGGCTGTACATCGCCTACAGGTTTTGTATGATTGCCTCATGCACACACAACTAGTCTCACCGGATCTCACATAGGCATGTTTAATCGTCGTTGAACCCCAATCTTTGATTGGTTGCGAGTTAAGTTGTTTTTGGTGTGCGGATATAACGGTAGACAATCGCTATACCCTCTACATACCTTAATTCTTTTGGGGTCTGCACCAAATAATAGGGACAGTCAGATAAGACAATGTCTTGCTTACTGTTAGATATCATAATGAAGTGTGTACATGTTAGCGGACAATGAGTTACTTGTTGATGAGCCTGTGGGAATGTGGGAAACTCGCAAAGTTGTCCACATTTCTATGGGCCCAAGTAAATTCCATTTTTATATAAGCGATTACAAATCAGAACACAGTTATCAATTCTCGTGTTGCCTACCAATCTAGGACTTCGAGTTCGCGCGCAACGTGTTCAAATTCATCAAGTTTTACCGACTGTCGGAACTCAAGTAAACTCTCTGAGTTGATATATTCAATCGCTTGTTGGCAGTTGATATAGTCAGTATTGGGACCTTCCTCTATTTGAAGATGCTTTACAGAACTTCGAACTGCGTCCGATTGACTTTCAGAGTTCATGTCTCGCATAATTGCATGCTCGTTGAATGCACCCACCATTCGATTACAGAACTGGTTGACCAACCAGGGAAGATCGTACTCATAATTGTGATCGTCCAATTGGACTAGACCATTCATACTCCGGGTCAATAGTTTTACTAGATCTTGCAGAGGTTCAGACGAATACACTATTTCTCTACCAAAATCACTCTCATCCACGATAAAGCTAGCATTTTCAACCCATGGATGTTGTTGCGATAAGTAAGTTTTCAACCCTGCACTTGCTGAGGGGTCGAAGGCAACTTCCGATAAACTTGCGGTGAAATCTCCATAGTGTGCCGCCATGGAATACATTACCCTTGACAAATTTTCTGCGATTTCGCGCCTACGAGGTGGATCGCTGAGTTCATCTTCAGCTACTCCTAGAACCTCCCCTATGTTCACAATCCGATCGTACAGAGTCTGATCAAGACCATCAGAGGAAATTAACAATGTGTCGATATCAAATTGAGCGCACTTTTTTTTCATCCACAAGCTGTATAAGAGCGATTCTGAATCATTGATAGCGAATCGATCGTACTGTTTATTGTTGATTATTCCTTGTTTGTTAGTTGCAAAACTTAAATGGATGTTTTTCATTCGCGCGATTTGTGCTTCAACACCTGAACCTTTCCAGTTAGGGTACCGTTGACCTTTGTCTAGGTACAAACCACCTCTAAACGCTGACTCATAAGTAAAGTCGTAGTTATGTAGATAATTCCGTTTAATTCCACAAGCTGCTGTGAAGGCAGCGAAGGCAGTTAGAGAGTCAGCCTGACATGTATTTTTCAGTTCTGAACGAACCTTTGGATCAATGTCGAATTGGCACTCTGGTTGTTCAATCGCAGCAAGCACCGCATCTCGATCGCGTTTTGGGTCTTCAAAGACACGTCTATGTGTCATGGCGTTAGGAAATTTAATCCACTCTGAATTTCGATGACCGACATATTCTTTGTGACTAAAGTGTGTTTCTAAGGTCTCCCAACATTCCTCAGTGAAACTAGCTGTCGACCCTGTGGCGCGTGAATCCCTCGAAATCGTCGCATTGTCGGGACAAACACGAATGACATCCACCATTGACACTGGTGGTTCGTTTGTGCTGCCTGTGTACGTTTCCGGGTCGCTACTGCTGGAAACATTTCCTTCGATGTCGACAATATCCTCGCTTAAAGTTGCTTGTCGATCCACCTCATAAGCTGAAGGTGAGAAGTTGAACTGAATGAACAGATAAATAGCAACCGAAACAAGGATACCGGCAACGATCAAAAATCCAATTTGGTGTTGGCGAGAGAAATTCATGGACACTCCACAGTTTACCTACCAAGCGGTCTGGGTAACAGGCACATGGCGTGCCCGTTAGTCAGACAGAATCGAACAAAGATCAGACTCGAAAATAACCGTTCAATTTTAAATAAGTGACTACTCTCACACCAAGTAACTACCGGTCGAGATCGTGCCTCTATGTCAATGTCCTAGCGCGGAGACTGGCTTTCTCACACGTTGACTGAAGATTAGTCAACTAGAAGGTAATGGACTTCATAGCCCACTTTAAAGTAGATAGTTTGACTAAACCTTACTCGTCCTTGTCTTCCAACTTATACCATACCCAACCACCGAGCTGGTAACTTTCTCCGGTACAAGTGTTAATTTTGACAAAAGCGTCATTGTCGCCACCCGCTGCAGCTACCTGCCAGCAACTGTCATTGGTTGTCCACCCGTCACTGATGCCCATTGCAAAGACACCACCGAAAAAACCAATGATACTTGCAAGTAATACTATCAGGGCTGTTCGGAAAGGGTTTGTTGACTTAGATTCTTCGTTCATATTTTCCCCTCGGCAACTCTTCGAATTGCCGGTTTAAGTTGCTTGTATCTGAAACGCTTTGTTTCAGCCTTCATCGGTATATACACTCGCGACTATTGAATCCGTCGTATCCCACGATACTACCCGATGATTCATTCTGTGGTGAAATAGACTCGGGGGGGGGGTAATTGATACACTTCCAGACAACTGCTTGCAGTTCGATATAACCGAATATTGCAAGTGTCAGTTGATATGATGTTTCCCGAGTAACGCATGAAAGTAAGAATCGATCCCCGCTTCTCTCGAGAGTGTATTTTCTGTGTGGAAGTACTGCTTCAGTTTTGGATGCCGGACTGCCGCATCCGCTAGAAAACAATCTTGATACTTGTTGAACAGAACAGGATCGAAAAGAACATCGCAATTACCAAAGTAAAAAGGTAACCGATGCAGGTGTTGCTTAAAAACATCAATGTATGCATAGTATTCGAGTTTAGTTTTGTCGATCTGAATACTGTTCGAACTATAACGATCGACGAAAGTACGATTTCGTCTTAGTGCATTGATGTCTCGTATTGTCCAAAAGTAGAGTGAGTCGTCACTTGGGGTACACTTTCTGGGATACTTTTCAACGTAATTCGAAATGTAGTCGAAATCGTCTAAACAGAACTCTGTCCCGCTTTCTGTCTCAAACCGAAACGAACGAATAGTCCCGTAATCCATGCCTGTTCCGCGAACATAGAGTGCGATCACGATCGGAAACGAAGTATATCCAGCAGATTCAGGAAATTCATTACTGCTAATTAGTAACCCTCTGATCAACGTGTAATTACTCGCGAAGCTCTTTAACGATTGGAAATTCGTTTGTTTTATCAAATAAGACAGAGGATGAAGAACACAAACCACATTAGCCTGAAGTTTATCGTATGAACGAAGAAAAGATATACCTAAATCACGACTGATCAGATCATGATCGATTTCGGAGGAGTTGTTCTTTATCCCTTTTCTGATTAGAGATGTTCTGTCGTTGTAGGGGGGATTTCCAACTACAACGAGATGCGAACCCTCAGATATACCAAATTTTGATCTTGAGACTTTAACCAGTGAGTTTGAGCGTATGAATCTGGCGGTAAGATTTAGACGTTTTTGCGCGATCTGAACAGCTCGTGCATCGTAATCACAACCAACTAACTCTCCTGAACAGTTCAGAAAATCACCGTAGCCGCAAGCACTGTCAAATACTACAGAATTCGATTCGATATAGGGGCTGACTAGATCTAGTGCTGTTTGTACGATATGAGGTGGGGTGTAATAACTCCCTTGATTGACGCGATCCTCGTACCGTAGATGTGTTTGGGGCATTTTTGAATTACTCTTCTTACACCGATGAACAGTGTCCAAAGAATAAATTCTAACTAGTGCCCTAACACGAGAATTCCGTTTTGGTCTCGCTTTCGCGGCGATTTGTAACACTGCTTCACACGAGGAATTTAACAGCGATTTATGCACGGATTTCCGCACGTAATCCCAATTCAACTAGGTTAGTATATGTGGAGTATTAGGGAAATTTGTGTCTAATGGCCAACTCCTCATCGAATCGACTATTCTGGAGAAAATTTCGAAGGCAGTAAGAAGGGCGCTTGTTATAGTTGAGATTGGAAAGAACATTGATTACAGCGACATCGCCTACCAATTTACAAAGCGATCATTCATGATTCACGGATTGATGAGTTGAACCTTTTCTAAACTGCATCCGAATACCCCAAAAGCCAAAAACATCCATATTCCTCGCAAAAACTGAACACGCACACTTCGCAAACCAGATGCAAGGAGACGGCACAACATTAAGTCGTCAAAGTGTGATGCCTCACAGGTTATTCTCTTTCTTAAACATGCGAGGCAATATATGATTACAATAGGTTTTATTGTGTATAAAACAGATGGAATGAGTTCAACACTTGTAAGTTTGAAGTGAGTGGGATTAGTCCCCGCAATCTTTAACCTGAACAGTGGTGGAGGAACACATGACTAAATCACAAAGCTCTGCTTCAACTACTCAGACAAACACGCGTCATTCTGGTAGTACTTGGGTCGTAAGACTGAAACCGGAACGTGAGGTAGAGATAAAACAATTGAAACGTAAATTGAATTCTTACGCCCAACTTCCATACGACTGGGATGGCGAAGGATCTCAAACACCAAGTCGTCAAGCGATCGATGATGCGTTAAAGTTTCTTACACACATACCATCGGGGCTTCCATTGCCATATCCCGAAGCAGGTCCAGACGGCGACGTGGGAGTTTATTGGGACAATCAAAAGGCAAAAACCTTCGTGCACGTGTTATTTGAAGGAGACGGACATTTTGCTTATATTGCAAACGTTAAACACACTCAAACCGATTCAGAAGAAAACTATGGTGGGGAGGCGTTAAGTGTAGATGATCCTTGGCCATCCGATTTAGTTAAGGTTCTTCTTCATAATTGAGTCGTTCAAATCGGGTTCCACCTGACAGCTTTCGCAATTGCCGAGAACTTGAAGCTTATTTCGGATCTGACGATTGTAAATGTTCGCATTACCGCAAATATTTCCCTGATTGTGCTTGTGAACTTACCAGTGTGAGTGAATATTCGCCGGGGGTTGTACGAGATGAAGAATGGGTAGTTCGAACAATTTTTAACCCTGCCCATATCGATCCGGATGGACATCTATCACCTAGTTATTTCCGTGCGACAATGGGACGTAAAGGTCTCTCAATCGATCGGCTGTTGTATATTAATGAAGAACAGTTAATCAAACAGAAACGCGATACCACAGGGTTCGCAGGTGATCTGTATTTTGTGAAGACTAGTGTTCGAGAATTACGCCAGGTCAGAGACTCTGATGGCACTAGATTATTTGCAATTTACGATACTGCAACAGTTGATAACCATGCTCACGCAGAGGTTTGCATGAATTTGTACTTCGAAAAAGGGACTCGATACCGGTTGCAAAAAAATATGAACATCGTACTCAAACTCCGACAGATTTTCGGTGCTTGCGAGCGTGTTCCTGCAGACGCTGATTTGGACAACTAACAATAAGCGCCGCTAAGAATGTATTAGGTAGTATGGTAAGTCTCGTGTTGTGCGACCCCTGATGCTTGCTAAAGAATCAGGGTCACATGACGACAAAAAATTGAAAAGTGATGACGGCGCCTAATCACTTCTAAACAGTTCGTGGGCAACATCCTGCTGGCATTCGTTCCTGATTTGAAGATTTTTCACATTATGAACTGAAGCAGTTATATCGGACGGGGAGTTGTGCTTGAAAATCCAAGAGCATATAAGCAACACATGATAATGGAACCTTGGGTCAGTTTTCAATAATCAGCACTAATAGGAGACATACCGCGTCGTTGAATGCTAGCACTTATAATGTACTACATCATCTAACAAACTTCCAAGAACACTTCCTGACGTTCGGTAGAAGGGGTACACGGAGTCATGCAAGAACACACAAATACGGACATTGAGCTCAAACCTCTAATCTCCTCGGCGCGTTGGGCGATACGAAACATTGATGAACAGTGTGAATCTGGAGATATACCACCGACTCAAACATTAAAGTCTAACGTCGAGAATTTGATTCATCGGTTGTACGAATATGTGGCCTTGCCCATGGACGTTGAAGCAATGCCGGAGGGAGATATCACGATAAACATCTCGAACGATCAATACGATATCGTATTTTTTCACTGCGATTCCAATGGTACCGTGTATTGTTCTGTCGATATTGGGGGAAAGAGCGACGAGCAGTCCTACAATGACATCACTAGATTACCAGATAAATTCATAATCTCTGGTATGAAACATCTAACCAACCAACACGAAAAAGAATAGACTACCTTGCTTCGTATGCAGCTAGTTGTTGTCCCTAGCGATTTTCTCGGACGAAGTATTCTCAGCGAAAAGCAGCACTTTGGGCCAGCAAAAGCAAAAAAAATTAAATCGAGTTCATTGCATCCAAAATCAAGCTACTAAACGATTTCAGTCTACGCATCCGGTTTCAGGTGGCGTCAAATCAATTGTCAATTGCGATAATTGCTCGGCTTTGATGTTGGGTCTATCCAAGATGCTGAGGAGCTCTTCCTGTCGGGGTTGCCCAAACACAACCCTGTAGGCAACCAGCTGTCGTTTCAAGCGATCGAACTGTGCTTGTTCATTTGAGAAAGGTAGTAGTGGGACCACTCTTTCGACTTTATGTTTTCCCTCGGTGATCCAATGCGGGACTAGGTCAGAATCTCGCCGGTCGCGTCCATCCTGTTCAGCATAGGTAAACATCAACTTCCAAAGACTCTCACCTAGTTTCCAATTCTCCTTAGCTTTCTCGGCATAAAGTGCTGCAACATTCTTGCGAACTGCATGGCCGTCATACCGATGTACTCTTCCTTCTCTTTGTTCTAAATCCACTGGATTACCTGGTAAATTCCAATGCATTAATCGATGACACCATGGATGAAAGTCAAGACCTTCCTGCCCTATCGAGGTACTCGCGAGAAAAAATGGTCGAAACGGACTATTGAAGGCTTTACGAACCGCATCCTGGCTTAAGGAGGATTTTTCATCTTCACTAGTTAAGTGTCCGAAGCGTAATGCGAACACAGTACGGATACGTAGAGTTTCGTTATCGAGTTGTTCTGAACCGTTCCCGTTGAAAAAGTGAGCGTGTACGCGTGAGGGAACAGGTTGAATGCTTTTGTATAAGGTGTGAGCGCATTCACGGGCCGCTTCATTCGCGTCAGCATCAGGCGACCATGAGGCTTGCTCCCAAAGCAGATGCCAGTGTTCGTCGAGGACTGCTTGTAAGCACCCGTCGCGACAGTAGTTAAGAACTAACCGCCAATAAGCAATGTTGGTATAGGAACGACGGTTCTTCTGAGGAAGATTTCGGAGTAACGAGATTACGGCAGGTCGATTGAACAGCTTTCTAAATGCATCGGCTGCTTCGAACGCTACTGATCGCCGGGTATCGTCAGATACACCTCTGTCGGCGCGTAAGGTCCGTGCAAGCAATACTGCTGGAGATCCTAATGCCATGTCGGTAAGCGTATCGAGCAAATCAGTCGGTTGCCGACCAAGAGTTGAAACGTCAAACTCAATCAAGTCCGAAAGATAATCTTTGAAATGTGTGGAATGTTCTGCTTCGTCAGATTCCTGTGTATCCAAGTGTTGCAATTCGCCATCGCGCCATCGTCGAAGAAATGACCGGAGGCCGTCGTCGAGCAACAACGGTGCAACCCATATCCAATCCTTGTCGACTGGCCCTCGGCGTTGGTTCAACAAACCGCGTGCCGCCAACAGACCCTTAATCTTGTTCTTGGTTCGCTCCCTAACGTTTCGACCGCGACCTTGGGTGTCGAGTGGGTGTAAATCACTCAATGGCAGACACGGGAGATACATCAGAAGATTGCCATGACTTGAACGTTTTCCCTCCGAAGTTTGACTGAAATTTAACAATTGGCCTTGTTGCAAACTGGGATTGTCGTATGACTTTACTTGACCTCCTCTGAACATTTGCCGTTCAGCTTCATAACTGATTAGGGCACTAACGGCATCGGGAACGACATTCCACGCTGAGAACATTAAAGTCTTTGTAGTCGGTTCGACCGACTTGAAAGGTCCTTCAAGTGGCCAATAAGGTACGGTTGGCGGTAACCACAGTAACCGCCACAGTTTGGTTTCTTCTAGATACTGTTGTACAACATATCGCAGTTTGGCGTGTACTGAATTGACAGTTTTCAGGTTTCTTATCGCGTCTACTGAAAGCACGGCTTTCGAGTTTTTCGAAAGTGCGTTTACCACTTGGTCGAGATCGTTCTGTTCGATCTTCTCTTTGAGCAGATCATTGAACTTATAACCGGTCATGAAATGTGCTAAATACGGAGCAGATTTCCACATGGGTAGTGGATCGCGATCGCCTACCGCGTCAAAAAGTGAAGCAGCGGCTACGTATTGACCAATGTCTTTCGAATCGATACTCAAAGTAGGTCTAATTTCACAGACCATTGAGTCGCGATCCTTACTCGCGGGGACTCGTTCGGTACGCGCCATGATGCTCAGTAAAGAAGATTCCACTGCGTGTTTGCAATCTAGTGCGCGATTAAGCTTCTGATCTCCCGACTCAGCAACACGTTTGAGTGACTTTCCAAAGTTTGCTAGACTAGACTGTAGATTCTGAACTTTACTCTCGTTCCCGTTAAACAGAAATCTCGCGGTGCCGATGAAATCTTCATAGTGATCTTCATCACCAAATTCAGCATCGGTAGTGTAGGGTTTGTAGGGAGTCGCAGAGAGTAGTAAAGTTCGAACTAGTTGCCCTTTGTACTTATAGTTAAACAGTTCCTGTGCTAACTTAGCTTCTTCAGTCTGATGTTCTTCGGAAGTTTCTAGGAGATTTTTAAAGCGCTGAAATTCATCGAGTATCACGAGATCGGGTTCTAGGATTTCCAGACTGACCTGTGCCAATAAATGGCGGAGTTTACCGATCACTTGATTTCTGGCGCTTCGGGCTCTATCGGGATACCAAGATTTGTATCGCTTGAAATATTCGAGGCTTTTCGACAACTCTGATGTTAAATCAGAATCGCGATTGAGAGCTTCTTCGAAGCGATCAACAATGGAGGATTCCAGCCGAGGCACCCTTTCCTTCAGGTACCAGCGCCACCACTCTTTATTCCCGATGCGACCTTGTAAGAGATTCTGTAGTGCCGTTGTATGACCATCAGTAGCAGTATGACGTTTAAGTAAATGGTACAACACTTCACGTTCGCCCCATCTACCAGTTGTCGTCCCGAACTTAAACGAAGTGCTGGGCGTAAAGCTAACGAAGTTTAGTTTGTTGTTGAGGAAGCTATTACCATTCTGTTCTCCAGAGAGTTCTTTGATCAATAACGTTAAACGACTTGCCGTTCGAAGGGACTCCTGCCCTCCCATGTGCAACTTCGGGAGATTAGCGCGGGCAATGTTCTGGTTGCTGCAGACATAAACGATGTCAATACGATCTACATCTTCCCACAGGTGATCAATCGCATGGGCGATAATCCCACGCGCCACCAGTGTCTTGCCTAGCCCTACTTCGTCGGCGACAAGAAACCGAGAGGTACTGTCTTGGGTGAGAAACAGATGTTTAAAAGCATGATCGACCGTCCGCCGTTGGAACGGTTTAAGTGGCTTACAAATTTCTGCCACGTTTGGTCGACTCATGTGTCAAGTCTCCCATCAACAGACTCAATCACCGCATTCCAAACCTTAAGAAATTCATCGGGGATGATTTCTTTACCGTTTTTAGAATTTCGAATGTCTTTAACCAAACGGCGAAGAGGTTCAAGACGTTCTGGATCGCGATAGACACTCCGGACGAGATCTTCAAGCAAGGTCTCGGCGTACCAAGAGTCCTTCAAGGAACAACCATTTTCACTTTGCAAGCGGGCGTCTAAGTCACCCCATTCATCGAATCCACCAAGTAGTGCGCGTAAATAAGCACGAAACTTATCCCAATCACTAATTAAATCGACCATGATGTGGTGTAAGCGATCGTCGGGCATACCTTTAGCTGGTAGATGGAGAACAAAAGACATATCTTCTACTTCTTTGTGTTTTCGATCATGAAGGTGAAACGCAACTAAGCTAGTTAGTTCAGTTTTGGTCAGACGTAATTCGAGTGGAAGTTTTTTGAGTTCTTGGGCGGATTTCTTGTCAATCGTGATTGGCCAAAACTTTACCCCTACATTTTTAAATGGTAACTTTAAATTTCCAGTGATATGCCACTTCCAGTCATTGCGAGAAGACTCGCACTGGATTGAGAGATTTGCGGCAAGGATGGCATCTCGTGTGTCTTCTAGATGTTTACTATTGTTTCCGTTCGTTCCATTTCCATTGTCGCCGCGCTCGTAGGGTTGAAGTAACTTACTGAACCCTGACTCCATAAACTGCTCAATACAGTGAGGAGAGTTTGCCGCATTTCGTTTCTGCATTGGTGCCCTGACTTGCGCCATGATCTCTACGTTACTCCCGGAAAACGCTGCATGGGTTAGATTAGCAGAACCAACATACCAAGAAACCGTATGGTCATACTCCCATGCGAGTAATTTCGCATGTAAACCAGACAGACGATTTCCAACAAAATCGTCAGGTTCACCTTCAGCTTGAGAATCGAGAACTAGTTTTTTGTCCCACGCGTTCAAACACTCTGGATCAATATTGTCGAGTTCAGGTTGTCTGCTCACGAGGATGTTGTTCTGACAAGACCCAGTGGGGATTTGGTTGAGTGCAGTAGCATTGACGAAGGGGGCGACTGCTAGGATACGATTGGCCTGAGAAAAAGGTTTCCACAACCCGTTTCTCTTCGAAAGTCCCAATGCATGGAAGTGAATTGGATCAGGGTTGAATCCTTCGGGAGGAAAAAACTCGGTACTTCCAACTTCATCAGCAAGAGCTGCGATACGTTTAGCAAGTTTTGAATTCGGTTTCGTCGTGCACATGGCTGGTAGTTGTTTTATGAGGTCGGCTAGATTGGTACTAACAACTACGGCTGATTTAGCATTAGGAGTTCCTTCGCTCACCAAAGCAACATCCCACGTCCTTGCTAATGAGAGATTTCGTGAAAGAACTGCTAACCGTATAGTCGATCGCTCTCCATCCTCGGAAACGAATTTCAGTATCCACAGTTTAGGATGAAAAACACCTCCGTTCGGAGCTTTAACTGGATGGAGACTCGGTTCAAGCGCAGAAAAGAGTCCTCGCTGAGAATGTGGTACTCCAATACCGGTTTGATCTACAAACACGTGAATCTTCTCTCCTGCTTCACGTAGTGACTCCAGTAATCCAATCGGATGTTCGAGTAACGATTCGACGTCTTTAGCCGATGCCGTTAGTAGTTGGAATGGGAGAACTAGCATCACCTCTAGGTCGAGGGTATAGGTAGTGAACACACCAAGCTCAAGACGCATGTCTGGTGGTGGTACCAATAGATCGAACGCGACTAAACGAGAGTCGGGACTGAGCATGAATTACCTATTCAATCCAGCATAAAGATCACGAAGTAACCTACGTGCCGTGTACCAACGAAATTCCATTCTTCCGAGACCGACACCACCAGACCAATCCCGTAATCGATCTAAACTGTGAAGTCGGGCACGTTTTCCTTTAAGTCTCCATTCACGTTCTCGAATGAGCTGACGCGCGTTATTGTCTTCACCGAGTCGATGAGCTCCTACTGCCTTAATTCGCATACCCCATGTTTCAATGAATTGAATTTGCGGGTAGGAAAGGTTTACTCCGCGACGTGCGGCAAAATCGTAGAGGTCTGCAGAATCGTAGAGTTCTTCTTTGGTCTCCAGAACAGCCCATTCGCCTAGCTGGTTTTTGTAATGCTCAATGTAAGGACGATCTCGTTTTTCATCGTCTGTAGCTATTCCTAAACTAATTCGATCCTCGGCGATGAGTAGGTTGTAAAGGATAGATATTCCCTCGACATGTAGGGAGAATCTACGCGCGTACTCGATGGTTTCTCGTAGATCTGCACTTGCCTTCTTCCTCGCCGTCGTGTCCCAAAGATGATCGTGTTCCAATTCTTCCTCAGAACCGTGTGTTGCTAACCAACCAAGCAGCGTTCCCTTGCAATTCTCCTGTAAACGGCCCAACAAAAAGTCCGCTTCCTCTCGCGTGAGTGAGAGAGAGGCTTTCCAAGGAAATTCACTTGGTGGATCGGATAAATGTATATGCCACTTAGAAATCTTATTGTGTTCTATTCCTTGATCGTCTTCGACTAGCTCACCTCGAGGTTTTCGCGAATGGAAATTTCGGTGGTAACGCCACTGCGATTCATGTCCCGTGAATATCCCCCACTGATTCAGCGCGCCCCAGTAGATATCGCTAGGCAATCGAACTAGCGCATCGCGAGCATTAACACCGATAGTCCCTCCCCGGTCATCGCTCTCCAATAGTGTTCCAATCAGTTTAATCTCGGATTTTCTCGCTTCAGTCGCTACGTCCTTATCCTTTCCAAGTCCTTTCGTTTCAAGGGATCGATAGATCCAAGGCACCAACAACACATAACGCAGTCGGGTTTGGGTGGTATTGACACCAGGAAATAGTGCTTCTGAGAACATGTCTCTTAAGCTACTAAGTCCTAGTTCGTCGAGTGTTCCCTTTTCATTGAACAGATCAAGAATGCGACGAAGTTTCTCACGGTCGCCAGCCGTCAGGTCAAGCCAAGTCAGCAATGCTTCCACGAGAAGAGTTCAATTTTTCTTGGTTGGATAACTTATTGGACTGAAACGAGCATCGAAAATCGGACTAATTTTCTATAAAGTTTGACAAGATCGAAGAAATGAATTGGATGTTAAACCAACGAACTACAACCAACTCAGTGAAAGGTCGTACTGACTAGTGCAAATTGAATGTCACGCATTAGCATTTCACTCCCTTTGATCCCCTCTCGTGCGATAACAACAACAGACCATTGCCCGTCTTGACGAGTGAAATCAAGTGACACGTGTGTGCGGACTGGATAGGCGGTACAAATGATGACTCCAACTACCCAATCCGATTGAAGAGCTAAAGAACGAATTTTTTGTATCCATAATTCTGTCTCAAGTCTATTTACTGCCAGGCCATCTGGCATTTCGGAAAGTTGTCTTTCAATGATCGGTTGCTCTAATTGAAGCAGTGGAGGGTAATCTATTGCTACTACTCCATACTGTTGCTTGGTTTCGATTTGGTCAATTGCGTCTTTCACACGTTTTTCAATTTGCAGTGGCGATCGAACTCGTTTACCTTCCACCACAACAGATTGTTGATACCACAAAAATCGAATATCGGGCTGCTCTTGCTTGTTTTCTGTTTGTTCGAAATGTCCATCTGCATGATATTGAAACTCTTCGACACTAATAACTTCGATGCCTCCCCACATTAGCCGACCAGCTAACGTAAACACAAACGTATCACTACGAGCTTTGTAGATCTTTCCTCTATCTAATTCATCTTTGCTGAGTGGACTAGCCTCTTCAAAAATGCAGCATAAGCGATTCCTGAGTTCGAGACATTGACTAGCATGTTTACGCCATAGTCGGTACAACGAATTTAACCCTAGGGCTTCAAAGTATGCTAACGATTGTTGTTCAGAGTGTGTTTTCTCACTCTTAAACGATTGCAACAGCTTTAGGATTATGATAGCTCGTCCTTGCTTCACACCAAAAAATTTACAAGCCTCAGTCAGTTCGGCAACCACTTCTTCAACTTGATATCCTATGTATGTCGTAATGTCATGCATATTCATAGATTTTGTATTGATGTAGCGCGAATAGAAACCTAATTACTAAATGAAAACAACAACACTTTTTATACCGGCTCAATTTTGAGAGCTGCCAATGTAAGACATGAGGAACAAATTGGTTTATCTAACCGAGTGATCTTGCAGACACTCTGCATTTCTGAGATTACAGTAGTTCCTGTCGTAGTTGTTCACTCGAAGATGCATTAACTACAAAAAGTGATAATTTACTTTTCAGTAACAGAT
>VXYV01000026.1 GCA_009845835.1 Gammaproteobacteria bacterium | reverse complement strand
GCTAATCAAAAACAGAATAAGGAAACCATTGATGAAAACACATAAAATTATCGTTGTCTTGTTAATATTATTAGGCGTGTCGACTTATGCTCTCGACAGTCGCGTTAGAGGTTTTGAAACTGACGACTGTACCGGCCGTTACCTCGAAGCTGGAAGTTTTAGTGAATTGAAAGAATGGCACAACCAAACCGACAGTTTTGGTAACACCTGGCACTTTGAGTCATATATCTATGTCGAGGATGCCGATAAATGCCACGACTTCAATATGCCCCATGTAATTGTTAAAGGAACAAGACTGCCCGATGATTCTTATGACGTTGACGACACTAGCGGCGACGCAGGAAGAGGCGGAAGTACAAACACCATCGACGTTCCGGTCATCTATAAAAACAATCCGGGCAAGGATTTTGACGCCGAAGAAAGCCAAGAGTTAGTAGAGTGTTTGGACACAGCAACGGCAGATATGGACTGGAAAGGCACCCGCACAGACGCGACGTGGATAGCCGATCCAGCGAACCGCAAAGACAAATGGAGCGTCACGGACGACGACAGTTGGGAGTATGACAAATATGGCTTTGCTAATTATGGAAACAAAAATGTAAAAAATTTCAAAATCAACGTTGCGATGCATGGGATCAATATGGGGAATACCGCTAAACTACACGGGATCTCGTTTAGACACATGCTCATCTATTGGCATCTCCATGAACTCGTTCACGTGATGCAGGCTGAACACGAAAGAAACGACGGAGATGACCAGTATAAACCATCTATGGATTATTATGACAAATTCCTTAGAGAATTGGAAGCAATCGAAGGAGTAGATGAAATTTGGCGAAAATTATTCGGCGAAGACTTTGATCCACCGTTCCTAATGCCAGCCTACCTTTTTGATTATCAAGAAAAAAGAAATAGAGTTAAAGAACTCCTTGAAAAGCAAGCTGAAGGAACTCTTAGTGAAGATGAAAAAAAAGAACTTCATAATTTAAGACTTGAACTAGATGCACTACATAGAACAACTCCCAAAGCAGAGGTTAACAAGTACTACAAGAACAAGAAGTTAGAGCACTGTCCCTGAACAGTAAGATAGCGAAAGACCTAAATGACCCCTGACCGCAAAACAACAACTTGGTTAAGCGCCGCTGGACTCACCCTGCTTGGAGGAGTGGCGGTGGTTTTTTTGTTTGTCAATACCCCGCGTTCAAGCTCCGAAGAAAGCCCCGCGGTGCCCCCAGCGCCCGCCGCCTTGGTAACCACTTCGCTCACCAGCGAAACAATCAATGTACAAAGCGAGGAGCACATACCACCACCAACAGTGGACGACTTACCGAAACTAACCCCGGTTGATTATCCCCCCGGGTCGGTCGGCGACGCTTGTGGAGTCAATCATTTCCCTCGCCGTGATATGTCAACAGCATTTTTTGAATGGTACCAGTACCGAACGGGAAAAAAAATATCTTCTATAGACGACTACTTCCGATTGGGCTTCACTCCAAAATTCAACCCCAATCATCCCACACCCGTCGACTGGAACCCTCTGGAAATGGAAATCTCCCAAATAGCCTTGAAAAATGAACCATGCCGTACCGCTTTAGAACAGCATGTGAACCAGATTAACCCCTACCTTTGGGGACGAGAAAACTACGAATCTTTTAACGATCGGGCGCTCTCTTTTACGGTCATTGATAACCCCATGACGTTTGAACGAATCTTCACTGACCCCAAAGGCGATCTAGCCCGTGTTCAAGAGGCCCTAGCGCGACCAGAATGCCAACTGACTGAGAATGCAGAAAGCAACTGGCAGCTGAACGAAACGTGCCATGCCGCGGCCTTTCATAACGCCGCACGAGTACTTTGGGTTTGCTATGAAGAAGGGATCACCCGCGGGAATGATGAAAACCCATGGGGCCGCCACGTTCCTCAACAATCCCCCGAACGAGATCATACCATGTGGATTCATTCATTGGAATACCATTGGGTAAAGGAAAAGTGTAACTCATTAGACCCAATGTATGCTGAATTACGTAAGCAAATTGCGCGGCAGCTGGTTAATGACGGTGAACGAACCGAAGATGACGTACGATTAGATGAGGAGCTGACCAAATTGGCGGCGCGGCTAGGGGATGACGCCGCAGGACTGACTGGTCTAGGTTCTAGTGAAGGACGCTTTGCTGGTTGGTTTGAACCCGCGCGAAATGACCCTACCAACCTACTTTACAAGCATCCCCCGAGTGTCGATCGTTTGCGGCGATTCATGGCGCTGTTTACCGAGCACCAAACCGCGACCGACAAAACCTTCGTCTATGATCAGGAAGCGCTGGTGCAACACTTGTGTACCCCACCGTATTACACCTCTCCTTGGGTCGACGAAGACACCGTCCCTGAACCACCGACTTGTCGGTCCGTCATTGACGATCTACGCCAAGAATTACATGACAATAAAACTTTTTTAAGGTATATCGCGACTTTCGAAGATGTCGCGATGCGCCTTGACGTTTACGAATAACCCAAAAACAGCCCCGTCCAGTTAGCCGAAACGATCCTGCTTCTTAATAGTAGGATTGCGTTACTGCCCCTACGTGAGCGTTTTGCATCCCTGATTGTCCCCGAACTTTAAGAATCAGATCATCTGGACGGTTAATAGCCTTCCAGTTAAGGATCCTATGAGTTGTCGTTGAAATCGGGGCCGAAATATCAGAGCTTCCTTAATTTCTTCACCCTGTCAGGGCTCCCCATACCACAATCCCAAACAGTGCGATGGTACACCCTATAAACGCACCAAGCATTAAGTACGTTGCAACCCTTTCGAATCTTTCCAATTGTCTGTTTTCAGTAGTCATGAAATTCCGAAATCTAGCAACTTCGGTAAAAACTCATCGAATCTGCAGTTTCATTTGAATTTTTGCAAAAAAACTGCTAAAAACACTAAAAATCCATTTTTTCTCCATCAGTTCTCCATTTTTTCTCCATTATATTTTGGATAATCATCATTGTGATTCAATATGTTATTGGATCACAACAGTAATTTACAGTCTTTAAATAAGGAAATCTTATGAACTTTATCACAAAATTTGCGTACCGTTTAATGTTGGTCGCGGCTGGTATCCTGATGTTTGCTGGTATACCTCATGTGGATATTCAAACCACCGATCATCAGATTTCAATTTCAGAAATCTCGATCAGCGTTGAAAACCCTGAAGTGCAAGCCAAAGAAGCCTCTAAGCATGGTGATTACTCTTCATGGGGAGTTGGAACCGCCATTCACGTGCTATTTTCTCATTGTGGTGCTTGGCAAATTGCGGCGTTAGTTGGAGCCCTTGTGCTAGCACTAGCGGCAATAGGAATCATAATCACTCTTACAAATATAAACGTAGCTGCAATATGGACGTTATTTCGATTAGGAGCAATAGCTTGGGCATGCTTTTGTGAAGTGATGTGGATCCACTGCATCAATGGGGTGATGGACGAATCGAGCGGCAACTCATGACCGAAGACATTTCAAACGAAGTCAAAAAAACAATTGGTAAATGCTTTTTAGGGTTGGTCATTTTTATAATGATTCCGACATTCGTAATTTGTCAATTTTTTGTCGGTTATGATTATGATGGAACAACCCCCTTAGTGTTGATTGTTATTGGATTAAGCACACTATCACTTTTTGTGTGGTTTTGTTTAAGCGCGTTTTTTGTAGTCAAAGCAGCAAAATCGGGCACCACTAAATGACCCCAAAAAACTATATAGTTTTAACATTTAAGTTTTTATTACTTTTAGTTTTTTGGTTTGTTGTTGTACAACTCGTTTTAGGCGTAATTGTAGGCGTGATTACTACTGCACAAGGAACCGGAATGGCTGGGCTATTTGCAATTATTAGTAGTCCTAGTTTATCTGCGGTAATAGGTGTAGGTAGTCTTCTAATGGCTGCGTTATTAGCGATATACTCTTGTATGAACTATATTCAAAAAGTAAAACAAGACGTGGTTGAAAAAACGAGTTAGATGCTTAAAAAATTAACCAAAAAACAAGTGTTGTTGGTGACGGTTGGGTTAATTTTTATAGTAATGTGCTGCGTGATATTTTCTAACACTTTTTCAGGCCAACATGACGGTCGTGTTGAACAATACGAACAAATATTAGAAGACGCAATCCATGACCATAATGAGCCCCACGATCACCCATATGAATAGAGATCGTAATGCTGAGTCTGGTTTCTGGTGAACGTATCAAGAATGAGGTAAGTTGACGCTCGCTTTCTGACCTCAGGGTTGCAATGTACTTAATGCTTGGTGCGTTTATAGGGTGTACCAACGCCCTGTTTGGGATTGTGGTATGAGGAGTCCTGATATCTCAGCCCCGATTTCAATGATTGTCGTTGTCACTGGGTAGTGACGACGACAGTCGCCTGTTCCGCACAGGATACCGCTGCGACCTGTCGGCAGGGGTATCTATCGTGAGGGACAGCCCCAGCGAAAAACCTCCCCTCGCAGTGACGCCCAAGTGACCGGGGTTGCACGATTCTTTAACTATACGTATAATCATTGCTTAGAGATGTGCTGACTGACACCCTTCAGTCCAGAAAGCCGCCGAATTCTTGAACCGGCTTACGGTGCTCTTGGTACGCGAAGAGCACACCGGAATTCTCGTTCTACTGCCATCACGGGACGGTGTAATACACACGTTCCACGATCATTTCACCCTCGTCATGCGGGACACCGCGGACTCAGTTACCGACAAGTTTCAGGAGGTCAAACCATGAAACTACTTTTCTATCCTCAGGCT
>VXYV01000094.1 GCA_009845835.1 Gammaproteobacteria bacterium | reverse complement strand
CAATATATGAATATGGAGAACTATTTTAATAAAGGTGAACCGCCTGGAACTTTTTCAATATCTCAAGCAGACAATACACAAGGTCATCCACATTTTACTATTAACGCAACTAACGGACAATTGCGTTATGCGTCTAATGTATCAGTTGGAACTAGATCTACAGTAAAAGTTACTGTTACTAATGTTCAAGGGTCTATAAGTCATACATTTAAATACTATAAACTGATTTAATATTATGCCAATAACAGCAAACATTGCTCCTAATATAACGACACGCCAAGCGGGTAATTTCAACTTCTCGGTGTCATTTGCTATTTCGCAAAATCAGATATTAGATAGGTCCAGTTTTTCTCTTTCTAATGTTCAAGTCTCTGGAAGCACCGATGTCACTCTAAGTGATATGACGCTATTGAATGTGTCAAAGAATGCTGCATTTATCTCTGTCGAACTGCCAGATGAAGTCGTTGGTACTGTCACAATAAGTTTGGTAGGTACTATCACAATAGACGGTGTATCGGAACAGATTGCTGCAACTGCAAAGGCAATATCGTATGACACACTTGGCAACATACAAGCAACTTTTGGGCAGCACACCTATGAAGATGACGAAACTATCGTTATTCCGGTAACTTTTGAGGAGGATGTCACATCTCTACACAAAACGGATTTTGAGTTGTCAAAAACAAGTGGATCGGATGTGGACTGCACGGAAATGTGGATTACCGGTACTGATGCATCATACGAGGTGCATCTGTTGCCAGAGATAAACACCGCAGGCAGAATGCTGTTAGATTTGCAGGGTGGGATTTTGACATCTGGTGGTATTGAACGTGAAGAAATCGTTATCACACCGAAAGAGATTAGGTATGACCGAAGAGAACCTATAATCACGGGTGAAGCTCCTGAAAATATTGATGCGGGGGAATGGAAGGTTAGGGGAAACTTCAATGTATCTATTACCGGACTGCAAGCAAGCAGTTTTGAAATTGCCGGTATTGACGCTACGATAACGCATATTTACAGGTTTGTCGGGACAGGTGAACCCAGCGAAGCGCAATACGATGATTTAACGGCTACCGCGGTGTGGGTATCAGAGAATATAAACCAAGCAACAACTGCAGTTGGAAGATTCTTTGTTATCGTTTTTGAAGTGCCTACCTTAGATCCTGGTGACACGATAAATCTTTCACTTAAAGAAGGTGAAGTAAAGAACGCAATGTATCTGACGTTCACATAGAACACATAGGACTTTTGCTGCCTGTTCTCTCCATACTGGGCGTCCATGCGGGTAATCCGCAAAAGAACACAGCAAAGGGAAGGCGGAGTTGCGATTTAGCAATCCCGCCTTTTTTCATTTGATAAATATCAAGTGGTGTGCTATAATAGTATTATGCATTTCAAATCCTCTTACCTTAAGAGGTTCGCTTTTTTGTTGTTCAAGCAAAAGCCAAATGCATCATCTACAAAGCAAGTCGGGCAAGGCATAGATGCTCGGCTTCTTTGTTTGTAGTATATGATGCGTTATTCTTCCTATATGCCTACAATGTATCAGAAACATGAAAAGAACGCTGACGTGTGGTAAAATGAGGGCAAATATGGCGAGTCTGTGTGTGTTTTGTCAAGCGTCTGTGTAAGTTTTTGATTAGAATTCAAAGGTTGTTGCTAAATAGCAAGAGGGGGTATTCTTATAGTGTTACGAACTTCACAATAGTTTTTTGATCATGTAGTTTGTGTTCTCTTTCTAACACTTGGCAGGCGGTCTCTAAAAACATGCGATGCTGACATTGGAAATAGATACAGTCGCCTACTTCCAAGTAAGGTGCAAAATCTAATTCGGCATCTAATACGCGATTCAATTTTGCGTATCTGTTTTTCAGTTGTAATGCTAACCATTTCACCCGTTCCAATTCGTTTCTGTTGATACTGGTATCAACTGCTAATTCACGCTTGCCGTATCTTTCTATACTCGTGTCGTCTGTATCAATATATTCTTCACTATCACCGTACCGGATAGTGATATGGTTCTTGATGTTAGCAATATCGTTGTCGGTATTGACAGTTTGGATAATCTTCGCTATTGTGTCTGAGTCCAGTTGAATTACATGGTCTATCCAATAGATTCTATCATTTTGAGCGTGTTCTCTCGCTTCACTATTGTATAATCCTCGCGATAAACCTGACATGATGAAATTTGCAGCGTTAAAAGAACTGTAAGACAATACCTCGTTATTGATACAGACGTTCCCCGTTGATGGGTATGTGTCAATATCATGATTGTTTTTATCAATGATGATTTGTGAAGTGTCTGTATCTGTAAGTTGGAGTTGATTCACAATCACATGTCGCGGGTCGCGCGGTTTGAAAGAGAATGCATCGTTTTTGAACCCCCAACTACTATATGTATCCCTTGCAAATTCTGTGAACACATCATGATAGGTTCGGTCATTTGTTTTCAGATGATAGCTTCTGAATTCATGTTTATGCCCATATCGTAGCATGTGCCAATTGTCAAATCTGGCAACCTCATTTGCGTTCAAATCTTCGCTATCATTTCTAAAATCTACTGTCCGCATTAGGTTGCCGTAACCTGTTACCATGATAATACCATCGTCTGTATCAACCATCGGTGAAGTTGTTGCGGTGTGAATTCCGTAAAATCTGTCGGGAGATTCATCAATCTTTGTGATTTCTGAAGTATCTTTGTTGATATCGATACTGTAATAGACACCATTTATCAGTAGTGTCTTTGTGCCTTCCGGGACATTTGTCGGATCGCTTCCATCGTAGGCGGGATTTTCTTGCGGTGTGGCACTTATCCAGTTGATACCATGATCTTCAATGATTGAAGACGTATTAGATATTGACATTAACCGACCCAGTTGACCTTTCCATTCAGAGTCTACTCCGTCAAGTCGTCTAATGAAATGCTGAAAGCGATCTTCGGAGTTGACAGGTATTTCAGTGAATGCAAGCCCTTCATTCAGTGCTGAGTAATGACTACCTTCAAAGAAATAGACTCTGTTGTTTCGGATTACCAGCGACCTTGCTGCCAATGTAACCGATTTGTAGGACTTAAGTAGTGTCCACACGCACGGATTCTGTGAAATATCCACTCTATAGAGTTGTGCAGAACCTTGTTTTGACCGAGAATCAAGCACTGAACTAAAATATCTTGCGGATTGGTTCTGTATATGCACAACAAAATAGAGGAAGTTACCATTCTTGGCAAGGCTTAATACGCCATTGAAAACAGCAGTGACGATGCCCAATTCATTGCGGAATCCGCCTACTGGAACAATCAAACTGCATAATTGACCACCGGTGACAACACTTTCAGCAGCAGTGTTGTAATCAAAGGAAACCGTTGTCTCAAAATCGGGACCCGTTGTTTCCGGACCCTCAACGCTATCGCGAGCAACGGTTATTTCTGCTGTGCTTTCTGTTTCCGCAGGTAATTCTATCTGTAAAGTCCAATGTCTACCACTACCATCCAAACGTACCGCAGTGCATCCTGTTAGCTGAATATCCGATAACTCAAATTCTACGTTCTGATTCCACTCAAACAGCACATCCCAAAAGAGTTCTTGAGGATCGGAAGCGAGTAAGTCGGCTGAAGGCGTAAATATCTCTACCGAAGGCACTGATAGGAGAGTTGCCGGTGTGTAAGTATCGCTGAGAAAGTATTGATGTTTGTTAACGGCAGTCATAAAAACCCCACTTGCTAAATAGCAAGTTCAAATTGAGTGTTGATATACTAAGACCCTGCTATTTTCTCCTGTTTTGTCGGTTATCAGCGTAAAAACTGTGTTATCTTCAATGATAAAATTTATGCCCGCGTAATTCATACCATTCATGGTAAAGGAATTGATAACAGTAACCGATCCCGATTGATTAACTCTCGCCACTCCAAAAGTTTCCGAAGTATAATTTACATACGCAAATAAGACTCTATTTCCTTTATACAACATGCTCCGAGTGGTATCGGGCAACAAGTAGTCGAAAGATGAAAACGGGACTAACTTACCGCCTTCAGTTATGAGTCCAGTTTCACCTAACTGATAAAAGTTGGCAAGGACAGGCTTTTGTGGTGAATTTGTGGGAACAAGCGTACTCAGAGAACCGGCGTCAACTTCTGCAATGAATACACTGTTAGCACCTTGAAAATCTGTGATATACGAACCCGAACGCGGGTAAATATCACGCAAATCAGGCAGTATCTTGTCTATGTTATACCTTCGGACGCTGTTTTTTACAAGTTTTGCTTCAAAATTGGTAGAACTCTTTTTGACACGCAGATAAATTACGAATGCTTTTGCGGGCTTATGGATAATATTAGCAGAATCTTCTACCCAATCTGATGAGCTGTCTAATTCAGTCGGGTCGTTTATGTCAGACAAACTTGGTAAGGTGGGTACGGCTTCTGGGTCCCTTGCTCTGTATATTTTGCTTTTGTCAAATTCTACTTCTACACCTTCAAAGGTCATGCCTTCTTTCATACTCACACGCGACACTGCAACGTTGAATACCAGTTTGACTACATAAACCTTAGGACCCGTTTGTGGTGTTGTAATCGTTTCAGAAATATCTACGTCTAGGTCATCTTTAGCACGTGATGCTGTCGCGACAACTGAAAATCTATCAAGATTGCTACGCTTTGCTAAGTTCCAGCATTCTATCCCCGATGCAAATTGAAAGATAATGTCTGTTTGTTCTGTGTGCGGATTGTATTTCACCAACCGAGACCGATTCGTACTGTCAACCAATGTCGTATTGTACAGATAGTATAAATC